>CAZTGH010000217.1:0-8847 GCA_964612985.1 uncultured Pirellulales bacterium
CGTCCCGAAATACACATCGTGCGTCGCCGCAAACGCCCCCGCCGTCCAGCCCAGCACCACATCCCGCGGCACATCCACCGCTTCGTCCTCGGGGACAGGGCCGGCGGCCGTAGGAGCACCCGGCTTGGATCTGAAGTTGTTCGCGATCGCCTCCGGACTCAGCACGCCATCATGGATGCGAACCTCTGCGATCGACCCGGTGAAATTGACCACTGCATGGACACCGGCACCCGAATCGTTGGCTTGTGCCGCCACGCGGATGATATTCGGCCCGTGCGTGTTCAGCGTCACGGCGCGGGTCGTATTCTCCTGCGCGTTGACATAGAGCCGAACCGTGTCGCCGTCATACGTATAGACCAAATACCACCAGTTATTGGCCTCCGGAGCGGGGGCATGCGGTTGCGACCACGGCATATCGGGAGCGCCCCAGTGGCCGACGGCACCCCACGTTCCGTGATTGCCATAGTTGAAACCAATGTTAGTGCCTTCGGGACCACCGCGATGGCTCCAGGAAACCATCGTCTCCTCACCCACGAAATCCGGCCCGTTATAAGCCCACACTTCGATCGAGCGGGTGCCATCGCCTTCGATTCCCGCCACCGAAAGCGGTCCTTCGAAGTAGCACGAACCGTCAAACGTCACCGCCTTGCGCCCGTCCACGTCTTCCACCACGGGCACGCCCTGAGGCTCGAAATCGTCCAGCGTCCCATGATTGACCCACGTCTGGGCCGCCGTTCCATAGGACAGATCCTCGGCTCGCAGATCGACCAGCAGTTCCTCGGCCACCGTGATGCCGGCCATCGCCTGGCTCGAAACCCCCAGGATCAGCCCGACCAGAATCAGATACACCCGCCCCTTGCGCATCGCATTCCTCCTTTCAAGTCTGCCTGATGATGTTCCGATATGACGACATGGTCACAACCCTTCGGCACGGGTCATTGTCGATACCCCGAAATGGCTGTGTTAGCGACCCTTTCTCCGAACCTCAGGGCATTTGGCACCGATCCGTCGCGTCGCCGGCGTGCCCGGCACACCGGGAAAGATCGGCCAAATCAGACTCCTTTATACCACATCGGGGCCCGCCGCCACAACGGAATTCCGTACGGACGACCGATGTGGAAACCGGAGCGTGGCTTGCTTTTCGCAGCGGACCCGCTAGACTGGAACCCGCGTCAGCCCACCAACCAGACGTTCATGGAACAGAATATGACCAGGCTCAGGACCGTAGACGAGATTCTGGATTTTGCGATCGCACGCGAGATCGAGGCCCACCACTTCTACGTGCACCTGGCCGAGATCGTCCGCGATCCCGATCTTCGTCAAGCCGTCCGGGGCTTCGCCATCGACGAGTTGCAGCATCGCATCCGCCTCCAGGCGATCAAGGACGGCGAAAGCAGCTTCACGCGTGAAGAGGTCGGCAGCTTGGACGTCGCGGAGACGGCGCCGAATGCCGAGCCGGGTCCTGATATGAGCTATGTCGATCTGCTCGCAATCGCCATGAATCGCGAGAAGACGGCGTTTCGGATCTATACGAATCTGGCTTCGATCGCGAAGAACGACCGGCTTGGCGATACCCTGCTGGGTCTGGCCAAGGAAGAAGCACAGCATAAGCTGCGTCTGGAAATCGAATACGATTGGGAGACCTCGTAGCGTCTGCCTGCGGCGGCGCCCCCATACCTGCTATGCGCATCCTCGCACTGGAACCCTACTACGGCGGCAGTCATAAGGCCTTCCTGGATGGCTGGTCGGCTCTGAGTCGGCACGACTGGACGGTCCTGTCGCTGCCGCCTTACAAGTGGAAGTGGCGGATGCGGCACGCCGCGGTGACCTTCGCCGAGGAGATTCGCAAGCGCCTCTCGGCCGGCGCGAACTGGGATCTTCTGTTCTGTTCCGATATGCTGAATCTGGCCGAGTTTCGCGGGCTGGTGTGCCGCGACCTGGGCCGGCTTGCGACCGTTATTTACTTCCATGAGAATCAACTGACGTACCCGGTGCGCGTCAAGAGCGAACGGGACTATCAGTTCGCTATGACGAACCTGACCGGTGCCCTGGCGGCCGACGCGGTGTGGTTCAATTCGGCGTTTCATCGCGACGAATTCCTCAACGCGCTGGCGACGTTTCTCAGACGCATGCCCGATCATCAACCCCTCGACGCCATCGAGGCGATCCGGACCAAGGCTCGGGTCTATCCGCCCGGCGTCACCGCCACACCTCGGTCCCCAGACCGGAAGCCCGGCCCGCTGCGCATCCTCTGGGCAGCCCGATGGGAGCACGACAAGAACCCGGAGGATTTTTTCGACGCAGTAACGATCCTTCGACACAGGGGCGTCGCATTCCGCCTCAGCGTCATCGGAGAGCAGTTCCGCGACACACCACCCGTCTTCGCGCAGGCCCGACAGGAGTTCGCCGATTGCATCGACCGATGGGGCTATCAGGCGAATCGGGCGGAATACGAAGCGGCGCTGGCGCAGACCGATGTCTTCGCCTCGACGGCAAGGCATGAGTTCTTCGGTCTCTGCGCCGTCGAGGCGGCGCTGGCGGGCGCGTTTCCCCTGCTCCCGACACGCCTGGCCTATCCCGAAATCTTCGGACTGCACGAATTCGACGAGATCCGTCGTTTCTTCTACGATGGCAGCCCGCCAGCTCTGGCGAAAAAACTGGCCGAACTGGCAAAGCTCGTTGCGGCAGGAGAATCGCTGGCGATCCACACACAGGAGCTGCGAGACCGTCTCGCCCGATTCGAATGGACAAATCTTGCTGCCGTGCTGGATGACGGCGTCGAAAACGTGATGGGGCAATCCCGAAGCCGATGACTTGCCTACCGAGGGACGTGCTTCTTGCGGTACTCCCTCAGACTGGTCCCGGTTTCCTTGCGGAAGTAGCGGCTGATGTGTTCGACGCCGTCGAAGCCCGACTTGACGGCGATCTCCGTGATGCTCATATCGGTGCCCACGAGCAGACCGATGATGTAGTTGACGCGAACGCGCCGGATCTCCTGGTAAACCGAGCGCCGCAGAATGGCCTTGAAGCGCTTCTCCAGCACGCGCCGGGAGACGTTGGTGGCCTCGACCACGTCGTCGACCTGGATCATGCGGTTGGGATTGCGCCGGATGAAGCGCACCGCGGCCGCCACCTCCGAATCCGTCACCGCCAGCATGTCCGTCGACATGCGCGTCACGATGTGGGTCGGACGGACCGGAATCTGCTGGCCGGCCATCGGTTCGCCTTTCATGAGCCCGTCGAGCAGCCGGGCCGCCTCGTGACCGGCCGTTTCCGTATCCAGAGCGATACTCGAAATCGGCGGATCGGCCAGATCACAGATCAGGATGTCGTTGTCCACCCCAAGCACCGCGACCTGGTCGGGCACATACAAATCAACGAATTTGCAGGCCTCGATGACTTGGAGAGCGCGATCGTCGTTGCAGCACATCAACGCCACCGGCTTGGGCAGCGATTCCACCCACTCGGCAATCAGCTTCTGTTCACTCTTCCAGGCGCGCTTCGCTCG
The DNA here is from genome assembly GCA_964612985.1 of uncultured Pirellulales bacterium. Taxonomy (GTDB): domain Bacteria; phylum Planctomycetota; class Phycisphaerae; order Sedimentisphaerales; family Anaerobacaceae; genus Anaerobaca. Next base: position 3,509 of record CAZTGH010000217.1, read on the forward strand.
GGCCTTGGGCTGGCGATAGACGCTGGTGCCGAAACCGGCGCGTTGGAGCCGCTCGCTGAAGTGATGGGCCCGCAAGCGCGACCAGACGAACTCGTCGAGCCCGCAGTAGGCGAAGTGCTGGAATCCGCGATCGAGGAAATGCTCAGCCGCCATCGAGCCGATGGCCGCGCTGTCGGTGATGATCGCCGGAAACGGAGTATAGCTTTCCCGGTTGTGCTGGGCGAAGATCACCGGGAACTTCCACCCCGAGAGGTTCTCCGCAATCCGCACGTCCCGCATGATGGCGCCGTCGATCTTCAGATCCCTCCACTCGGGCAGGGAACTGTCCAACCCCGCCGAGCGACGGTAGACCCGCCAGGGCCCGTGCACGCGGGAATAGCGGGCGATCCCGTACAGCAGACCGCGTCCGAACTCGCGTGAGGTCTCGATGAACACCAGGACCGAAGGGGTCGTATCGGTTCCCCGTTTCACCGCTCTTCGCGCACTGGTTCGCTCGGCATTCATCGGATCGACGGCATCCAGACTCGCAGGATCCTGGCCATATGGTGTTTCTCCTACATTTGCCCGTAATAGGCGTTCCTGCCGTGTTTGCGCAGATAGTGCTTGTCGAGAAGGTCCTGGGCGATTGGCGGCTGTTTGGGATGGATCGCGAGCGTTCCCGACGCCATCTTCGCCACCTCCTCCAGCACGACGGCATTCGTGACGGACTCGTCGGCGTTCTTGCCCCAGGTGAACGGGCCGTGGTTGGCGACGAGCACCGCCGGCATCTGCATGGGATCGATCCCTTCCAGACGCCGGACGATCACGATACCGGTGTTGGCCTCATAGTCCTGGCGAATCTCCTCAGGCGTCATCGGCTCCGTCACCGGTACCGCCCCATAGAAATGGTCGGCGTGCGTCGTCCCAAAGCAGGGAATGTCCCGCTGCGCCTGAGCCCACATCGTCGCGTAGGGCGAATGCGTGTGACAGATCCCTCCGATGCCTTCGAAGGTGCGATAGAGTTCCAGGTGGGTCGGCGTATCGGACGACGGACGCAAGTCCCCTTCGAGAACATGGCCCTGCAAATCGAGCAGAACGATCTTCTCGGGGACCAGTTCGTCGTAGCGCACGCCGCTGGGTTTGATGGCTACCACGCCCGCCTCGCGGTCGATTCCACTGACATTGCCCCAGGTGAAGACGACGAGGCCGTGCCGCTGGAGGTCGAGGTTGGCCTCGCACACCTGCTGTTTGAGCTTCTCGTGCATCGCTACGCGTTGGCCTTCTCTTTGATTTCCAGCAGCTCTTTCATCACATTGCCCATCGCCAGGGCGTGGTCCTGCAAGCCGAATCCGTCGTGAAGCTGTCGGTAGAGCTTGTAGAGTTGGCGATAGACCTCGTGATTCTCCGGGATCGGTTTGAACGTCGTCTCCTTGATACCGCACATCGCCGCCTGTGCCTCGGCAAAGCTTGCGTGGGCGTCTCCCACAACCGCGGCTGCCACCGCCGACCCGAGTGCACAGGTCTGGGCCGACCGGGAGATCTTCATCTCACGACCGGTGACATCGGCATAAATCTGCATGAGCATGGCGTTCTTCTCCGAGATCCCGCCGCAGTTGACCACTGCGGAGATCTCGACGCCGTATTCTTCGAAGCGGTTGATGATCGTCAGGGCGCCGAAGGCGGTCGCCTCGACCAGGGCCCGGTAGATTTCCTCGGGTCGCGTATGCAGCGTCTGGCCCAGCAGCAGCCCGGTCAGCCGCTGATCGACCAGGATCGTCCGATTGCCGTTGTTCCAATCGAGAGCCAGCAGGCCCGACTGGCCCGGTTTGAGCTGGGCCGCCTTCTCCGTCAGCGCCTGGTGCGAGCCCGCCTCTTTGCCGCCGGGCTGGATGTAGTTGACGAACCAGTTGAAGATGTCCCCCACCGCCGACTGGCCCGCCTCCAGACCGTAGAAGCCTGGCAGAATCGAGCCATCCACGATCCCGCAGATTCCTGGAATATCCGGCAGCTTGGCGCTCGACGGCGCCACCACCATATCGCACGTGCTGGTCCCGATGATCTTGACCAGAACGCCCGCTTCGATGCCCGATCCCACCGCACCAAGATGGGCGTCGAACGCCCCCATCGCCACCGGAATGCCCGCGGTCAGGCCCAGCTTGCTCGCCCACCGATCCGTGAGCTTGCCGGCCGCCCGATCGACGGCATAGGTCTCATCGCCCAGCGTCCGGCGCAACGCCCCCAGCTTCGGATCGAACTTCGCCAGGAAGTCCTCGTCGGGATAGCCACCCCAGTCGTCGCTGAACATGGCCTTATGTCCGGCTGCACAGCGACAGCGCATGATCTTCTCCGGCGCATCATTGCCGGTCAGGACCGCCGGGAGCCAGTCGGCATGCTCGACCCACGTGTAGGCCGCATCGAAGACCTCGGGCGCCACCCGCAGGCAGTGCAGAATCTTGCTGAAGAACCATTCCGACGAATACGTCCCGCCGCACTTGGCCAGATACTCAGGACGTTCCTTCCGGGCCAGCTCGGTGATCTCTGCCGCCTCGGCATACCCGGTATGGTCTTTCCAGAGCCATGCGTGCGCGTTCAGGTTGCCCCTGAACGCGTCGAGCATCGCCAGCGGCGTCCCGTCCTTGTCTACAGGCAGAGGCGTCGAACCGGTCGTGTCCACGCCGATGCCGATCACATCCTTCGGGTCGAACTCGGGCTCGGCCTTGCGGGCCTCCGCGATCGCCCCGGCCACCGTCACTTCCACCCCTTTGAGGTAATCCGCAGGGCTCTGCCGCGCGACGTTGTGATCGGCAGGATCCAGGAGGATTCCCGCCTGACCGGTTTCATACTCGTAGACGCACGTCCCCAACTCGCGGCCGGTCGATGTGTCCACGATCAAACACCGTACCGAGTTCGTGCCGTAGTCCAGTCCAACCGCATATGCCATAGCTCACACCTCGAATGAACGCTTCTCAACCCGTGAAGTACAAATAGGCCGCCAGGATCGCCGCCAGAACACCTGCCGAGGCCGCCACATCCCACTTGTTCCAGGACGCCCGCGAGGCCTTGCGATCCTCGTCCGTCAGCGTCCCGTAGGTCAGTCCGGTGATCTTGCTGTAGGCCGGCTCGTTCGTCAAATGGCTGACTACCACCATCACCGCAATGCAGACCAGGAAGATCAGCAGACTGTAGTACTGGAAGTACGTGTTGTTGACGATCCAGAAGAACGAGCCCTCGGCATAGGTGAAGTCGTCCAGCAGCTTGACTGGCGTGTCGACCGCCAGCCGGAACAGGCCCAGGCCAAAACCAACGATCAGCGCCCACAGGCAACCCTTGGCGTTGAGCCGCCGGCTGAAAACACCCAGGAAGAACACGACGAAGATCGGCGGGGCCAGATACGATTGGACCCCTTGCAGATAATCATACAAACCCTTGCCGCCTCGGATCACGGGGATCCAGAGCAGGCCGATGAGCACCATCACCGCGGTGGCGATTCGGCCCACCCACACGACCTGCTTCTCCGGCGCCTCGGGCCGCAGTTTCGAATAGAAGTCGATGGTGAACAGCGCCGCCGAGGCGTTGAACGCGCCGGCCAGCGAACTCATCAGTGCCGCCAGCAACCCGGCCACAACAATTCCACGGACCCCGATCGGCAACACCTGGGCCACCAGCATCGGGAACGCCTGCTGGGCGTTGTCACGGATGAGCTGACCGTTCTGATCGAAGAAGGCCTCCTGCAAGGCCGCATTCTGTCCGCTCTTGGCCAGTGCGAAGGCGATCATGCCGGGGATGATGAAGATGAACACCGGCAGCAGTTTCAGCGCCGCCGAGCAGATGGAACCCCGGCGGGCATCCGTCTCATTCTGGGCGCCGAGCACACGCTGGACGATGTACTGATCCGTGCACCAGTACCACAACCCGATGATCGGCGCGCAGAAGAGCATGCCGATCCAGGGATAGTTGTCGTTGAAGTACCAGGCCATGCGACCCGACTCCTTCACCGGCGCCCAGGTGGCCTCGACCCCTTCGGGCACCAGCGGCTTCCACAGGTTGAACATCTCGGAGCCCGCCCACTCCCGTAACGCGTCCCACCCGCCCAAAGCTTTGAGGCCGAAATAGGTCACGCACGCCGAGCCGATCACCAGGATCACCGTCTGGATCGCCGAGGTGTACGCGACCGCCCGCATGCCGCCCATGATCGTGTAGACGCCCGTCAGCACGATCACCAGGATGGACCCGATCCAGAAGCTGTCGAGCCCCATGAACGTGACGTCGGGAATCAGCACCGCGAAGACCACGCCGCCGGCAAAGATGCCCACCGCCAGCTTCGTCAGCACGTACGCGACCAGCGAGATGATCGACAGCACCGTGCGGTTGACCGGAGAGAAGCGTTTCTCGAGAAACTCCGGCATGGTGAAGACCTTCGATCGCATGTAGAAGGGCACCATGATCCAGGCCAGAACCAGCAGGCACCACGCGTGCAGTTCATAGTGCGCCATGGCGACCCCGTCGGTGGCGCCGGAGCCGGCGAGGCCGACGAGGTGTTCGGAGCCGATGTTGGACGAGAAGACCGCCGCACCGATGATCCACCATCCGAGATTGCGACCGGCAAGAAAATACTCCGCCTTTGTCTGCGACTGCCTTTCCTTGAGGTAGGCCCACCATGCGATGCCGAACACAACAGCAAAGTAGCCCAGAATGAAAAGCCAGTCAATCAAGTGCAATGCCGTCATGCGTTCTCCTTTGTATCGAGTTCAGGGATTCTCTCCAGGCCATCGCGCCGACCTCGCCCTCTAGCGCGCCGAAAAGGCATAAATCGTGGTCGTCTCGTACTTGCGGCCGGGTCGCAGGATGGTCGAAGGAAAGTCCGGCTTGTTCGGGGAGTCGGGATAGTGCTGCGTCTCCAGGCAGAACCCATAACGGTGCTTGTAGACGATCCCGTCCTTACCCGTAATCGTCCCGTCCAGGAAATTGCCCGCGTAGAACTGAATGGCCGGCTCGGTCGTGTGAACTTTCATCACGCGTCCCGTCGTCGGCTCGTAGACCTCGGCCGCAAGCGTCATCCGGTCGCCCTTCTTGTTCAGGACCCAGTTGTGGTCATAGCCGCCGCCGAACTCGAGCTGCTCGTAGTCGTCGTCGATCCGAGCGCCGATCGGGGTCGGCTTGCGGAAATCCATCGGCGTCCCTTCCACCGGGCGCAGCTCTCCCGTCGGGATCAGCCCTTCGTCGACAGGCGTAAACTTGTCGGCGTTGAGCATCAGCTCGTGACCCAGGATGTCCCGCTCGCCGCCGGTCAGGTTGAAGTACCCGTGGTGCGTGATATTGACCGGCGTCGCCTTGTCCGTCGTCGCCTCGTATTCGATCCG
>CAZTGH010000218.1:0-8840 GCA_964612985.1 uncultured Pirellulales bacterium
GTTCCTCTTGAGTCAGTTTGCAGATATTTATCTCCTACTTTTGAAACAATAAATGGCGGGGGTATTCCTCTCCATCGGGTATATTCTACATCCATTGCATCATTTGGGTTTTCTGTTGCCCCATTAGAGTAGATTAGTTCGAATGTTGATGTGGGAGATTTCTCATGAACATTATCTATTCTTAACCTCCCTGAAACTGATTGAGTTTCGTTAGGTTCACTAACAGGGTCGTTTGGGTCTCCTTGACTACCTCCATAATAACTTACACTAACATCCCAACTAGCTGTTCCTTCTTCTCCTTCTCCATATGTTCCAGTTAATGTTCCTAAATCCAATCGACTATAGTTTCTTGCATTAATCCCATTTATTGTAACATCGCACCCTTCTAATCCTATTACAGACCAAGTAAGATAATGAGAAGAGTTATCTAATGAAATTTGTTTTCCATCATTTACAACAATGCTTCCACTAAAATTATCAGAAGCAGAACTTCCATTAATATCTTGTAATGGGGGTATAGCTGTTACTCTAGACTCTCTTCCTTCGATAGTTCCAACAGCCTTAGCATGCGCATCATCTGGAAAAGGAATTTCGTAATAAGCAGTATCATGAGAATCCCAACCATCCTCTGCGCCCTGAATAAATGAAAGACTACAGGAACTTCCACTAACACCATTAATATAATACCTCATAGCAACAGCACCTTCAATCTCTTTTGCATCTGTCCCATTTGCCAATATGAAAGGAGATGCTAATGCCAGTGCTGTTAATCCGATTCTTGCATGTGTGTTAAAGTGCGTGTTTATTGAAGGCCATTTATGTTTCTCTGCTTTTGCAAGGGTTTCTAGAGTATGTTTCATGCCAGGATGCACAGGGCGGCGCGCGGGAAGGGGCCGGGCGAGGGATCTGCCCCGGCGGTGCCCGGGCAGCGCGAGGAGGATGAAGGCGACCAGCCATTGGACGGCAGCGCCCAAGTCCTTACCAGAGCGATGTTTGGACGAAGCGGTCCGTGCCCCGCGCCAGACGGGTGCTGTCAGGCGTGTGGCAGGATCGAGATTGTGCCGGTCGGCGGGAACGCTGTGACCGCTTCTCTCTGACAGGCTGTCCATATGACCACCTCCCGCTCGTGTTAAGATATACTTAAGTTGCGATAGGATAACAAGAGCCTCTCGCACATCCGCACTGCAGGCGCAATGCCTCGCGCCCGCCGGCGTGCCGTCGGGCCCTTCTCCATCGGCGTCGTCACAGAGACGACCTATTTTACCAAAAGGCAGCCGCCAAAGCCAAACCAAACTGGCCGACCATGGGCCGCTGATGATGGGCAAGCGCGCAGGAGCGGTCTGTTGGGGATCGAGGAGATCAGGGGGCGCGGGCGCATGAAAAAAGCCCGGCACTGAACCGGGCTGGGGTGACGAAGAAAGAGGCGGCGTCTACTTCTTGGCGCTGGTCATGCCGGCGGCCTTGCGGAGGGCGTCGACCATATCGGTCTTTTCCCACGTGAACTCGGGCAGCTCGCGACCGAAGTGCCCGCCGTGGGCGGTGGCCGCGAAGATCGGACGCGTCAGCTTCAGATGCTCGATCATGCCCTTGGGCGTCAGCGGGAACAGTTCGGAGACGATCTCGCTGATCCGTACTTCGCTGATCCTGGCGGTGCCTTCCGTATTGATCAGCACCGACGTCGGTTCCGCCACGCCGATCGCGTAGGACAACTGGACCTCGCACGCCTCAGCCAGACCCGCCGCCACGATGTTCTTCGCGACGTAACGGGCCATATAGCTGGCGGTCCGATCGACCTTGGTGGCGTCCTTGCCGCTGAAGGCGCCGCCGCCGTGCCGACCCCATCCCCCGTACGTGTCCACGATGATCTTGCGTCCGGTCAGCCCGCAGTCGCCCTTGGGACCGCCGACGACGAACTTACCGGTGGGATTGACGTGGAATTTGGTGTTCTTGTCGACGAATCGTACAGGGAGCACCGGTTTGATGACCTTGGCGATGATCTCGTTGCGCAGCTTGCGGTGGGGGATGTCTGGCGTGTGCTGCGTCGAGATGACGACCGTGTGGATTCGTTTGGGTTTGCCGTTTTCGTATTCGATGGTCACCTGGCTCTTGCCGTCCGGACGCAGCCACGGCAGCTTCTTGTTCCGCCGCATCTTCTCGAGCTGGATCGTCAGCTTGTGCGCCAGTTGGATCGGCATCGGCATCAGCGCCGGGGTCTCCTTGCAGGCGTAGCCGAACATCAGACCCTGGTCGCCGGCGCCCTGGTCCTTGTGCAGGCCGCTGCCCTCGGTCACGCCCTGACTGATGTCGGGGCTCTGCTGTCCCACCGCCACCATCACCGCACAGTTATCGTAATGGAAGCCCACCTCCGGATCGTCGTAGCCGATCATCTTGATCGTGTCGCGGACGATCTGCGGGATATCCACCGTCGCCTTCGAGGTGATCTCCCCGGCCACCACCACCATGTCCGCCTTGACCAGCGTCTCGCACGCCACCCGGCTCAACGGGTCCTGGGCCAGCATCGCGTCGAGGACCGCATCCGAGATGCAGTCGGCCACCTTGTCCGGGTGCCCCATCGTCACCGATTCGCTGGTGAACAGGTAGTTGTGCATGTCGCAGTTCGGATTGCCCACATTCAATCGTTTCGCCATTTCCTTAGCACCTTACATCCAAATCCCCATTGGTTGATAGAATCGAAAAGGCCACCCTCTGATGTCCGTGACGGACCTGGCACGAGTCGCCCGGTGAACAACATCTCACGAAGAAATGCGCGTTCATCATAGAATCGGCGTCCCCCTCGTCAACGAAAAAACCGCACCGAACGGCAATTTGGAGGGTCTGGACGCGGTCACGGACGCCGGGACGCGTCGTTGAGCCGCCAGTCGAAGTTGGTGTACTCGATGGCGTAGTTCTCCACCTCGAGGAAGTAGACGTCGTCATCAGAGACGTAGCGGGTCAGGAAACTCAGGACGGCGCGCGTCTCGGGGGCGCGGTCCTTGAACTTCTTGTCCGTTCCGTAGCGGGCGACGAACTCTTTGCCCCGCCACGTGGGTTTGAAGAGGGCCGAGAGATAGACAACCTGCTTGTCCCGGTCGATCCGGAATCCCTGCTGGGCTACAAGGAAGGTCCGGACCTGCTCGTCGAGCTGGCGGTCCAGCTCTTCGCCACGATAGGGCTGCCGGCGAAATCGCGGTCCCGACCGGCTGGCGTAGCTGATGGCCAGAAAGGCACGCGGGTCGGCAAAGGTCCGATGGAAGAACCGCCGCTCGACCTCGCCCAGCGTGAACTCCTCGTCCATCACGATGAACCGGTAGTCGCTCCAGATGCCTTCGATGTGTCGGATGTCGCTCGGCGGCCAGGTCAGCCGCAGCCACCAGGACGACTCGATCGGGTGGTTCCGTACGATGACGTCCAGCATCTTGAGGTTGTACGTGTTGATCCAGAAGGCCAGTTGCTCGCTCTCGCTCCAGGCGCGGTAGACGTTCGGATCGAGCTCGTCGGGCGTGCGCAGCAACTGCTTGATCCACAACCGCTTGCGTCGCAGGCTGTCGTAATCGACACGTCCGTCCGCAAGCACGTATTGATCCAGCAGCTCCCCGTATTCCTGATAGAAGGCAGCACTCGGATCGGGCGGCAGGTCGGGCGCTGCCGGCTGCGGTCCGGAGGCTTCGACCGCCGACGTCTCATTCGGTTCGCCAGAAGGCTCTTCGACGAGAGCCTGGTTCGGGTCGGGCGGTTGGGCCACGAGGGCAGCACCGTCGGCGGTCTCAGATGCCGCAGGTCCGTTCGGCTCAACGATGTCCTCCTGCGGTCTATTGGGCTCGACAGCCTCGGACCCCCGATTCTCCGCCTCCGCAGAGCAGGACTTGTCTATAAAAGGGGACTGTGGCGTGGTATTGGCCGGGCCTTCTGCCACTGGCTCCGGGATCGGCTCAGGTGGCAGGCCGGGTGATTTGTGCACCTCGGCACAACCGCTCAATGCCAGCGACAGACCCAGGGTCAGCCACGTCATACGTACAGTCTTGGTCGTGCGATATTTCAGGAAAGACCTCTCAGATCGCGATCATGAAACACGTTCCAGGATATAGCATTAGACGATAAAGGCAAGGCTTTGTTCGCCGCCGGACCACGGGGGTGCGGTCGGCAAATGCTGGCGAATTCGGGCCGCACCCCCATGGGGGCGTTTTCGGGCGCTGTACGTTGCCCGACCTCTCTGCCTGGTTTCGAGGCGGTCCCGGCGGGGCGGTCGCGGGCCTGCGACGGAGACGTCTTATAAAATGGCCTCTTCTGGGCGGTTGGCCTATGTTAGTCTGATCGGGGGCTGTACCGGGGCGCGCCCCGCTCGGGCCCGATGCCGATTTCGCTTGACATGAGCTCCAATACGCGTTAAGCTGGATAAAATATAGGCAGTCTACTGAAAGGGATGCTAACGAGATGAAGTTGAAACGCGCGGTCTTTATCTTCCTCGTCTGCGGTCTGGTTCTGGCCATTCTTGAAATCTCCAACGCGGTGGTGGACCTGCGACGGATCGAGGAGGTCATGAAGAAGGACGTCCTGACCCAGCAGGATTTCCAGATCATTGACGAATTCATGGATGACGCCGTCACGGACATGGTCCGAGCGACGGATTTCACGCAGGTCTCCAAGACCCGCGCCATCATTGTGAGCCATCAAAGCGAGCAGGCCCAGTACGCCCAGCAATACTCGGAGTCCGCTTACCGCCAGATTGCCGAGGGCATGCAGGAAGCGCGCACCGACATCCGCGACGAAAGCACCCGCTTCAAGGTCATCACGAATCTGTTGATCCTCATCGACAGTCTCCAGGATCCGCGTCTGATCGATCTGGCGATCCAGGAGATCGGGCACGAAAACAGCGCCGTTCGCTACTGGGCGGTGCGTGCCTCGACGAACCGGGAACTGTGGAGCCAGATCGGCCAGGGTCAGGGCAGTGCGGCCCAGCTTGCCACGCGGATCATGCGGGCGTGCGATCAGGTGGTCGACACCAGCAGCCCGGAAGTGCTGCTGCAGATGGCCGAGTTCGCCGGACGGTTCGACACGGAACAGGCGGCCGGGTTGTTGATGCACATCGCCGAGGCCCGGGTACGCCGCTATGCCGACTGGTCGGTCCGGTACGAGTTGATGGACAATGCCGTATTGCGCCTGCTGTGTGACAAGATCGTCGCCGGCGGCAGCGGCAGCAGCGATCAATTGGCCCGACGGTTCTCACAACTCTATTCATTCGCCATGCAGCGCTACATCAAGGGACTGAATCTGGGCCGACTCGGCGAGTTGAGCCGGAACTACCTGATCAGCGTGCTGATCGACACGGAAGAGAAATGCCTGACCCGCCTGCTGGGCACTCCGCAGACCACGATCCGACGAGCGATCGAAGCCGGGGACCCCACGGTCCTCCAGACCGAACATGACCGGCTGTTCGGCACCGAAGCCAGTGCCGGCGCCATTCCCGCCAAGTTCAACTTCAACTACGGCCAGCCCGGCCAAAGGCAAACGGCGCCGCCCGTTTTGCCCGATCCGCCTCAGCGCCCGAGCACCTGAACCGCCCGGCGGCCTTCCTCCGTTTGATCGCAGGCCCCCGTCTGCGAGGCGATGCGCGCCGCTTCCGATCCGTCAAAACCGGGAGAGGAACCCTACGGTGCTGGTCATGATGCGCTGTCGGAACCCGTCCTGCTGGTGGTTGTTGCTCTGCTCCTGGAGGTCCTTGAAACTGGCCCGGCAGAACCGGCACCCGATGGTCGTCAGATGGAAATCGACATAATCGAACCATTCGGGGTCCAGTGTTTCGAGCAGAAAGGCGCCCAGCGTGCTGCGCTTGGGACAACTGAGTCGGTGCGTTTCCCAAGTCTCGGTCAGGAGGTCTTGCGAGCAGCAGAAGGATCGATCGCCCGCCGGGCAGAGTTTGAGGCAGTGCTCGCGGATGCGCTTGAGGCAGCGATGCTTGATGACCCGGACGAGTCCCTCGTCGATCGCCAGCAGCTTGACGACCTCCTTGTGAGGCACCTTGCAGTAGAACAGCAGTTCGGCGACCTTCAGGTCGCGGAGCCGGCGGGTCTGGCGGATGTCCGCGACGAAATGGCGCAGCGCCCAGGTCAGAATCTCGCGTTGCATCTCCTGTTGCTCGTCCCGACGGAGGCACCAACTGACGCTCGGATCACCGGCGGCCACCTGCTCGAGCGGGTCGCCCGCGAAGGTGCCGGGGTCGGTCCGGTAGACATCCTGGATCAGGCAGACGGTCCCGGCCGCCTGGTTGCGGAAGCGATTGACGATCTCGTTCCGCAGAATCCCGAACAGGTAGGTCTCGATACTGACCTCGACCTTGAGCTTGTGGATCGCTTTGACGAACGACGTGAAGGTCTCCTGCACGATATCCTCGGCATCGGCGTGCTGCGAAACCCGCGCCATGGCGAAGCGAAGCAGGCGGCCCTGGTACTCGTCGATCAGCCGCGTCCAAGCCGGGCCGTCGCCTCGTCGGATGGCGTCCAGCAGTTGCTGATCGGTCTGATTCAGGTCGGTCATAACGTCGTCTGTTCGAAACGATTCGGATCGCGCGCCCCGGACCTCGGGCACGCGGACTTCGTGTGCACCGTCGCCGTCATCGCGCCGGTCCCAGATGCATGTCCAGCCATTCCATGATTTCTCGATGGTATTGCTTGCGGTATTCCCGCGGCACGCTGTGCGCGCCAGGGAAGAGCACGTGTTTCTTGTCGGCCGCCGGCGTACCCAGCAGGTCGAACAGCGGTCTCTGAGCCGTTTCATACGGAAAGATGGAATCCTCGCGGGTGTTGAGCATCAGCATGGGGATCGTCACGCGTCCGGCGAAGTTGGCCGGGTCGGACGCCGGATGTCTCTTGCAGGCGCAAATCCCGCCCAGCAGCAGAATGCCCGTCTGGATTCGAGGTTCAGCCGCGATCATCACCGGGCCCATCTGCCCGCCCCAGCCCAGACCCACATAGGCGATCCGCGCCGTGTCGATATCGTCCCGCGTCTCGAGGTAATCGATCGTCCGTCGCAGGTCCTGTGACCTCTGCACGTAGAGATTTCGGCTCTGGATTCCCTCGGGCGGGTAGATGTCCCTCTCCAGACGACGTTCGTACGTGCCCTTGTAGAACGGAACGACCACCGCCCGCCCGCTGTGGATCAGACAGAGCAGCTCGTTCGTGTAGGCGGTGTCGTCCCACGGGCTGCTCCGTGCCCCTTGCCCCGGATACCAGACCACTACCGGGTAGGGGGGACGACTCATCAAGGGAAGGTGAAGATACGCGATCACGCGCTCGTTCGGATAGGCCGCATCGAACGTGACCCTTTCTCGACGGCAGTATTGCAGTTCTTCGTCCACCGACTCGATCTTGGCGTGAAGCTCGGTCTGGTCATAATCGTACCACATGTCGATGTACGACCGGAAAACCTCGTCGGAAACCGGAGCAAACTGGCGCAGATCGCGAATCTTGCGTTCAATCGGAGCAAATGCCGCCTGCGGGACGGCGTCGCGACCTCCAAGGTATTTGACGCATCGGAAGCCGTTCGCCTCGTCCCGGTCCCAGGCCGACCGCACCGTCCCCTGGAGGAACAGATCGCCGTATTCGCCCATGGCGCCGCCGAGATTGCAGCGAAGCTCTTCGGCGCCCTCGACGGCGTTGAAGCACCATTCCCGCACGTTGCCGGCGGCGTCGTACAGCCCGAAGCGACCCATTCCCTGATAACGCCCGACGGGGGCCGGGATGTCGCTGAAATTGCTCAGACGCGTGATCCGCGACGGGTTGTCATCCGCCTGCGCCGCCAGCACCCAGTGAAAGATCGTCGGCAGATGCTTGTCCCGGAACCGCGCGTAGGCCGCCGCTTCATACCAGCTCACGCCGCGGACGGGGAAGTCGGCCTCTCGCGAGGGATACTTGTCGTTGCGCCAGGTGGCCGGGCCCGGCCGACCGGTCTGGTCGCGGAATTCCTGGATCCCTTGCGTCCAGGGAATCACCTTCCCATCCTTGATGAACTCGTGCTCCCAGAGGCTGCGGTCTTCGTAGCCGCCTCGGTCGACGAACTCGCGGAACTTCCGGTTGGTGACCTCGTACTTGTCGATCAGAAAGGCCGGGGCCGATGCGATCTTCCGATTCCCGTGGTACAACTGTCTCTGATCGAGGTCGCAAGGGCCGATCCAGACCATATGGGCGGGATATTGCCGCACTTCCTGCAGGATGAAACTTACGTAGCCCGGCGCCAGCTCCGTCGGTTCCGTATGCCTCGTCGGCAGATCGTTGGCCTGCACGGTTTCGATCGGTACGAATCCCGCCTTCTCCACCTTCCACCGATTCGTGCCGAACGGGATCCGCGCATGCTTCAGCGGGGTCGTGCCGATGTATCTCCAGTTGCCTTCCTCGTCGAAGTAATCCTTGATGAAGACTCTCGCTCCGGCCGGCTGCGTGCTGACGGAATGCTCCCGTGACAACAGGGGCCAGCGGTTTGCCAGCAGCGGATCGTCGGGTATGTACCGCGCCGCCTTCTCCGCGATGACGAACGCCGCGAAATGAGCGTCCTCCTGGATCAGGCGGTCGATCTCGGCCATGGCGTCCTGCTGGGCCCAACGCGTGCTGTAGTGCTTCCACGCAATCGTCATCGCGGAGGCGGTCGCCACGGCCAGGCAAAGACCCAGCACCGCGGCGATCTTGCGTCGGCGCACCAGTTTGACCACGCGGTCCGTCGCCCCCGGGGGCCTGGCCCGAATGACGTGACCGTTGACGTACCGGCGCAGGTCGTCGGCCATCTCCGCAGCGGCGCCATATCGCCTGTGCGGCTCTTTCTCGATCGCTTTGAGGCAGATGGTCTCGAGGTCG
>CAZTGH010000219.1:0-8837 GCA_964612985.1 uncultured Pirellulales bacterium
GATGTTGTACAACACGTGATCGTATCGAAGCGCAATGGACATCATCTTGTCGATGTACCGGTGCTGATAGTCCAGTACGGGCTGGTTCTTGTGCCGAAGCGAACCGCCATAGAAATCGCCGGCGTTCTTGATCGTGCCGGGTTCCCAGTTGATATTGTTCTCGGGATTCAAGGGATGCACGGCGAAACGCCCGTACACGCCGGCTCCGGAGAGATCGAACCAGTCCCACAACGTCAGTTGAACGATGATCTCGCGCTTGTGTGTCTCGTCGAGGAAGAAGCGCAGTCGCTGCCAATATGCGTCGTTCCATTGGTCGAGGTCGTACCGGCCGTCGTCCAGTTGTCTTGCCGCGAAGATATCCCCTTCGTTGCGATCGGACATCGTGTTGCGCGCATAGTTTCCGCCCACCGACTGCATGAGGTCGAGGTGTTCGGTCAGTTGCGTCCCCGTCCACTGCCAGAGGTTGTCTTTGTCGCTGGCGCCGACGAGCATGACGGGTTTGCCTTTGTATTGCCAATAGAACGGATTGCCTGCATAGGGTTGAATGCAATCGCTGTTTTTCGACGCACGAGCCGGAACGCTCGCAATCAACGCGACACCGAGCAGTGTCGTGATTCGAATCCACTGATTCATCCGTTTCTCCCGTGATTGAAGGACCATTTCGCGTAATACACTGCGATCAGGTCCCACCTGGGCCGCTGGTCGTCGAGGGTCTTTTTCTCCACGTTCCAGAGCCAGTCCCGGTAGATCGTCCGAACGATGTTTCCCGGTGGAGTTGTCTTCAGCGATTTGCCGGTGTATACGTCGCTGCCGGCGGCGATGTAGACGATCGGCACGGGGCAGTGTTCCACCAGGTACTTCGTATATGGCGCGCTTCCATTGCGATGAAAATTCCACTCCTTCCGGAAGCGCCCCTCCTTGTTGTTGGCGTCCACCGCCCCCATGGCGACCCAGCGTTTGACCTTCCTCTTGACCAGTTCGTGTCCGCTGAGCGGGGAGATGTCGTCGGGTGTGGAGACGAGAAGGTCGTAGAACCCCTTGGTGTGCCCGACGGTCAGGTAGACCACGCTGTTATCCTGCTGGCGGGCCAGCAGTCTGCGATTGAGGGCCGTCATCTCCTCGGCGTCCCGACTGTGGATGACGGTGTTGCCGAACGCGGCGGTGTCCTTGGCCAGTTTCTCGGCGGTCATCTTGTCGGCTGGGTCGCCGATTTCGTCGTCGTGCGCGGCGCCGACAGGAATCTCCGGCCTGCCGTAGTAGACGTTGATCGCCTCGGCAACCCCCGGTCCATAGGGGACTGTGCCCGAGCTGTAAATGCACCCGAGGATCTCGGCCGGGCCGCGATCCGCATAGACGTGAAGTACTGCCAACGCACCGGCATCATCGCAATCCGAACCCATGTCCGTATCGAAAACGACCCGCACCGGTTCTCCGCGAGCGGCAGCGGTCGATGAATAGCCCGCGAACGGGCAGAAAAAGATCACAACAGGAATCAGCAGGGAAGGCACTCTGTTCCTCATCGGCATCTCTTGATTTCCTCACCCTGTGTCATGATGGTTAACGGCTTCGTATCAACGCCATCCAGAGTCCGGGGTCGATCCACTTGCCCTCGTGCACGTCCGTCCAATGGACGGGTCGGGACAATGCGCGGACGTCAAGATCGACGGATCCGCTGCCGTCGAACCGGAGGCCATACTGCCGGCTGCGATGGCATGGCGAACCAATCCAAGGCGTCCGTGGAATCACGGATGCTGCCGAGGATCCGTGGGGCCTCGACGTCGACTTATTGCATTTTCAGTATCCTATCACACTTGAGTCCCTCCTTCCAGCCAGAGTCGGCAACCCCTTCGTGAACATGTCTTGCAGATGAAGGGGGCGAACGATAGCATAGGCGACGAAGTTCACGCGGGTGATTTCATTTGGCTGAGTCCGTGCACGACGAGAGTACCCGCCGCACTCAAGGAAAGCATGCCATGACTGAATCTGGACGACCCGATGGCGCCGGCGGACAAGGTCGTACGCAGGCGGAGGAGCTTCGTTCTCTGCGGAAGAAGCTGGCGCAGCTCGAACGAATGGCCAAGGAGCGCATGGATCTCAAAGAAGCGTATCAGGCTCTGGTAGAGCATGCGGCGCAGGGGTTAGCCATCATTCAGGACGGACGGATGGTGTTTGCCAATCGTAACATGGAAACCATCACTGGGTACACCGTTCCTGAACTTGAGGCGATGTCTCCCGAACGGATCCAGGCGTTAGTCCATCCGGCGGACCGCCGGGGAGTTTGGGATCGCCATCGCAAGCGTTTGGCGGACAAGATCCTTCTAAATCCCTATGAGTTCAGGGGGATTCACAAGGACGGCAGTATTCGTTGGCTGCGGTTATACGCGAGCCGGATTGTCTATCGCGGCCGCGTGGCGGTACAGGCCGCTTATGTCGATATCACGGATTCCAGGCAGGCCGAACTCCGCGAAGCCCATATCAAGAGGGTGTTGCTGGCCGTGCGAAACGTGGGCAAGATCATTCTGGGCGAGACAGACTCCCAGCGGCTGATTGAACGAGCCTGCGCAAACCTCACCGAGACGCTCGGTTACTCCAGTGCCTGGATCGCCCTCTGGGACGAAAGCCATCAAGTCGTGAGTACCGAGGCTGCCTCTGGCTGCGGCGTAGACTTCAAAGCGATGCGGACACGACTCCGACAGCGGGATTTCCCCGTCTGCATGAACGCCACGTTGCGGAACGAGGCGACCTTCGTGGCGAATCAGTCGCGAGACGAGTGCCGGAACTGTCCGATTGCGTCGGTCCACGGACAGGGCGCCGCCCTGGCCCGGCGCCTGGCTCACGCGGGCAGGATCTATGGTATGCTGGTTGCCTCCGTACCAGGCGAATATGTCAACGATAGGGAACATCGCGATTTGTTCGACGAATTGGCCAATGATCTGGGTTTCGCCCTGCACAACATCGAGATGGCGAAGGCACTGCGAACGAGCGAGGAGAAATACCGGCGTTTCGTGGAAACCGCGTACGAGGGCATCTGGGCCATGAACGCCGACCACGAGACGACCTTCGTCAACAGACGCATGGCGTCCATGCTGGGATACACGCCTCAGCAGATGCTCGGACATAAGGTGGAGGACTTCATGTTTGAAGAAGACCTCCCCGAGCATCATCGGCGGATGCGGGCGCGTCGGGAAGGCAAAGGAGGGCAATACGAACGACGCTTCCGTCGTGCGGACGGAGGCGAGATATGGACGCTGGTTTCCGCTACTGCGGTCATGTCCCCAGAAGGTCGGTTCGGCGGCTCCTTTGCCATGTTCACGGACATCACCGAACGGAAGAAAGCCATCGAGGCACTGGAACAGAGTGAACGGCGCTATCGCGATCTCTTCGAACATGCGCCGATCGGCATCGGCCTCGCTGAACTTGGCGGACGCCCCCTCGCCGCCAACAGGGCCATGGAAGATTTGCTGGGTTATACGGCCGAGGAACTGACCCACTTGGGGATTGCGGAACTTTATGAGCATCCGGACGACCGGATTGCCTTCCTTGAGCAGTTACAGCAGAACGGATGTGTCAGTAACTACGCGACCCGGCTCAAATGCAAGGGCGGCCGTGTCGCCGATGTCCTGATCGGCACATCCGTGCTTCAATCGGGTGGGCGCACCCTCCTACAGACGACGTGCATTGATGTCACGGAGCAGAAACAGGTCCAGGAGGCCTTGCGTGAAAGCGAAGCTCGATACAAGACGCTGATCGAGGGGGCCCCGGTCTCGATCCTGGTTCTCCAGGAGGGCAAATACGTGTATGCCAACTCCGCGGGGGCGGAGGCGCTGGGCTACGACGAGCCATCCGAGATGGTGGGAACGGATCCTCTGGAAACCATCGATCCGAGCTACCATGCCACGGTGTGCGAACGCATGCAGCGCGCCGGAAGCGGTGAATGCAACGGGCCTATGGAGTTGGCCGTTCTGCGCAAGGATGGAACGAAGCGATGGATGGAATCGAGTTCCTTGCCGATCACCCTCAAAGGCCGGCCGGCCACGCTGATCGTCGGACAGGACATCACCGATCGAAAGAAGGCCGAGAGCGCCCTGAAGGCAAGCGAGGCGCAACTCAGGAAGGCGCAGGAAGTGGCCCACGTGGGGAGTTGGGCTCTCGATTTACAGACCTTCTCGCTGACCTGGTCGGACGAGACGTATCGGATTTTCGGTCTGCCGATCGGTCAGCCTCTGAAGGAGGACCATTTTCTCCAGTGCGTCCATCCCGATGATTTTTCCACCGTGCGGAAGGCGTGGCTCCGGGCCCTGGAGGGGGCGTCGTACGACATCGAGCATCGCATCCTCGCCAACGGAACGATGAAGTGGGTACGCGAGAAAGCGGTCCTGGAGTTCGATGCGGAGGATCGGCCTCTGCGCGGCATCGGTATTGTCCAGGACATTACGGCACAGAGGCAAACCGAGGAGGAATTACGGCAGAGCGAGGAGAAGTTTCGGTCGCTCTTCCAAAGCATGGGTTCGGGCTGCTGCATAGACGAAATAATCTATGAGAACGGCAAGGCCATTGACTACCGGATTCTCGATGTCAACCCGGCCTATGAGCGCATTATCGGGTTGCCCCGTTCGCAGGCGGTAGGACGCTTGGGCTCGGAGGTCTACGGGACCGGCGAACCGCCTCTTTTCGATATCCTGACCAACGTGGTCGAGACAGGTGAGTCTGTCTCGTTCGAGACCTATTTTGCTCCGGCCGGCAGGCATCTTCAGTTCTGTGTCAGCCGTCCGGCCGAAGGCAAGTTCTCCACGGTCTTCGCGGATGTGACCGACCGCAAGCAGGCTGAGGAAGCGCTGCGGAACCGGGAAAGCACACTTCAGAAGATCTTCGACGTTCTGCCCATCGGGCTGTGGTTTGCGGACAAAGAGGGGCAGTTGCTTCGAGGCAACCCGGCCGGGGTGGCGATCTGGGGCGCTGAACCGCTCGTGGGCCCGCGCGACTACGGCGTCTTCAAGGCGCGGCGGCTGGCTTCCGGTACCGAAGTTGAGCCGGAGGACTGGGCGCTGGCGCATACGATCCGCGAAGGGGTAACCGTCGTCGATGAGCTTCTGGAGATCGAGACTTTTGACGGACGCAAGAAGATCATTCTCAATTACACCGCTCCCATCGTGGATCCGGACGGAGCGATCGAGGGAGCGATCGTCGTCAATCAGGACGTGACCGACCGCATGCGCGCTCAGGAGGAGCTGGCCGAGGCCTCCAGACGCCTGCATGAGGCGATCCGGGCGGGAAATGTCGGTCTCTGGGATTGGGCCCTGGCGACGAATCGGGTGCATTATTCGCCCGAATGGAAGCACCAGATCGGCTACGAAGAGCACGAGATCGACGACCGGTATGAGGAGTGGGAGAGCCGCGTTCACCCCGACGACCTGGCACCGACATTGAAACAGGTTCGCCAGGCGATCGCAGAGGTCCGGCAGCACTACCATGTCGAATTCCGGTTCCGCCACAAGGATGGTTCCTACCGGTGGATTCTCGCCCAGGCCTCGGTTTTCTGCGACGAAACGGGCCGGCCAAATCGCGTATTGGGTTCGCACATCGACATCACCGAGCGCAAGGCGATGGAACGCGCGCTGCGAGGGGAAAAGGAGCGGGCGCAGACGTACCTCGACATCGCCGGAGTTATGATGATCGCCTTGGATGCGAATGGCAATGTGACCCTGGCAAACAAGAAAGCGACGGAGATCCTCGGCTGCGAGCCGAAGGACGTCATCAACAAGAATTGGTTCGAACACTTCATACCGACCAGCACCAGGGAACAGGTGAGATCCGATTTCTGGAAGATCATGGCCGGGGAGATCGAATCGCGTGAATGCTACGAAAACCCCGTTTGTACGTGCAAAGGAGAACAGCGAACGATCGCCTGGCATAACACGCTTCATAAAGACTCCGGGGGAAAAATTGTTGGAACACTCAGTTCGGGCGTGGATATCACTGAACAGAAGCGGGCTGAGGAGGCCTTGCGGGACAGCGAGCGACGGCTGCAGGAGTCACAGAAGATCGGACGGATCGGTCACGTCGAGTTCGATATTGAGACGGGGCATATCCTGTGGGCCGACATGATGTATGATCTCTATGAGCGCGATCCGGCCCTCGGTCCACCGACATATGAGGAAGTGATGGCGTTACATGATCCCGAAGATGCCTCCAAGTTGGGATGCCATGTTCGCAGAGCGGCTGAGACAGGAGAGCCTTATGCCCTGGATCTCCGTGTGAATCTCCCCAGTGGCCGTCGGGCCGTCCACCATGCCATCGGCACCCCCATGAGGGATGGTACGAGCAAGGTGACGAGAATCACAGGCACTGTCCAGGACGTAACCGAGCGATATGGCATGGAGGAGGCCTTGCGGGAGAGCGAGGAGCGGCTGCGCCTGGCGCACAAGGCCACGCGCGACGTGGTCTGGGATTGGGATATTGTGCATGATTCGCAGGAATGGAGTCCGGCCGGCGCAGTCGTGTTCGGCTGGGAAGATATTGTCAAGGCGCCCCAGACGGCCGGCTGGTGGGTCCAGCGCGTTCATCCCGAAGACCAACCACGCGTTGAGGAGGAATTCTTCGCTGTTGTGAACGACCCGACGAGAGAGCACTGGCGGGATGAATACCGATTCCGCAAGGGCGACGGTAGCTATGCCGAGGTTCTGGATCGCGGGTATGTTCTGCGTAACGAAAAGGGAGAGGCCGTGCGGATGATCGGTACGATGCTGGACATCACCGAGCGCAAACGGGCTGAGGAAGTGCTGGAGCGGCATCGGGCCGAGCTTCAGGCGATCTACGACTACGCGCCGGTGATGATGTGTGTGGTGGACGGCGAGCGACGCGTGCTCTACGCCAACCGGGCGTTTACGGAGTTCACCGGCATCTGCGAGAGCGATCTGAAGGACGGGCGCGCCTGTGGGGTGTTCGGGTGCATCAACGCCCAGGGCGATCCGCGCGGCTGCGGGTTCGGGCCGGCCTGCCAGGGCTGCGATCTGCGCCGGGCGTTGGACGACACGCTCAAGACGGGCGCCGGGCATCGAAACATCGAATACCGCGCCACGATCGAGCACAACACGAGTCGGCGGGACGTCGTATTGATCGGCGCGACCGCCGCGATCCACACAGGAGAGCAAACCAATGCTCTGCTGTGTCTGGAGGACCGCACCGAGAAGGAAGAGGCCGAACACCAGGTCCGGCAGCGGGAAAGCGAGTTGCTGCATGTCTCGCGTCTGAGTACCCTGGGCGAGATGGCCTCGGGGCTGGCGCACGAGTTGAATCAGCCGCTGTCGGCCATTCTCAACTACTGCACCGCGTGTATGCAACTGGCCTCGGCCGACCGCGCGGATGTGACCAGGATCGCGCGGAATCTGGAAAGAATCACCGGGCAGGCGGAGCGTGCGCGGGACATCATGGCCCGTATTCGTGCCTTTGCCCAGCGTCGTCAGCCCAATCTGGCCCTCATCGATGTAAACCAGGCTGTTGGGGGGGTGCTGGAGTTGCTCTCATGGGAAATCCGGGAGAAAGGGATTCGCGTGAGACGGGAATTTGGGGAGCGGCTTGCTCCGGCCCAGGCCGATCTCGTCCAGATCGAGCAGGTCCTGCTCAATCTCGTTCGCAATGCGGTGGAGGCCATGAAGGATAGCCCGCCCGAACGGAGATGGCTGACGATTCGCACGGAGTCGGACGATCCGGGGATGCTGCGCGTGGAAGTGTCGGATACGGGAGCAGGACTGCCCGAAGACGGGGCGGAGCGCGTCTTCGACGCGTTTTTCACGACCAAGACCGACGGCCTGGGTATCGGCTTGTCGATCAGTCGTACGATCGTCGAAATGCACGGGGGGATGCTGAAGGCTACGAGCAACCCCGACGGCGGCAGCACCTTTGTCATCGTGCTTCCCAGGGGCATCGAACAAGCTCGGAGTTGACACCAGGATCTGAAGCGCTAGGCCAACGGAAGCAAAAGACTTGGCGAAGGGCGCACAATGTTTACTGGAAAAACGCAAGAAGATCGGCACGGCTGTCCGATAAAGAGAACAGAGCAGGAATACCGAATCTGAAATCACACCAATAGAGAGGACAGAGCCATGGCGGGTGCCGATGCGAAAGTCTTTGTGGTTGATGACGATGACGCTGCTCGCGAGGCTATGCAGGAATTGATGGAGAGCGTCGGAATCGAGGTGCAGACCTTTTCCTCGGCCACGGAATTCCTGGGCATCTACAGTCCTGAGTTTCGCGGGTGTGTTTTGCTGGATGTTCGCATGCCGGGCATGAGCGGGCTCCAACTTCAGGAGGAACTGCTGCGACGGGGCCCTCATTTGCCGCTGATCTTCGTCAGTGGCCACGGCGACATCCCGATGGCGGTCCAGACGCTGCAGAAGGGAGCGGTGGACTTCGTGGAGAAACCATTCGGTGGCCAGGTGCTGCTCGACAAGGTCCATGAAGCGCTGCGAATAGACGAGCAGAGTGTGCGTCGGCAAGCGCAAGTACGCGAGGCGGAAGCCCGGCTGGCCCTTCTGACACCCAAGGAGAAGCAGGTCGTGGGTTGCCTGATGGAAGGCAAGCGTTCGAAGCAGATTGCCCTGAGGCTCGGTCTGAGCCGCAAGACGGTGGATTGGCATCTGTCCATGGTGCGCGAGAAGATGGACGTAGATTCGACGGCGGATCTGATGCTGTTTCTGTACAAGGCCGGCTGGCTCGATGCGGACGAGGCACCGCATGCCGCCAGTTGCCCCGTATAGCGATCCCGCTCCTGTCGCACGACGGCACCCTCTCGAAATGACAGCTGTTCGCTAGAATTGCCCCCTACGACTTCCGTATTT
>CAZTGH010000220.1:0-8804 GCA_964612985.1 uncultured Pirellulales bacterium
TATCGCTCGATCAGCGTGTGCCACCTGGGCAATATCGGCTACTGGCTCAAGCGGCCCCTGCGGTGGGACCCGCGCGCGGAGCGTTTCGTGAACGACCGGCAGGCCGATTCGATGCTCCAGCGGGCCATGCGCAGTCCGTGGGCGATATGAGAACGACAACAGCATTCTGTTTTGGAAAAGGAGCATTTATGCGTATGCAACGGATCGCCTGTATCGTGGGGGCGTTGGCTGTCGGTCTTCTGCTGGCGGGGTCGGTTTTCGGGGCGGAAGGCAAGGTGGGGGAAGGGTTCAAGCTGCACACGATCAATGCGGATTCGCGTTTCGAGGCGGCGGGGATTCTCGATGTGAACCGCGACGGCCAGCTCGATATCGTGTGCGGCGGATTCTGGTACGAGGCGCCGACCTGGAAGAAGCACTTCCTGCGGGAGATTAAGGAAGAAGGGGAGTACCACTACGATTTCGCGAATCTGGCGGTGGACGTGGACGGCGACGGCTGGACGGACACCGTCGGCGCCGCCTGGCACGACAAGATGGTCTACTGGGTGCGCAACCCCGGCCAAGTCGGCGGGCCCTGGCCGGTCTTCAAAATCGACACGCCCGGCAATATGGAAACCGCGCTGGCCTACGACATCAACGGCGACGGCCAGCTCGACATCCTGCCCAACATCATGAGCGCCGCAGCCTGGTACGAGTTCCATCGCGATCCATCGGCGCCGCAGGGCGTGCGATGGGACAAGCATGTGCTGCCTCAGGAGGCGGCGGGGCACGGCCTTGGGGCCGGAGACGTCAACGGCGACGGTCTGTGCGACATTGTGACGCCGAAGGGCTGGCTGGAACAGAAGCCGGACGGCTCGTGGAGCTGGCGTCCGGAATTCGAGCTGGGTTACGCCGGCATTCCGATTCTGGTGCATGACGTCGATGGCGACGGCCACCCGGACATTCTCTGGGGGCTGGGGCACAACTATGGCATCTTCTGGCTCCAGCAGACCAGAGACGCCCAAGGCAACCGTTCGTGGACCAAGCACCTGATCGACGATTCATGGTCGCAGCCGCACTTCATGCTCTTGGCCGACCTGACAGGCAACCGTCGGCTGGAACTGGTTACGGGCAAACGCTATCGCGCCCACAACGGCAACGACCCAGGCGGCAACGACCCGGTCTGCGTCTACTACTACCGCTTCGACCGGTCGTCGGGCCAGTGGACGCGACACACCCTGCACGAAGGCGGTCGCGTCGGGTTTGGGATCAACACGGATGCGGTGGACATCGATGGAGACGGGGACATCGACGTGGTTGCGCCGGGCAAGAGTGGACTGTACCTGCTGGAGAACCTCTTGAAATGACGGCGGTTGTCGACCGCGGGAATTGACGATAGCTATGTAGGGAGACACGTGACATGGGCAAACCGAAGATTGCGATGATCGGGGCCGGAAGCCTGATCTTCTGTAAGACGCTGGTGATGGACATCCTGGCCACCGAGGCCCTTCAGGGCAGTGAGATCTGCCTGATGAACCGCACGAGGCCGAAGCTGGCGAAGATGCAGGCGTTCGTCAAGAAGGTGATTGAGGAGAACGGGTTGCCGGCGACGGTGACAGCGACGCTGGATCGTCGGGCGGCGCTCGATGGGGCGGACTACGTGATCAACATGATCCAGGTTGGGGGCGTCGAGGCGTTCCGGATGGACTATGAGATTCCGCTGAAGTACGGCGTGGACCAGTGCATCGCGGATTCGATCGGGCCCGGCGGGATCTTTCGGGCGCTGCGGACGATTCCGGTGCTGGCGGACATGGCGGCGGATATGAACGAGCTGTGTCCGGGGGCGATCCTGTTGAACTACGCCAACCCGATGGGAGCGAACTGCTCGGCGCTGGGGGCGGTGGCGGAGGTGCAGTTCATCGGGCTCTGTCACGGGGTGCAGACGACGCTGGACTTGATCAGCCGGTATGTGAATGTGCCGAAGGACCAGGTCGATTACGTCTGTGCGGGGATCAACCACATGGCGTGGTTTCTGTCGCTGCGGGACAAGCGGAACGGGCGGGACCTGTATCCTGCACTCAAGCGCAACGTCGAGAAGCCCGAGTACTATGTGAACGAGAAGGTGCGCTGCGAGGTGATGCGGCACTTCGGGTATTTCATGACCGAGAGCACGGGGCATCTGTCGGAGTACATTCCGTGGTTCCGCAGCAGCGAGCGGGGGCTGGAACTGTATTGCGATCAGCCCGATTTCGGCGGGGCGTCGGGAGCCTACTATCATTACTGCAACATGCTGGCGGAGAAGTACAAGAAGGTGGATTACCTGGCGACGGAATCGCCCAAGATCACCGGTCGCAGCGTGGAATACTGTTCGTATATCCTGGAGGCAGCGGAAACGGACCGGCCGTTTAGGCTCAACGGCAACGTGCGCAACGACGGGTTCATCACCAATCTGCCCCAGGGTTGCTGCGTGGAGGTGCCGATCTACGTCGATTCGCAGGGGCTGCATCCCGTGACGATCGGCGAGTTGCCCATCCAGTGTGCAGCGCTGAATCAGAGCAACGTCACGGTGCAGGAACTGGCGGTCGAGGCGGCGCTGACGGGCGATCCGGAATATGCGATGCAGGCGGTGGCGATGGACCCGCTGACGTCGGCATGCTGTACGCTGAAGGAGATTCGGGAGATGACCAGCGAGATGCTGGCGGCCGAGCGGAAGTGGCTGCCCGAGTTCAAGGGGTGCAGACTGACCCCTCGCCCGACGATCGCGGTCACCAAGGAGACGGTGGGTGTCGATGTGCCGCTCGATCCGGCTCTGGCGATTGCCAACCGGTTCGGGGAGCTGGCGAAGTAGGGACTGACTCCTGCCAAGAGGCGATGGAGGGCGGTCTCAACGCTTGCCTTGAGTCTCGAAGGGACCTGGCTGTACAAGAAAGGGCTATCTTGGTCGCGGCTCAGGTCCTTCACTGTGCTGCGCTCCGTTCAGCATGACAATGCTGGATTTGTGGCGTTGCATGCGCGCTTTCCAGTTGGTGTTTGGGGCTGGGGCCTGTCGCTTAGAGGCGGCGTTCGAAGCGGTGGGCGCCTGGGGGGACGGAGTCAAGGATGATGAAGTTGCCGTCGACTTTGCCTTGCACCATTATTCCATCCATGAGGACGCGCGTGTCGTTGCTGCCGAGTGTCGGCAGATAGACCACGGCGGGGACGTTGGCGGGGGTGGTGACGTTCAGGACGAACGATTTGCCTTCGGTCGAGGTGAAATCCACTTGAATCGTGCCTCGGACCGTGGGCAGATCGAGACTTCCCCTGGCCAGCGGGCCGACCTGGGGTTTGATCTGCACCTTGGCGAAGCCCGGCTCGACGGGCTCGATGCCCATCAGGCAGCGGGGGATGATGTTGGCGGGCGCAGCGCCCCAGGCGTGGTTCCAGTCCTGATTGGGTTTGTACTTGTTGTCCCAGGCTTCGAGGGTGATGGTGGTGCCGACGTCGTAGACCATGTGGGCCCAGCTTCGGTCGGTGTCGCGGTCGGTCATGAGGTGGTGGGCGAAATCGTCAAGGCCAGCGGCGTAGAGGGCTTCGAGCAGGTACTGAGAGCCATAGACGCTGCACACCATGCCCCGGCTCTGGAGGAAGGCGCCGACGGATTCGACGTACTCGTCGGGGACGAGGCCGAACGCCAGGGGGAACATGTTGGCGTGGAGCGCGCTGTGGGTGCTGCCTTCGCCATCGACGTAGATGCCTTTATCCTTGTCGAGCAGTTTTTCGTTGAAGGACTCCTTAACTTTCGCGGCGGCGGAAGCGAAGCGGGTGGCGTCTTGGATCTCGCCGACGGCGCGCGCCATCCGGTTCATCACCACCAGCGCCCGATAGTGGAAGGCGTTGACGACGGTATTGATGGGCTTGAACTCGAAATCGTCGGTTTCGCCATACCCGCCCTGGAGGCCCAGGATGTTGCCGTGCGGCCAGTCCACGAGGTCCCGCAGTTTGCCTTTGAAATGGATGGACTCGAGCACTGCGGGGGTGACCAGGCCGGTCTGTGTACTGATCAGACCATCTTCGCGGGCCAGGGGCAGGAGCGTTTTGGCTTTGAGGTCGTCGTAGAAATGCTCGATGGAATCGGTGTCGCCTGTGTAGAGGTAGTCAGCCCAGGCGATCAGGACCGAATGCAGGATCCACTCGGTGGGCCAGGTTGGATGGGTGATGAGGTACTCGTGCGTGTAGCGGGCGAGGGTGTACTCGCGGTCGACGCTGTAGTGGCAGAGCTGGTTGATGTAGGCGTCGCCCTCATAGGGAATGCGCTCGCGATCGCCATCGACGTAGACGCCGCAGAAGCTGGTGGCCTTGATGCTGTACTTGCACAGGTCCCAGACGTCGTTGAGGACGGGATCGGAGGAATCGAAGCGGGAAGCGTCGTCGTCGAACGGGTAGTGCACCGCGATCTGGCGGATCGTGGAGGTGTCGATCTGCGAAGGGCTGTTAAGGATCTCGCAATAGCGAAACGGCATGACCTCGCCGGCGGAGGGGGGCATCTTGATGGCCTGGGGACCGGTGTTGCGGCGGTCGGGCGGGATGGTCAGCTTGTAGGTGTGGGTGCCGGCGTTCAGCGTGAGAGGGATCTGCCGGTGTCGTCTCGATCCGCCCGGGTTGCGATTGATCCGATCGGGCTCGGCGTAGACTTCTCCGAGATGGATTTCGATCTGATTTGTGTCGGCGGGGCTGGTCAGAGTCAGTTCGACGGTGCCGAAGGCGGCTTTGCCGAAATCGACGAAGTAGTGCCCCTCTGCTTTATTCACCACGCGCGTCGGTGCGATCCGGCTGGTGGTCAGCGCATAGCGGGGCGTGACGTAGGGCCCGTTGACGCGGCCCGTGCGGAAGGCCTGGGGCTGGGAGTACGAACTGGCCCGACCGTTCTGGTCCCAGGTGCGGACCCGCCAATAGCCGGTCTGGTTGGACTCGAGGGGTTTTCCTGCGTATTCGACGCCAGCGGACTGAGAGGATTCGACTTTGCCGCTGTCCCAGAGGTTGCCCTGGTTCTGCTCGATGGCCTCTGAGGTCGAGGCGACGAGGATCTGGTACGCGGACTGGACGGCGCCGGGGTGGGAGGAGGGTACGACCCAGGCGAACTCGGGTTGTGGATCGACGATTTCGGTCCGGGCGGGCTCGGCCATCAGCTCGCACATCAGACCTGTCGGGGCGGGCTGCTGGGCGGCGTGGCAATGGGATAAATGCACAAGGAGGGCAAGGAGCAGCGATGGCAACATTCGTGGGGGTTGTATGTGCGAGGGCGATTGCTGAAGGCTCGTCATGGCTGTCGACTCCATAGAATGCTGAACAGAAACGCCTGAGGCGCTGTAGGAAAAACTCATCCAATGACGATCATAGCGTGTGATGTGAAGAACGACAACGATATCCGCCACGGAAAGTGTTTGGTCCGACGGGGTTGGGGGCAGGATAATTCGTCAGAGATTCCAAGGGCACAGACGTAGGCCAGGAGACTGGCTTTTTCGCGGGTAGATCCCTCGGCTGCGTTGCTCCGCTCCTAAGAACATAGGTCTCAGGGGGGAAGACGCAGGAGTCCGGCAATGATGGAGATGGCGGCTGGGAACGCTGCGCGGGATGCGGTCATGTTCTCTCGCACCATGGCGGCCCCGCTGCTGGCGGGCTCGGGATGACAAATGGAGGATAGGGCGGTCCTGAGGGGCGGCAGGGTGAGAATTCGGGGAGAGCAGTTGCCAGTGGCGGGAAGTTGGCGTATTATCACCGGGTTTCCAGCGGCTGAGGCCGCGTGGGAAACGGCGCGGGCAGGTGCTGGGTCTACTGGTAACCTGCCTCGAACGTCGTCGGATTGGACAGAGCGGGCGGAGGCGCTCGGCTCATTTACGAAAGAATCACTGCCTGGGGCAGTGTGATGGGGTACTGAATGGATAAATACGTTTGTATTCACGGTCATTTTTATCAGCCGCCGCGCGAGAATGCGTGGCTGGAAGAAGTGGAGTTGCAGGATTCGGCGTATCCTTACCACGATTGGAATGCGCGGATTACCGAGGAATGCTACCGGCAGAACGCGGCGTCGCGGATCCTGGGTCCGGATCGCAAGATCGTGGATATCGTTAACAACTACGAGCACATGAGCTTCAATTTCGGGCCTACGCTGCTGTCGTGGCTCGAATCGCACGCGCCGGACGTATACGATAAGATTCTGGAGGCGGACCGGAACAGTCGGGAGCGGTTCAGCGGGCATGGCAGCGCGCTGGCGCAGGTCTACAACCACATGATCATGCCGCTGTCGAACACGCGCGACAAGCATACGCAGGTGATCTGGGGCATCCAGGATTTCAAGCAGCGTTTCCAGCGGGCGCCGGAGGGGATGTGGCTGGCGGAGACGGCGGTGGATCTGCCGACGCTGGAGGTGCTGGCCGAGCACGGGATCAAGTTCACGATCCTGGCGCCGCGACAGGCCAAGCGGGTTCGCAAGGTCGGGGGGCGTCGGTGGCGGGACGTCAATGCCAGCGATCTGGATGCAAGCGTTCCGTACGTGTGCAATCTTCCGTCGGGCAAGCAGATCGCGTTGTTCTTCTACAACGGTCCGGCGTCGCACGACATTGCGTACGGGGGTCTGCTGCACAGCGGGACGAATTTCGCGAACCGACTCATCGGATCGTTTCCGTCGGACAGGGAGGGGCCTCGGCTGGTGCACGTGGCGACCGATGGGGAGTCGTTCGGGCACCACCACCGGCACGGGGATATGGCGCTGGCCTACTGCATTCACCACATCGAGACCAACCGTCTGGCGAAGATCACGATCTACGGCGAGTACCTGGAGAAGTTTCCGGCGGACCAGGAGGTCGAGATCTGGGAAAACAGCTCGTGGAGCTGCGCGCATGGCGTGGAACGCTGGAAGAGCAACTGCGGGTGTGCGGCCGACCAGGCGAACTCGGGGCGCCAGCAGTGGCGCGCCCCGCTGCGGCAGGCCCTCGATTGGATCCGGGGCAAAGCGATCGAGGTCTACCAGGATCGGATGTCGCAGTTCCACAGCGATCCGTGGAAGCTGCGCAACGAATACATCGCGGCGGTCAACGACCGGTCGCAGGAGAACATCGAGGACTTCATCACCCAGGCGACCGGGCGGACGCTGCCGCCGGACGACAAGGTCACGTTTCTCAAGCTGCTGGAGATGCAGCGGAACGCGATGCTGATGTACACCAGTTGTGGATGGTTCTTCGACAACATCGCGGGCATCGAGGCGGTGCAGGTGATGCAGTATGCGGCGCGGACGATGCAGTTGTGCCAGGAGGTGCAGAACTGGGACCTGGTGCCGCAGTTCAAAGAGATGCTCGAGAGCGCTCCGGCGAACGTCCGTCCGTTTACGAATGGGCGGGAGGTGTACGAGGCGTTCGTGGAACCGGCGCGGATCGATCTGAACCGCGTGGCGGCGCACTTCGCGCTGAGTTCGGTGTTCGAGGAGGCGCGCGAGCGGACCACCGATATCTATTGCTACTCGGCGACGGTGGATACGCTGGATCGGGCGGCGGCGGGTGTACAGGTGCTGACGACCGGGCGGGTGACGATTCGATCGAACATCACGTTCGAGCGCCACGAGGCGGATCTGGTGGTGTTCTACCTGGGCGATCACAATCTGTTCGCCACGGTGCGGTCGCGCATGGAAGACGAGGAGTTCAAGGCGGTTCGCGAGCAGATGAACAAGGCGTTTCGCAAGAGCGACAGCAATGAGGTGATGCGTCTGATGAACGTGGTGTTCGGCGGGCGGAACTACTCGCTGACGCACCTGTTCAAGGACCCGCAGCGGCAGATTCTCAACGAGCTGCTGGAGAGCACCTGGCAGGAGATCGAGAATTCGTTCCGGCATATCTATGAGCACAACTACGCGATCATGCAGATGATTCGGAACATGAACATGCCGCTGCCGAAGGCGCTGTCGGCGCCGGCGGAGTTCATTTTGAACGAGGACTTGTGTGCCGAGATTCAGGCCGACTCGGTCGATGTCAGCCGGCTGCGGAATCTGGCCGACGAGGCGGAGCGGCTGTCGCTGAGCCTCGACAAGGAGCGTTTGAGCTACGAGGCGAGCCATCGGATCAATGCGCTGATGGATCAACTGGCGGATCGCAGCGAAGACGTGAACCTGCTGTGCTCGATCGAGGAGAGTCTGGAGATCCTGCGGACGCTGACGTCAACGCTGGATTTGCAGAACGCGCAGAACATGTTCTTCAATATCGCGAAGCGGAAGTGGTCGGCGATGAAGCGTCGGGCGGCGGCCGACGACGAAGAGGCGGCCCGATGGGTGGAGCATTTCGGCAATCTGGCGCACCACCTGGGGCTGGCGATTCCGTAGAAACGACCGGCGACCTGCGACGGTCGGCAGGGCGTGGGCGGCATGCGGTCGCGGCGGGCTCTGCGGCGTTTCGGGTCGCGTAATCCATAATTGAGGTTGGCAACATGCTCAAGCAACGATCCAGTGGTATCTTGATGCACATTACTTCGGTGCCGTCGGAATTCGGCATCGGCGATTTCGGTCCAACGACGTACCAGTTTGTCGATTTTCTGAAGCAGGCGGGGCAGAACTGCTGGCAGATTCTGCCGTTGAACCATACGACGTCGGGGACGGGGCATTCGCCTTACAACTGCTTTTCGGCGTTTGCGGGAAACCCGTTGCTGATCAGTCCGGTGCTTCTGTATCGGTCGGGGCTGCTGACGCGCAGCGAGATTGCCGATCCCCCGGCGTTTGCGCCGGACAAGGTCGAGTTCGAGAAGGTGGAGCGGTACAAGCGCGGGCTGCTGGATCTGGCTTACGAGCGTTTCAAGGAGGGGGCGGAGCC
>CAZTGH010000221.1:0-8781 GCA_964612985.1 uncultured Pirellulales bacterium
GCCATTGCCCGAGACGGGGGCGCTCATGCGGACGATCCGCGACATGTTCGGCTTACTTTCCGGGCCGCGCCAGACGCTGGTCTCAACCCGGCCGTCATTATGGGTCGTTTTGAGCGAGAGCCAGGCGAAATCCATCCGCTCGGCGGCGTCGCACAGAGCCTGCCACCACTGCGTTCGATTCTCGACGCGACGGAACTGCAGTTGCAGATCCTCGAAAGTCCTGATCTCCTGCTTCTTGCACTTCGCGGTCTTGTACTTCTGCTGGAGCCGCTCAATGCTGCTCCGCAGACCGACCGCACCCACAACTCGGAACAGGACGATCAGCAGAAGCAGGGCCGAGAAAAGAGCAACGACCCGTAAAACATCGCCTTGCAGCATCATGAGCAGACCCGCACCGGCGGTGGCATATGTAGCGAGATAGATGATGAGCACGGCGCGTCGGTGGGTCATGCCCAGATCGACCAGCAGATGGTGGAAATGGCTCCGGTCGGGAGCGAAGATGGACCGCCGTTCCAGCCAGCGCCGCAGCATGGAAAAGAGCGTATCGAAGATGGGGACCCCCAGGGCCAGGGCCGGCAGGGCCAGAGCGACCAGGGCTGTGGTCTTGGACGCGCACAGCACGCTCGTTGCGGCGATCATGAAACCGATGAACAGACTGCCGCAGTCGCCCATGAAAACCCTGGCGGGGTTGAAGTTGAAGAACAGAAAGCCGCACAGACTGCCCAGCAGAGCCAGCGCGAAGACTGCCAGTATGATATCGTTGCTCTGGGCTGCGCCGGTGTGGATCGTGCTGCTGTAGATTGCGAAGACCGCAAGCACGCCGCAGGTGATCGCCGAGACGCCCGCGGCCAGGCCATCCAGCCCGTCGCTCATATTGACGGCGTTGGTGATGCCGACAACCCACAGGATGGTTATCGGGCCCGCCAGCCAGCCCAGCCGCAACATGAATCCGTCGGCGATGCCGATCTGATTGATCTTCACCCCCACAAGGCACAGGGCCAGACCGCCGAGGACCTCAGCGATGAACTTGAAGCGGGCCGGCAGCCCCCTCAGGTCATCTACCAGTCCGATCGCGAAAATACCGGTCGCCGCCAGGAGCAGCACGGTCACCTCGAGCTTGAGGTCTGCAAATCTCGCGCCGATCCTGTTGCTCAAAAAGAACACGGAGACGATCACGACCATCGTGGCAACGAAGATCGCCACGCCGCCGATTCTCGGAATCGGCCTTGTATGGACGCTGCGAACGCCGGGATAGTCCACGGCCTTGATCCGCTTGGCCAGCAAGACCACCGGCGGCGTCACAAACAGGGCCAGAAACGCCGCACCAAAATAGACAGCCAGGTATGTGTTCATGCTCCCCTCCGGAAAAAAATCCGTTGAGCACTACTTCACGAAAAGGCGCTCAGAATCGCTGAGCGACGAAATTTCCATCTTTGTGTTCCTGGACTCCGTCCCCGTCGGCGTACGCCGATGCGTTTCGGTCAACACTCGACCACCCAGCGTCATACTCACGCATCCCTGCTCGACTACGAGGCGGTCTTTTTGAATACCAGTCTTCTTGCGTCCTACACACCTTACCCTCCTTGACGTCACATCCCCGGGCCTCCATCCATGCCCGCATGTCTACGGGATTCAGCTCAGCCAAGACGTATTCTCCCGGCAGTTCGGTCCCGGAGCCAAGATCTGGTCCTTTGAATCGGAAGCGACATCGGCCGGGAGCTTTCTCTTTTCTGTCGTCTTGCCGCTTGCCGCATGGTTCCCATAATAGTAGCCGTATCCAGTGTAGTGACTGTATCGCTGGTCTCTCTTCGACACGTCGTTGACAACCGCGCCGGCAATTCTGGCGCCGACCGTGTGCAACGCATCGCGCGCCCGCTGGGTGAATTGGCGGGTCGAGTGCTTGGCTCGCAGGACAATCAGCGTCAGATCGCACATGGCGGCGAGAATCTGGCCGTCCGTCACCAGGCCGACGGGTGGCGAGTCGATGATGATCCGATCGTATCGTTTCTTGAGTTTCTTGAGCACAGTCGGAAATGCCGGACCGTTGAGCATCTCCGACGGGTTCGAGACGTTCTGCCCACTGGCGAGAACATCCAGACCCGGGATCTTGGTTGCCCGTATGGTTTCATCCAGCTCTGCGGTGCCGGCGAGCAGATCCGTCAGTCCCATGCCCGTGCCCGTCATGGCAAAGACCCTCTGCTGCTGGGGTTTGCGTAGATCGGCATCGATAATGAGCGTCTTCTGGCCGGCGTGGGCCATCGTGATCCCCAGATTGCTCGCCAAGGTCGTCTTGCCCTCCTGCGGACCGGGGGAGGTCACCAGGAGCGTGGCCGCCTGATGTTGGGGAACGCCAAAGAACAGCGCCGTCCGAATGGCACGACAGGCTTCGGATTCGCGCGAGTGCGACGAAAACCCCGCTCCCTTTCTGGCGGCATGGGCGATTCGACGACGGACCTTCGGGATGGCCCCGAGCACCGGAACGCCGAGGATCGCGGTAATCTCATCGGCCGATCGCACCCTCTGGTCGCGCCAGTCGCGAACGAAGGCCAGGCCGCTGCCCAGCATCATCCCGGCAACCAGGCCAATCCCCAGGACCCGAGCCGTCTGCACGGAGTCGCGCTTGCCCCCGACCGCATCTTCCAGAACATGGATCCTGAGCCCTTCGGGCGTCTGCATCTCCAACTGGCTGATTTGCCGAGTGACGCTGTTGCGGAGGTCTTCATAATTCCTGACATCCGTCAGCAGGTCATTGTATTCGCCCTCGCGGTTGCTGGTGCTTTGGATGTTTCCTCTCTCATCGCTATAGAGCTGGGCCAATTGCTCGGCCCGGCTGATCTTGTCCTCCATCGACATCTTCACCAGGGAGAGGTGATTGGAGACGAATTCCTTGTCGAACTGCTCGATCTCCTGTTCCAGCTCGACTTTCCGCTCCTGCAACCACGCGATCTGCGTACGCTTTACGACGGCGCCGGCCTGGATGGCGTCGAGCTGTGACTGCGTGGCCCGCAGTTCGTCCTCCAGCCGGGTCCGCTCGCGATCGTCCACGACGAATCCCTCCGAGGGCCGATATGCAACCGCGTATTGCCGAAAAGTCTGTGGGTCTTCCTCGTGGTGCTGCAACCGTTCATAATAGAGGCGAAATTCTTCGGCCGCCGCACGGGCATTCGCAACCTGCTGCCTCAGAATTTCCAGCTTTTCCATTGTGACACCCGCGTCGCCTGTCGCCGCAGCGCGGCTGGCCTCCAGATTCCGCAGTCTCTCTCGTTTTGTCTCGAGCTGATTTTGATACTCCGTCTGTTGTCGGTACAGCTCTTGGAGCGTCTCGGACGTGCCGGCCTTTCGATTACTCTCATGCCACCCTTTGTACGCACGGACGACCGCGTTAACGAATCGAGCGGCATCATTAGCGTCGGGAGCGGAGGCAGAGACATTGATCACATCGGCGTCCCTTGCCACACGCGCTGCGAGGGTCGAGACGAGATCGCTCCGGTAATTGGGATCCGCAGCACCGGCAAGGGTCAAGAGATCCGGGTCGCTCAACGCCCGGTTGAGGATCTGCCGGCTCATGATCAACGTCGCCTGTGTCTGATGAAGGTTGCTGGAGGCCGCACCCAAATCGGTAATAGCGATCGTCGGATCATCTCGCCTCGCAGAGGGTCTTTCGACGAGAAGGCGAGCGGTGCTTGTGTACAGCGGCTCAGGCGCCAGCTCCTCCAGGTAGTAGAACGCCCCACCGACGCCGATGGCAGACAACAGAACAATGATCCACCAGCTCTTCCAGAGGATTTGAAACAGGCTGTCGGATCCCATACCCGGACCGGGCATCGGTCCGGCGTAAGGCACCATCTGACCCTGCACCGCTTGATTGGCGTTCGGCCCATTGAAGGCACTTTGCATACTTACCTCGTGTTCCTTTTCATCCGTCCCTCGCACCCGGCGTCCCAACAGCGAGCGGCGGCAGATTCCGGACAAGCCTCTACCTTAACAACCGTTGATGGCTTCCCTGCCTGCGCACCATCCCTCCCTTTGCCGAGTTCGCTTTGCCCTGGAGAAACACGAGAGCCGACACACATCTCTGTGAAGCGGCGTGAAAACGACCGTTTCGACCCACGCCAAGCCCCCCAAGGCCTCGCCGCAGGTAGACACACCCCCACAACCACACAGAATCTGCCAAGAACGAACATCGCGATTCCTGGCCGCCCTCTCTTCACCAGCCCTCGACTCCCTCGCACAGGCC
The DNA here is from genome assembly GCA_964612985.1 of uncultured Pirellulales bacterium. Classification (GTDB taxonomy): domain Bacteria; phylum Planctomycetota; class Phycisphaerae; order Sedimentisphaerales; family Anaerobacaceae; genus Anaerobaca. The sequence continues at coordinate 4,238 of CAZTGH010000221.1, forward strand.
CTCCTGACGTGTGCGATAGACGGTTACTCCCTTTTCTCCCGAAAGCTCTCTCACAGCAGCGACCATATTGGCCCCTGCATGAAGGCATATTGTACCACATTGCCATCCGATCTTCCATACGTAGAACTGCGTATTTTTTGCTTTTCACGGCCAAATTTAGAGGGCTCAAAGCTTGCTGCCGAAGGGACCCGTTCTTATGGGCCCATCCCGCCAGAAAAGCGCACTTGAACTGTCTCGATATTCTCAAAGATGTCCGTCTCCCTGTTCGCAGGCCAAAGTAGAGGCAAGAGCAGCATGAGATCTCGTAAGCTCTTGAAACAACGGCACTTCGACACAAGATTCATCTCGGCTGCGGTTACCGCGACCTGTCGAAATGCCCCGCTCGCTGGCCATTGCGAAAGCCAGAAGGCGTCTCTATCGGGTCGGGCCGGTCTTGGATTTCCCGGACCTTGAGACCCAGGATCTCGGCATCGAACCAGTCGAAATCGGTCCGGGCGTCCCGGGCATGCTCGGCGAGCATGGTCAGTACACCATCTTCCTGGCCCTGGCGGTATCGGAACACGTACCGCTGTGAACCCTTGTTCAGAACCAACTCGCGCTCCGGATTGGCCATTACAGTGCCTCTCAGTGGCGTTCTTGTTGATCGGAATGCCTTCTGAGAGTATCGGTGCGGCAACCAAAAAACCTTTAGCAAAACCAGCCTTCGTTCGACCCACCCATATACCCCGAAGGATTAGTAGGACATCTCCAATCGGGTCGTCGGCCGGGTTTACAGCCTTGCCGGCCCATACGGAACAACAAGGGGAAGGGATCAAGTCGAGAGAAGAAAGGAGGCGACGCGGATACAGGAGCAAGTAGGGCATTTCATAGCAGCAGCGGCGGCAACGCATCTTGTGGCCATCGGTGAGATTTGTTCGGATCTCTCAAAAGCCGTCCGCGTGAACCGGGAAAGTGAGAGTTCGTTCAGGGACGCTCTGCCTATGCCTGCGGCGGCTAGGCCTCAGGGGGCTGTACGACAATCACCTGACTTGGCTTAAAGCCAATGCGATGTGCCACCACCTCCACGACATCGTCGGGCCCTATTTCCACTGGCCGCTGGTATATCGTCCATGCGTCACGACGGTCCTCACGCGCCGACTTTGCCTGGTTCGGTCGTCGCAAGCGAAAGCCGATAGAGGCCCCTTCTGTTGCGCAGGCGATTGTCAGCCTGCGCGTCCCCAACCCCGTCGCATCGATCCGTACCGTGGGTGCGGCCGTCACCGGCTGCTGTCCGTTCGGCGGATAGACGCGAGAGCAAACCAACTCATCTTCCGGCAGGTCCAGAGGATCGTTGCATCCCGCAATCCACCGATCGAGAGCGGCGCGCATCTGTGCCATCCTTCCCAGGAACCGCGGGTCGGAGGCCAGATTATGGATTTCGAAAGGATCGGTATGGGTGTCGTAGAACTCCTCCAGAGGCTTGGCCGGCGCCGACAGTTGCCACTGTCGTGCGTTCAGCGTGCCCTGCTCGATCGCGCGATTCAGTTCCTGCATGATGGCCTGACGGTCACGATACGCCAAGGGCTTGACATAGGGCTCATCAGGCCGATAATGGCGGACATAGCGAAACCGTTTGTCTCGGATGGCGCGAATCGTTTCCCGGTTTTCGCCGTTGCGGTCCCGATGGAAGTACACGTACGTCCGCGGATCGCCTGCCTGGTCACCCAGGAAGGGACTGCCGTGGACGTGATCCGGCACCTTGACGTTCGCCAGGGACAGCACTGTCGGCAGAAAATCAACGAAACTCACAAGACGGTCGTTCCTGGTCCCAGCGCCTTCCTTGTTCGGGTGGCGCACGATCAGGGGCACGTGCGTGCCGGAGTCATATACCCAGCGCTTGGCGCGCGGCAGACCGTCACCGTGGTCGCTGAAGAAGAAGACGATCGTCTGCTCGAGCAGGCCGTCTGCTTCCAACTGGCCCACCAGTTCGCCGACCTGCCTGTCCAGTACGATCAGATTGTCGTAGTGCTTGGCAAGATCCGCTCGAACCGTGGGTGTGTCCGGGTAATATGGAGGTACGGGAACCTTCTCCGGGTCAACCACTCGCGGTGAACGCCCCTGCCCGAACACGCCGGATTCATGGGTCACCGTGTAGTTAAAGACCGAGAAAAACGGCTGGCCCGGCGTGCGATTGCGCCAGTGAGCCCGGGAGGAAGATTCATCCCAGGCAGTTACCGGCGTGCGGAACTGGTAGTCTTCCTTGACGTTGTTCGAGCAGTAGTAGCCCGCCAGGCGAAGATATTCCGTCAGGCACCGGACCTGGGCGGGCGGCACCGCTTCATACAAAGGCCGCGTTGCGGCGAACGCCCGCGTGACCGGGTCTTTGATTTCGTCCAAAGCTGCTGTGCGCGAATGGTTCCGCATGTGCAGGGCATACGTGGACGTCGGGTACATGCCCGTGATCAGGGCATGCCGGCTCGGAGCACACACTCCGGTGGTGGCAAAGGCGTTGGTATAAAGCACGCCCTCACGCGCCAGGCGGTCGATCTCTGGGGTGGGGACCGTGTCGTCACCGTAGCACCCCAGGCGAGCAGACAAATCCTCACAGGTGATCCAGAGAATATTGGGGCGAACATCGTCGTGCCGGGATGCCGCAGAGGAGAGGCGAACTGCGTTCGGCACCGCCAGGAAACCTGAGGCCGTTATGGCGGTGGTCTTCAAGAAGTCACGTCTGCGCATCGTTATGGCTCCCGAATGTGCGACCGTTCGTGTGGACAGTACTGCTGTATACAACGGTCTTCAGCATAGCTCAGACATTGGGGCGATTTCAATACCCTTTGCGCGGTGGTTCCATCGTTGTCCACGCGACTTGAGACATGTATCGGCGCTCGATCCATTTCAAGGAGCTGTGCAATCGCACGCAGCCCCTCTTTTCGCTGTTACGTTCCGCTTTGACGCTCCACGATCACGAACTGCGAGAGCAGTCACACAGTACAGGCGGCCCTTTACTGTCTCTGTTCGTCTTGCCTTTCCTGGCGTCCTGTTCGGTTTTTGGCACCCGGTTTCAATTCGTAATGCAGGGTCCTGTCTTCTGCTGGGTCGTCAAACGATGCTGGGGCCAGAGTCGTCCGGGATGGAGCTGGGCCTACTCCCACCATGCCGATTGGATGCCGGCCACCGGTGAAGTAGTTCTCGATGGCGAAGCGTACCGACGGCGCCATGCCGGCGGGATCCAGGATGGCCAGGGCCAGGACATAGTCCCCTCGGACCAGATCTTCCGGCGCTATGAAAGAGCCGCTGACATCATACGTCGCGGCCTCGATATCGTACCGCTTGCTCTTACGGTTCCACTGGTCGCCCGGCAGCCAGGAGCGGATATCGACGCCTTTGAATGTGTTTTTCCACACGGTCGTTCGGGACACAGGATCGAGCAGACTGACCTCGACGGGCCAGTCGTAATAGAAGGGCGCCGAACCGGTGTTCCGCACGGAGAATCTCACGTGGAACGCCTGGCCCGGCACCAAAGTCGCATCATATCGCACCCGCTCAACCACGAACCGATAGCCAAAGGCCTTCTGCACTTGCTGGGCTCCGGCACGAACCAATGGTTCAGATGCGTCATAGCTGGCCACCCAGCCCAGGTCGTTTCCGTGCAGCCAGCGGATTGTGTCAATCAGCCATTCTCGGTGAACCGGATCGCTGAGCGTGTCGTTGGGATTGTCGCCGGGCTGCTCCTGGTAGCGGCCCCAGTTGTAGGCGCATTCGCCATCCATCGGGCAAATCTTCCACCGCCCTGTCGCAGCGTTGAGCTTGGCAATTCCCTCCCCGTGGTTTCCTACCTGCTGGATGTGGGCCCACGAGTCCCAATAGACGCCGAATTCGTAGTCTGTGAATTCCCAGGGGTGGCGGACGGTGACCTTCTTGTTCTTGAACGCCTGTGCGAAGGCATCGCCCACCACCTTCTGCATTTCGGCATCGGGCGAAGGATGATGGTGCTCGCCCCAGTAGCCGATAATACCCATCTGGACCCAGGCAACTCTCGGATCGTTGTCCCAGCATTGGCCCAGCCGCTGAATCAGGCGCTGAACGCGTCGTTTGAACTGATCGCTGCTGTAATCGCCGACCTGCATGTCAGCAGGCCAGTATTCATTGCCTTTTTTCTCATCCCAGTCGAGGTAAACGCGCGGGATGACTTTGATATTGTGCTTTTCAACATCCTTCCACCGCTCATCGCAGATGCGTAGGATTCGGTCGATGCCATCGCTTTCGCCATCCTCCAGTTCGTTCCACTTGAGGTAGCAGCGAGCGAGGGTCGCGTATTCATGCCGAAAGGCCCGCGGGCTGATGTCAGGCCGAAACCCTTTCAATGGATTCCTCAGCGCTCCCTGGTACTCCTGGGGTCTAACCACAACCTGATGACTCTTGGCAGCAGTCATTCTGTCTGCATCAGTGAACCTCGGGGGCGATACCAAACCCTCTGTCTTTACAGCCAAGGGCACTATCTCAGATTGCAATTGAGCCATCCATTGGACCTCTCTCCTGGCCCCAGACGCCGACGGGTTCAT
>CAZTGH010000222.1:0-5416 GCA_964612985.1 uncultured Pirellulales bacterium
GATGTATTGTCCCGGCTCCAGTTCGACATCGGGAAAAGTCAGGTCAATCCCTTTAATGAACTTCACCAGATTCAGATTCAGGGTTTCGGCACCGACGTTGGTCAGTTCGACATACTCAGCGTTCGGGTCGATCGGGTGGTACATGACCTCGCTGATTCGCAACCCCTCGGCCACCGGTCCGACGGCAAAAACGACATCGGCCAGCGGGCTCCAGGTGCTCCCGCTGAGCGTCCGCGCCTTGACCGGCGTGCTCTGGTCGAAGTTCAGCGGTTCGCTGTAACGCAAAGCGCCGGCCGAAACGCCTCCCGGGGTGCCCCCTACGACACCCTTGATCCCCGTCAGCGTCACGGAGATCAGGAAGTCGGAACTGGTCGCCCCTGCGTTCAGTCCGTGGATCGCGAGAATATTCGTGCCCGCTCGAAGCGCACCGACCGCTGGCGAGGGGTCGAATGGCTCCATCTCGATGGCATCCAGATCCGAGTGGTTGCCCATGGCGCCGGAATTCCAGACCGGTTCGCCGTTGAACATCACCCGACAGGCTTCGACACCATTGATATAGGCGACGAATCCGTCGTCGTATCGGGCCTTCAAGGCCAAAGACGACACGTCGTTGAAGTCCGCTTCGGACAGCTCGAACGGGATGCGGACGTAGCAGCTCTGGTTGACCGCGTACATGGCGTCGCGAACGTCGATCTCGAAGAACTGTTCGTATCCCGTGCTGCGTTCGTACCCGACGCCCCCGGTGCCGCTGACCCAGTCCGAAACGTCGAAATCCACGTCGACGCGCCAGGCATCGTCGATCGGCCCGGCCGGCACCATCACCCACTTCAGCGCCTCTTCCGAGACGAGGGGCACCTCCGTACCCGCCCCTCCGGCCGTTCCAGGCACCCGCGGGTCGCTGCCATCCGTGGTGTACCAGATCTCGCCGGCTGCCGCACTCATGGCGACGCGATCGCTTTCGTCGATCCACCCGCCGTACCGGGGTTGCCCCGCCACCTCGAACTGGGGCGGCACAACGGTCGGATACCACCCTTGGGTGCGGAACTGGTTCATCACCACATTCGTGCGAGCCGGGAAGTAGCTGTCGATCATGCCGTTGATGTCGGGCAGCCAGTCGTCGTCTCTGGTGCGCGGTCGGGATCGCTTGGCGTCGCCCCATCGGGCCGATTCGGCAATGATCGCCAGATCGATCTGCTCGGCCCGCGCCATGAACCGATCGGCGCACGCCTGTGGCGTCAGCACACCATCGTTGAAGAAGTGTCTGTAGATCCGATCGGCAAAGCGCATCCGATATTCGGGATGCTCCATGAGCTGGATATGCATCCACAGCGGGTTGGACTGGTTGAACCGCTCCCCCACCGCCGTCGTGCTGGAGGCGAAGAGGCGCGACTCGTTGAGGTGGTCGAGCGAGTGCTCCGCATCGTGACGGAAGAACTTGAACCCATCGGGATTCACGCGGTTGTAGACCCCGTAGAAGTTGTTGGCGACCCGCGCCCAGGCACTGACGGGCCCATCGGGATCGCCGACGTAGTACGTGCAGAGCATGTAGTCGATGAGATTGTCGATGTCGAGCAGCTTTTCGTAGTTGGGATTCACCGTGCCGTTGGGATTGAAGCCCTGCACGCGGTAATACATCTGGTCGTTGTTGAAGCCGGACTGGGCGGCCTCCCACAGGCGACGCCAGGCGTCGAGCGTCCCGTCGGTCGCTTCGATATCGTAGCCTCCGTTGCCGGCCCGGGATTTGATCACGTCGTAGTCTTCTTTATCCGGCCCGAAGTACGTCTCTGCGTACGACGCCTCGGACCGCTCCTGCGTCTGGAAGAGCCCCCAATAGTGTCCGTCGATATACAGGTGATAGTACCGGCTTCGCGTATACGGCTGGTCCATATCGCGCTGCGTGTCACGCGAGAAAACCTCGCGCACGAACGTGTCGTGGCTGTTGCTGTTGCCCCCTTCGTAGCTCCAGGAGTAATTCTGGCTCGTCCGCAGATCCACGGCATCGTATTCGTCGACCCCCTCTTCGCCGAACAACGGGAAGTTCAGTTTGCTGGGCCCGTACTCGGCTCGGAAGAACAGCCGGAACGCGTGCTTGGGATTGCTGCCACTGCGGCTGTAGCCGCCACGAATGCGAAGGCCCGCATCGATCTGGAATCCCTTACTGCCGTCGGGATTCAATAGCTCGACCGAAACGGGTCGCTCCCAGTTCCGACCCTGGGCGCGGGCATTGACATAAATTCCATTCTGCGCGCCGAAGAGATGATCCAGGTCCGTCACCAGCGAAATCGACGGTACGGCTGTCAATGCATCATCCATCAGGTCCTTGTATCGAGGATCGTTGACCACGTCCGGGTCCATCCCGTAGTCGATCATCTGGCCGTTGACGCCCCCCGAAGGCCATCCCGGACCGGGCGGCTCGCGGTTGGGCGACTGTGTGATCACATCCTTGATGAAGAGGTACGTGTGAGTCTCGACCCCCGAAGCCACCCACCCCGATCGCATGGCTACCGTCCGCAAGCACGTGGTCCTGCTGATCCGCAGAGGCTCACGATATCGGATGCCTGTGGCATGGGCCGAGCTGCGATCCGCCCCATAGGGGGCGCGACCGTCCAGGGTATAATAGATCTCTGCGTCGGCTGTCGTACAGGTGAGAGTCACATAGAACGGCGCATCGTAGAAGCCTCGCTCATGCGAGACCCTGGGCGCCGAGACAAAACCTTCATAGACCACCACGTTCTGGTGTCCCGGCGTAGGATATCCCATCTGACGGAATTCACCGGTACCGTCGGGATAGCGGCCAAACGAGACATCCGTGATCTGCGAGATGTAGGAAACGTGGTCGAGCAAGGTCTGACCATCCGCATCGAGAAGAGCGATCTCCTCACCGTCGGCACTGAGCTTGAAGCTGGCGTGCAGTCCCTCATCGGTCGTATCACCATCCGCCCAGATCACCAGGTAGCCTTTGGCGGCAATCGCCGTGCCGGTCGGAATCTGCCAGCGTGTGGGATTATCGAGATCGTCCGTCAGATAGAGACCACCGACATCGAGATCCCGCTCGGAGGCATTGTGTAGTTCAATCCAGTCGTCGTGCTGCCCCTGTGGGTCGATCGAGTTCTGGCTATTCGAGGCCAGCAGTTCATTGATGACAATCGAGGATTGCGCCTGCATCGCGCCGGCCAACGTCAGCACAATCGCGACTTCGAGGGGCTTCATGTAACCGATCATATCGCCTTCCGCCTTTGAACGTGCACTTTTCACTGCCCGCAAACGGCCTCGATATCCGCCGTCCGGCCCAGTCCGCTCGCACCTTTTCGGCCCCTCCGGGACATGCGATCGGCCCTGATCGCCATGACGACCGGTCTGGACGCCTGGGAACTGCTCGGAAACACAAACCCGTCCGCCTTCCGCATGCCGCGTCCCCCACCCCTCCGCCGGCCCGCGATGGGCAAGTGCTCACATCAGAGTCTAACACATCCGCATCGCTCAAGTCAATCCATCCTACATTCTTATGCCACAGGCCTTTACATCACTCGGCAAGTGGCGAAAGCACTCCGCCACATGGCTGGCGCGCTCGCTCCAGAAGATGGCGCGGCGATGATCGTGTAACAAATAGCCTTGCGAACCTATCTGTTTGATACCATAATACTTACCGTAATCCAAGGAGAGTGCATGGTTCGACTGAAACGGTCCGTCTTGTGGGCCTGTACGATAACTATTGCGACACTGACAGTCTTGTCGGTCTACGGTGCTTTTCTCGGCTCCGACCGGGCGCAGGCCTTCTTCAATTCGGTCCCGGTGGCGGTCTACTGGGGATTGTTCATCGTCCTGCTGGGCGTCGGCATCGTCGTATTCCGGCGGCTCCTGTGGGTGCCGTCGCTGTTGCTGATGCATCTGGGTGGTATTCTCGTCCTGGTCGGCGGGATGTGGGGCTCATCCCTGGCGTACGATCTGCGGCAACGATTCCGGGGCGACGAGACCGTCCGCAAGGGCCAGATGGCCATTCTCGAAGGAACCTCAGAGAACCGCGTGATGGTCGTCGACAGCAACGATATCCACGAATTGCCGTTCGCGGTCCGGCTGAGGGATTTTCGCATCGAGCACTATGAACCTGGCGATCTCTACGTCTACAGCCGTCAGGGTCAGCGTTGGAAGCTGCCGGCCGAAGCCGGCCAGAGCGTGGCCTTGGGAGATGATTTGGGCAGCGTTACGATCCAGCGCGTCTTCCGGAATTTCAAAATGGACATCTCAGGCGACGAGCGAATCGCCTACGATGCCCCGGGGGGATCGAACCCCGCCCTGGAGGTAGCCATACGAAAACCCAATGGATCGACCGCCCGACGCTACGTGTTTCTCGATCGCATGGGACATAGCAGCCCGGACGATCCGCTGATTATGGCTTATGAGCGGAGCGTTCGCGATTTTATCAGCGAACTCGAAGTGCTCCAGGATGGCTTGGTGGTCGCGAGCAAAGACATCGAGGTGAATCATCCGCTCCACTACGGCGGCTACCACTTCTACCAACATTCCTACGGCCAAAATCAGATGGGCGAATACACGGTTCTGATGGTCGTCTCGGATGCCGGGCTCAACGTCGTCTACACGGGCTACGCCATGCTCATCGTGGGCGTCTTCTGGCACTTCTGGGTCCGGCGTTTCGGCACCGCCCTGAAGGCCCGGGGGGCCGGCCGCACGAATCGCAGTGGACCGTCGGAACTGCCGAGCAGAAAGGAATAGCCGAAATCGTATGGCAATCAAGTACACATTTCAGGGACTGCTGATCTACCTGGCGATGGCCGCTTTCGTTGCGGCGTTCATCGCCACGGTGGCCGGTCGCAGGAAAGCCGGGCAGTGGGTCTTTTTCGCCGGTTTTTGTCTCAGCCTGATCGCCTATATCTACCGCTGGATCCACACGGGGCACCCTCCCCTACAGAACCTCTTCGAGGTCTTTCTCAGCCTGGGCGTCGCCTGCTATCCGATCTCGGTTTTTGGCCGCAGAATCCTCCGGATCGGCGGGCAATGGGCGGACATGCTCATCGCCGCCCTCGTATTGTTTCCGGCCGGCTTCGTCTTCCACGCCGAGCCGCAGCGTCTGCCGCCAGCGCTTCAGAGCTGGCTGTTCGTCCCCCATGTCGCGGTCTACATGCTCAGCTACATCTTCATGGCCATGGCCGCCTTCCGAGCCGTCATCCACCTGGCAACAGAAGGACGGGCCGGCCCATCCCACGTGATGTTGCCACCGGAGCAGGCCACGTACACCTTGATCGCGATCGGTTTTCCCCTATTGACATTAGGCCTGATTCTTGGCAGCATCTGGGGCAAACGTGCCTGGGGCGACTATTGGGGCTGGGACCCGAAAGAACTCTGGTCGCTCGCCTCGTGGCTGGTCAAGTACGGCCACGGCGCGCTGGTGGCCGCGCAG
>CAZTGH010000222.1:5426-8771 GCA_964612985.1 uncultured Pirellulales bacterium
GTGGTCCCTGGCTTCGTGGTTGGTCTACGTGGGCTACTTTCACTGGCGCTATATGTTCGGGACCCGCCACGCCAGGACCAACAGCATCTGGGCGCTGGCCGGAATGGCCGCCATCCTCATCACCTTGCTTTGGGTCAACCTTTCGAAGTTGTTCCCGGGCCTGCATAGTTACGCGACTTAGAGAAGAACAGAGCGATGCCGGTAGAACGGGCACGTTTTTGGAGGGTTTACGACATGTGTACGATAAAAACGATCGGTCTGGTATGTGCGGCAGCCGCCCTGCTGGCGAACTGGTGCAGCGCCGAGGTGACGCTGTCGGAGAATGGTCAGGCCAAGGCCGTCATCGTAATTGCGGCCGACGCGCCGACGCCCGAGCAGCATGCGGCCTCCGAACTGGCCGACTTCATGGGTCGGATCACGGGCGTCCGCTTCGCTATCGCGAGCGAGCCAAACCAGACGACCGCCAACATCTTCGTCGGCCCCCGGGCCGCCCGGGTCGCCCGGAGCGATTTTTCCACGGATGGGCTGGGCGACGAGGGCATTGTTATCCGAACAGTCCCCAATGGCCTCATTCTGGCCGGGGGCCAGCCACGTGGGACGTTGTATGCGGTCTACACCTTCCTCGAAGACCATCTCGGATGCCGGTGGTGGTCTTCGGCCGAGAGCACCATCCCTGCCAAGCCAACGATCCACCTAAACGGTATCGACGTCCGCTATGTCCCGGTGCTCGAATACCGCGAGCCCTACTGGTTCGACGCCCTGGACGGCGACTGGGCGGTGCGGAACAAATGCAACGGCAACGGCGATCGCATCGACGCGGCGCGGGGAGGTCGCCACCGATACGAAGGGTTCGTCCACACCTTCTATCCCTTGATCCCGCCGGAAAAATACTTCGCTGACCATCCCGAATGGTTCAGTGAGATCGATGGCAAGCGTACCACCGAGCGAGCGCAGCTCTGTCTGACCAATGAGGAAATGCGGGCGGAGTTGATCAAGAACCTCAAGGAGCGTCTGCGGGCGCATCCCGAGGCCACCATCGCCTCGGTTTCGCAAAACGATTGGTACGGCAACTGCCAGTGCGCCAAGTGCAAGGCCGTCGAAGAGACGGAGGGCAGCCCTGCCGGCCTGATGCTTCAATTCGTCAACGCGGTCGCCGCCGAAATCGAAGAGGAGTTCCCGAACGTCGCGATCAGCACCCTTGCCTATCAGTACACCCGCAAGCCTCCGAAGAACGTCAGGCCGCGTCCCAACGTCATTGTCCGCCTGTGCAGCATCGAATGCTCGTTCTCCAAGCCGCTGGCCGACGAGCGAAACAAGCCTTTCCGCGACGACATCATCGGCTGGTCCCAAATCTGCAATCGGCTCTATATCTGGGATTACACCACCAACTTCCGCCACTACATCATGCCCCATCCGAACCTGCGCGTGCTCGGACCCAACGTGCGATTTTTCGTCGATCACAATGTCAAGGGCATCTTCGAACAGGGCGCCTACACCACGAATGGGGCAGAGATGGCCGAGTTGCGAGCATGGGTCCTGGCCAAGCTGCTGTGGGACCCGAGCCGCAACGCCGATGAGTTGATCGATGAGTTCCTCGAAGGGTACTACGGGGCTGCGGCACCGTATATGAAGAAGTATCTCAATACATTCCACGACGCCGTTGAAAGCAGTGGGGACTGGCTGGGTTGCTTTGAGAAACACACCGCCAAGTACCTGAATTTCGAGACGCTGACCAAGGGCCGAATCTATCTGCTCGCTGCCGAGGAGCAGGTCAAGGACAATCCCGAACTCCAGTTCCGCGTCCAGGTCGCCCAGTTACCGGTGATGTACACCTTTATGATGCGATGGAACGAATTACGAGAGGCCGCGAAGGCCGCCAACGCGGAGTGGCCGATGCCCGAGTCGATCCGCAGTGCGTACGATCGCTTCATGGAGATCGCGAAGAAGAAGAACATTACCCGGCTCGACGAATGGAACGAGGGCTTCGGCGCGCTGGAGAAGGCGCTGGCCCGCGCCGAGCAGTAGACGCCAACCGATGGACCGACCGCCTGCACTGGAAATCGACCGTCTCACCGTTCGCCTCAATGGCCAACTCGTGCTGCGGGATTTCTCGCTCACCCTCGATCCGGGCCGCAAAGCCCTGCTGACCGGACCGTCTGGGTGCGGGAAATCCACGGTCCTGCGATGCGTCCTCGGGTTCGTCCTTCCTGAGGCTGGCTCGATTCGAGTCGCCGGCGAACCGCTGACCGCCGAGAGCGTCTGGAGACTCCGAAGGCACATGGCGTACGTCGGGCAGGAGCCCGACCTGGGAACGGGGATCGTCCGGGAGATCCTGGAACGACCGTTTCACTATCACGCGAATGTCGCCCTGCGAGACAATCTGAGTCGCATTCCCGAGTTGTTCGACGAGTTCGGACTCGCGCGTGCCTTTCTCGACAAAGAGATCGGCGACCTCTCCGGGGGGGAAAAGCAACGGGTCGCCCTCGTCTCCGCCCTGCTGCTGGACCGCGACATCTTCCTGCTCGACGAAGTAACGTCCGCTCTGGACCCGGCCAGCAAACGGACGGTCGCAGACTACTTTCGGTCTCGCACCGCTGTCACCGCCCTGTTCGTCGCACACGATCCGGAGTGGTTCTCCTTCGCCGATCCGGTCATCCAGATGTCTGGCCATGCGCCGTTGGGAGAATCCGCGTGAACGACATCGTAGACATCGGCGTCTGGCACCTGGGAGCCGCCTACCTGCTGCTGGCGTTCCCGTTCGGGATCATGTTGTGGTACCGCATCCCGATGATCGGTCCGACCGTCGTGTCGCTGGTGCGCATGACGCTCCAGCTCATCTTCGTGGGCCTGTATCTCCAGGTGGTCTTCCAACTCAACAACCTTTGGCTCACCAGCGCCTGGCTGCTGATCATGATCACCGTCGCCGACGTTTCGGTCGTGCGGTCGTGTTCGCTGAAGCTCCGCCGGATCGCGATGCCTCTATTCGGCGCTCTGCTGGCCGGAACCGCGGTTCCGCTGCTGCTGTTCGTCGGGCTGATTCTCCGGCGGAACAACCTGCTTGACGCCCAGTATGCGATCCCCATCGGCGGCATGATCCTCGGCAACTGCCTGCGGGCCGACATTGTGGGGGTCCGTACGTTCTACGAAGGCATTCGCACGGGCGAGAAGGCCTTCCTGCACAGTCTCGCCCAGGGCGCACTGCTGCACGAAGCGACGCGTCCCCACGTCCGAAGGGCCTGCCAGGCGGCCCTGGCGCCCACCGTGGCGACCATGACCACCATCGGCCTGGTTTCGCTGCCCGGCATGATGACCGGCGTCATCCTCGGAGGCGCGAACCCCATGACC
>CAZTGH010000223.1:0-4851 GCA_964612985.1 uncultured Pirellulales bacterium
CTATCAGCAACAGGACGGTCCCGAGCGTGACACACTTCGTGGCCGCCTGCAACCGGTTGTAGACATCGGGAAAGCGAACGAGACCGACGCATCCGAAGATATTGAAGAGGATGCCCAGCGCAATCAGTATGTATCCGACAATGTCACTCATCGAAACTCCGTCCTTCCAGGAACTTCGCCAGCGCGATCGTCCCGATGAAACTCAACAGGGCCCAGGCGAGGGCGACGGTCAGATAGAAGTCCTGACCGGTGGCCAGACCGAGCAAGGCACAGAAGCCGACGACCACGACGCCCAGGATGTCGATCGCGACGGTCCGATCGGGGGCGCTCGGTCCCCTGCCGATGCGGTACAGACACATGAAACAGCACGCACACAAGCCCAGGTAAAAGATCTGCATCAACACCTGCATAACAGCCTCGATCTACTCAAAGATTTTCTTGAGGAACCATTCGAATTTCTGCGCGATCAACTGCGTCGCCTGCTCCGTGTCGTCAGTCTGGACGTTGATCCAGTGAACGTAGAGGACCCCGTCGTCGGTGAGATCGACCGTCAGCGTGCCCGGGGTCAGCGTGATCGAGTTCGCCAGGGCGGTAATGGCGGAATCCGTTTTCAGATGCGTCCTGACCTTCACGATGCCGGGATGGATCGGCATGGCGGGATGCAGGGCGCGGTACACGACGTCCAGATTGGCGCGAATGACGTAGTAGAGGAACACCGGCACATAGACCAGAAACCAGAACACGCGGATGGGCGAGAGGAAGACATGGTGCTCTTTGGGCAGGATGTCGTGGAACAGGATCGCGACGAGGAAGGAGGCGATCAGCCCGGCCACGACGATCTGGAGATCCATCCGTCCGTCGGTGAAGGGCCAGGCGATCAGGACCCAGACGATGAAGGCCAGAACGAAATAGATCAGACGGCGCATCGAATCACTCCTTCTAGGGCATCTTGACGAGGGCGGTGGCCTGGCCGACTCCGGCGAGCAGCACGTCGACGGCGGGCTGGAGCACCGCCTCTCTCAACCCCGGCGCCAGCACGAGCAGGCTCATCGCCAGACAGAGCACCGCCAGAGCGCCCATGGCCAGTTGCATCGAGCCCCGATTCTCTCGTGTCTCTCGCAAGTCGTCGGGCAACTCGCCCAGGAACACATAGCGCTGGACCTTCAGGAAAGACAAGAGCGTGACGAGGCTGACGAGCACGGTAACAGCCGCCAGGACGAACAGACGTGCCTGCACGGCGGCAATCACGAGGATCAGCTTGCTCCAGAAGCCATTGAACGGGGGCACACCCGCGATGGAAGCCGACGCGACCGTCGCGGCGGCGCGCGTGTAGGGCATGCGATCGATCAGTCCGCCCATCCGTTTCAACTGTCGGGTGCCGGTAGCCATCTCCACCGAACCGCTGGTTAGAAACAGCAGCGACTTGAAGACAGCGTGGTTCACCAGGTGGAAGAGCCCTCCCAGGATCGCCAGCGACGCCCAGAGCGGATTGCCCTGCTGGGCGAGGATCAGGGCGCCGATGCCGAGACCGAGAACGACGTAGCCCATCTGGCTGATGCTGTGGTAGGCCAGGAGGCGCTTGAAGTCCCACTGGCCGACGGCGAGAAAGACGCCGATGACCATGCTGAGAACGCCCAGAGCGATCAGCACCCAACTGACAGCCACTGAGACGCCGAAGACGTTGAAGATCAGGCGGGCCAGGGCATAGACACCGAGCGCTTTGATGAGGACGCCGGAGAGCATGGCGGAGATCGGCGCCGGCGCCGAGGGGTGGGCATCGGGCAGCCAGGCGTGGAACGGGACGAGCGCCGCCTTTAGACCGAACCCGACGATGAACAGGCTCAGGGCAAACGCCAGACCGGGGTTGACGCCGATCTGGCCGATGGCCTGGGCGATGTAGGCCATGTTGAGCGAACCGGTGTTGCCGTAAACGAGGGCGATCCCAAAGAGGATGAAGGCGGAGGCGATACTGCCCAGGACCATGTACTTGAAGGAGGCCTCCAGCTCCTCATGCTCGCAGCCGAAGCCGACGAGGGCATAGGAGGCGATCGAGGCGATCTCCAGGAAGACGTAGAGGTTGAAGATATCGCCCGAGAGGACGACCCCGTTCATGCCGGCCACCATCAGCAGGAAGAGGCTGAGATACTTGGTCTTGGCGGTGTACTGCTCCATGTAGCGGATGCTGAACAGCATGGCGGCGGTGCTGACGACCGCCACGGCGGCCAGCAGGAGCGAGCTGAGACCGTCGAGGACGAGATTGATGCCGAGCGGGATGGACCACCCGCCGACTTCATAGACCCGATTCTGACCGAGAGAGAACACCGCCATCGCCAGCAGCGCCAACGCCACGAGATTGGCGAGAAACGTGCCGAGCGGGCGGAGTCTTCTGCCAAAGACGGGCAGCACGAAGGCGGCGACCAGGGGAACGGCAACAAAGATGGGCAGTGGTACGTTCATCCTCGCAGCCTCCTTATCTCCGTGATGTCGAACGTGCCGTACTTCGCATACGTCCGGATGCAGATGGAAATCATCAACGCGAGCGAACCCAGACTGATGACGATGGAGGTCAGGACCAAGGCCTGCGGCAGCGGATCGACCACGGTGGCCAGGAAATGGTCGGCCACCACGCGGGTAACTCCATCGGCGTCGGTCGGACGGAGGATCGGAGCGGTACCGCCAAAGCGGTAGCCCAGCATGATCAGGAAGAGATTGACCGCGTACTCCATAATCACGATCCCGAGCACGATCTTGACCATGTTCTTTTTCACGACGGCACAGTACAGGCCGATCATGAACAGCAGAAAGCAAAGGGCATAGAGCATGGCATTCACTCCCCGGCCTTGGCCGTCGCATCGGGCAGCGGCTTGTCGTCCGGACCTTTCGGATCGTAGCGGAACATGGACAGCGCGAAGATCACAAGGAACAGCGAGGCCCCGACCTTCAGACCGATGAAGAGGTTCGACAGCGGAATCGTTCCTCCGCTGACGAGGCGGCCCATCTGGCCGGGGTACTCGGCGTAGAGAAAATTGACGAAGAACGAGCCGCCGACGAGCAGGCCAAGGACAGCCAGCATGGCGAAGAGAAAGGCGCCGAGGCAGTCCAGTCGCGAGGCCACCGGCTCAGGCAGGCTCTGCTCGACGAACTTCCGGCCGAAGGCGAGCATGAGCAGGACATAGGAAGAGGCCAGGATCACCCCACCGGCGAATCCGCCTCCAGGGCTGAGGTGTCCGAACAGGATGACGTAGATTCCGAACAGGAAGATCAGCACCTTGACCCAACTGCTCACCGTCTTGACGATGACCGTCATGCCTTTCATGGCTCGGGTTCCTCCACGAGTTTTCGGCTCTTGGCACGCAGAATCACCATGGCGCCGAGGATGGCGGTGAACAGCACGGTCGCCTCGCCCAGGGTGTCATAGGCCCGGTAGTCCAGATACACGGAGGTGACGAGATTGGTCGCGCCGGTATCGTTCACTCCTTCTCGGAGGTAGGTATTCGACGCGGCCTGCGGCAGGCGGCTGAACACCGGCACGCCAAATTCGGGCATGGCGCGGTCGAAGACGCGCATTCCCGCCATGAAGATAACGACGATGACGACGACGGAGACCACCGTTCCGAAGAACTCGCGGTCGCCCGAGATGAAGGTCAGATCGCGGGAGATCGTCGCTCGAATCAGGATGATCAGGGCGAGGACCTCGACGACGATCTGGGTGATCGCGATGTCCGGCGCGCGGAGGAAGAGAAACATCAGGGAGCCGCCGAAACCGATGGCGCCGACGCAGATGACGGCGCTGAGCAGGTTCTTGGTCTCGACGGCGATGATGGCCGCGACGATCATGAACAGCAGCAGAATATAGAAGATGGCCATGCCGATGCCCTTTTAGAGAAGGTCGCAGAGAACGAACAGCACCAGAAGCAGTCCCACTGCTACCCAGGTCAGATAGACGGGGAGAACGCCATTGTGCAACCAGCGCAGGATGCCGGTGACCGCCAGGCCCGCCCTGCCGCTCTGGTTATAGAGATCGAAGTATCCCCTTTCCTGGCCACCATAGGCCTGGCGGAGACCTCCCATCGACGAAACGGTCTTGTAGAAATGCGTGCCGGGAATGATCATCGTATCGTTGGGCGGCACCTCACCGCAGCACCAGGTGGGCACCTGCCGGGTCTTCTTGGCGAAGGAACTGACGGCGAGAACACCGAGTCCTGCACCGACGCCGATCAGGAGCAGCCCGGTGGCCAGGACGGAACTCCAGGTGCCGATGAGCACGTCGGCACCGTCCGCGATGCCCAAGGCGGGGTAGATGAGGTAGCGCAACGGGACCCAATAGAAGACGCCAAAGAAGAGACAGGCGGCGGCGAGCACGAGCATGGGGATCGTCTGCAAGGGAGTGACTTCCTTCACGTCGCGGAGACGATCCGGCAGGCGCGACAGAAAGACCGAGTGCAGGATCTTGACGAAGGAGGCCAGCGTCAGGGCACTGCCGAACAGAGCGGCGACGAGCCAGAGCGGCCAGAGACTGGCGGCGTTCGTGGCCCCCTCGCCCATCTGCACGACCCCCTGGTAGACCATCCATTTGGATGCGAAGCCATTCAGAGGCGGGATGCCTGAGATGCTCAGCGCCGCGATCATACAGGCGGCGAACGTCAGCGGCATCTTCCGGCCCAGACCGCCGAGCCGATCGAGGTCGGCGGTGCCGGTCGCTTCTTCGACGGCCCCACCGCAAAGGAAGAGACAGCACTTGTAGATCGCGTTATTCAGCATGTGGAACACGCCGCCGGCGATGCCGACGGGGGTCAGGGTCGCGATGCCCAGCACCATGTACCCGACCTGGCTGATGGCATGGTAGGACAG
>CAZTGH010000223.1:4951-8762 GCA_964612985.1 uncultured Pirellulales bacterium
GGGTCGCGATGCCCAGCACCATGTACCCGACCTGGCTGATGGCATGGTAGGACAGCAGCTTCTTGAGGTTGTGCTGGACCATCGCGATCATCACGGCGACGATGATCGTGCCGGCGCCGATGGCCGCCAGGACGATGGTCAGGGCGCCGGGCTGGAGCACGAACAGGCGCGTGACGATAAGCACCAGCAGATAGATTCCGAGGAGTTTGTCCAGCGCCGCGGGCAGCAGCGCCATCACGGATGTTGGCGCGTACTCACCGCCCGCGGGCAGCCAAGTGTGCAAGGGCATGGCCCCCGCCTTGGTGACGGCCGCCATCATCAGCAGCAGAAACGAGATGATCGGCAGCGCCGAAGTGGCCGGCAGACGGACGGCCGAGATCACAAACGTGCCGGACAGACTCCATACCATCGCGATGCCCAGCAACAGACCGGCGTCGGAGGCACCGATCATCGCAAAGCTCTTCGTCGCTGCGAAGTTGGAGCCCTTGCCTCCGGTGCTGATGAGCAGGTACAGCGCCGCGGTCACAATCTCCCAGAAGATCAGCAACAACAGCAAATGGTCGGTCAGCAGGATGCCGGCGGAACCGCCGATGGCCAAAAGGATGGAGCCATAGTATTCGTTCGCCCGGTCCACCGCTGCCTTGGAGCGGAGAGAATACAGGGTGATAAGCACGCCGAAACCCATGGCGAACATCAGGATAAACGAGCCCAGCGCCGTCGTGGTCAGCAGCACGTCGAGCAGGCGGAAGCCCCCGATTTCCAGCAACTGCCATTCGTAGCGTGCGCCGGGTCCGAGCGAGAAGATCCGGATCGCCAGGACGAGCGCCGCCACGGAGACGATCAGGGTGACCGGCTTGAACAGCCCGCTCGCGCGTCGGGGCAGAAACAGCAGGACGAAGCCGATCGCCAGGGGTCCGAATACGGGATATAGCAGGAGTCCGTCCACGTCAGCAGTCCTCCAACTTGAGATCCGGCGCCCCCATTTCGCGCTGGAGCCAGGCGGTCTTGTCTCTGCTGAGACGCAGCAGCTTCTCGTAATCATGAATGACATTATGATGGCTGTCTACGACCGCGATGCGCTCCGTGCAGCTATAGCAGGGATCGACGGCAGCCAGGGTCAATGTCACGTCGGCGATCTGGGCGCCGATGCACGAGGCCTTGAACGAGGGCACGTTGACGTAGCTGGGCGCCCGGATCTTGTGGCGGACCGGGCGGTTGCCGCCGTCGCTGCGGACGTAATGGAAGGTCTCGCCTCGCGGGGCCTCGGCGTGCCCGCACCCCTCCCCCGGCGGGATTTCCCTGACCTCGACCGCCACCGGGCCCTTCGGGAGCTTCTTCAGCGCCTGGCGGATCATCTTGACCGCCTCAAGCGTCTCCAGCAGACGGACCACCGCCTTGGCGAAGACATCTCCCTCGGGCTGGCTGATGACCTTCCAGTCCAGATCGTCATAGGCGGCATAGGGATCGTCCCGTCGCACGTCGATGGCAATGCCGCTGCCACGGGCGGTCGGACCCGTCACCGCATACCGGATGCCTTCTTCCTTCGTCAGGATACCGACGCCTTTGAGCCTCGCGTGGATTACCGGATCGTCCAGCACCGCCTTGGTGAGCATATCCGTCTTCTTCTCGATCTGATCCAACTCTTTCAAGAGTTTCGGCTTGAGGTCATCGGGGATGTCCTCGCGGCATCCGCCCACCTTGACGTTGCCATAGTTGTTGCGATTGCCGGTGATCTCCTCGAGCAGATCGAGCACCGGCTCGCGGTACTTCCACGCCCACATGAACACCGTGTCGTAGCCGATAAAATGACCGGCCAGGCCCACCCACAGCAGGTGGCTGTGAATGCGCTCCAGTTCGTTGATGATCGTCCGCACGTATAAGGCCCGCTCGGGCGGTTTGACTTGCGCGATCTCCTCCACCGCCTGCACGTAGGCCAGTGGATGCGAAGCGGAGCAGATCCCGCAGACCCGCGAGACGAGATACGGCACCTGGTCGAACTGGAGGCCTTCGCTGAGCTTCTCGATGCCGCGATGGTTGTAGGAAATCCGCACGTCGATGTCGGTTACCGTTTCGCCATCCACGGTCAACTGGAAGTACTCCATCTCTTCCTGGAGCGGATGGAAGGGGCCAACCGCCAGAATGGGTTTTTGCAGGGCCTGTTTCATGTCTGCACTTCCTTCCGCAGGGGATAAACGCCCTCGGGCCAGTCGTCTTCCAGGATCAATCGGCGCATGTTGGGATGATTCCGGAACGCGATCCCGAGCAGATCGTGCATTTCCCGTTCGATCCATTCGGCCGCCGGAATCAACGGCGCGATCGAATCGATCTCCGGGGCCTCCCGATCGCGGACGAAGGCCTTGACTGTCACGAGAGCGCCCGAGGCGTCGTCGGAGAAATGGTGCAACACCTCGAAGCAGTCCTGGGCGTCGATTCCCGTGGAGATCACGAAGCGCCAGTGCAGCTCATCGAAGAGGAACCGGCAGATCTCGTAGACGTGCTCGGCCTCGCATGGCAGGATCACGCGATTGTCCGTAGTGACCTCGACACCGATGAGTCTATCCCGGATCGGCGACAACAACTCGTCCCACTCGTTCGGTTGCATATTCTCTTTCCGGTTGAAGTGCGGTAAGGGCTTTGACCACTCCCATGATCATCGCCTCGGGCTTGGGCGGACAGCCTGGGACATAGGCGATGATCGCGCCGGGATCGACCTCTCGCACAATGCTGTCGATCGGTCCGGCCATGTGATAACCCTTCTCGAAAATGCCCATTCCACAGGCGCAGGCGCCCATGCAGAAGACGACGCAGGGTTTGGCGGTCTGTCGGTAGACCTCCTGCAGGCGCTTGGCGGCCTGGCGGGTGCCTCCGCCGGTCACCAGCAAGGCATCGGCATGTCGGGGCGAGCCCACCAGCTTGATCCCGAATCGCTCCACGTCAAACTTCGGCGTCAGGAGGTTCACAATCTCGATGTCGCAGTTGTTGCACGCGCCGGTGTTGACGTGGAATACCCAAATCGATTTCTTCAACGCCCACAGTTTCCAGTCCATACACTCACCTATAGCCACGGAATGCCGCGATAGTAGCCGATCGACGCCAGGACCACGGCGGCGACCATCGCAGCACCACAGTACCACCAGAAGAACCGCATCGCCTGATCGATGCGCACGCGCGGGTTCGTGTTCTTAATCAGGATCACCAGCACCAGGACGAGGACGAACTTGCCGAGGCCCCACAGAAGGGACCAGCCGGCAGGATCGATCCCGCCGAGAAAGAGCACCACCAGAAACAGCGGCAGGGCCACCAGCATCATCGCCTGCATCAGCTTCCAGACAGCCAGCAGCGGTCCCGAGTATTCGATCAGCACCCCCCCTGCCACTTCCGTCTCCGACTCGGCGATGTCGAACGGCACAAACCCCAGCTTCGCCTGAATGCACAGCAGCGCCACGAGGAAAGCCAGCGCCCCCGAGATACTCAGAACCGGCGCGTGCTGTGCGATGGCGACCAGACTCAGTTGCTCGCCCGGGGGGACCCAGCCGGCGGTCTTGATGAGCACGACGATCACCGCCAGGACCAGCGGAAGCTCATAGCTGAGCACCAGTTTCATCTCGCGACTCGTGCCGATCGTCGCGTGGGGGCTGCCGCTGGCACTGCTGCCGAGGATCAGTGCCAGCGAGGGAAAGATGGTCAGGTACATGGCGACGAGGACATCGCCCACGTAGGTGATTCCCGCGGTGGCGAGCCAGAGAATCGTCGCAAGCAACAAGACGCCGGAGAGTCCCACGAGCGGGGCTGCGATGAAGACGAGCCGTTG
>CAZTGH010000224.1:0-8760 GCA_964612985.1 uncultured Pirellulales bacterium
CGGGGTGTGGGCGCATGCGGTGGATGCTGGGCCGGCAGATCGCCCAGTGGAAAAGCATCGATCCGCACCTGCTGCGCATCGTGCCGGGCCTGTCGATTTACGATAAGCGCGACGGCCAGACGGTGATGCGGAAGGTGGGCCTGATTCGCGAGCAGCATCGGCTGTGCGAACGGCAGGGGGCGCATGGCAGCGTCTACTTTTCGCTCCAGTATCTCAATGGGGATGTGGGGCAGCTCTTCGGGCGTGAGTTCTACCCGAACGACGCGCCGGCGTATGCGCCGCCGCTGCAACCGTTGCGATAGCGAACCTGTATTGAGCTGATGGCACTCGCCCGCGGGGTGCGCCATTCGAAGGCACAGGGGGAGGGTTCAGGCCTGGCTGGGAAATAGAGGTCATTCGCAGTCGGCGGGGAGGTGCTTCACTCCGTTCAGCATGACAATGGCGGCGATCGTGCGAGTTCAGGGCATGCTGTACACACGGGTCGATTGCGCCGGTCAGGGGGCGGGACGGCGGTGTCCGGCGAGGAGGAGGACGACCAGGATGGTTGCGGTACCGAGCGTCAGCCCCCAGGTCGAGGCCAGCCCGAGACTGGCGGGGACGTAGGCGACCAGCAGGGCGATGGTGGCGACGACGAGGCTGTAGGGCAACTGGGTGCGGACGTGCTGGATGAGGTCGCAGGAGCTGGCGACGGAGCTGATGATCGTCGTGTCGGAGATGGGCGAGCAGTGGTCTCCGAAGATGGCGCCGTCGAGGATGGCGCCGAGGCTGATCATCGTGGTCAGGCCGTAGGTGCCTCCGTCGAGGGCGAACGCGATCGGAATGGCGGTGGGGATCAGGATCGCCATGGTGCCCCAGCTCGTGCCGGTGGCGAACGAGGTCAGCGAGGCCACCAGGAACAGCAGGGGCGGGAACCAGTGAGGTTCGATGCGATCGGCCAACAGCCCGGTCAGGAAATCACCTGTGCCCAGGTCCTCACAGCAGGTCTTGAGCGACCACGCCAGCACGAGGACGATGGCAGGCAGCAGGGCTCGTTTGACGCCGCGATAGATGCAGCCAGGCAATGCCGACATCGACAATGAGCCCGAGAGCCACCCGCAGAAGGTGGCGAGCAGACCTCCGAACAGGGCAGCGCACATCAGGATGAAGTGACTGTGCTCGGCGGCACTGATCACCTCTCGCCAGTAGCTCCATCTCAGCATCGAGCCGGCATCGGTCAGTTTCGCAGGGCCGCCTCCGTCGATCCAGAGGCCGGTCATGTGGAAGACAACCAGTCCGCCCAGCGGCAGCAGGGCGTTGATGGCCCGTCCGGCGGGCGGTCGCTCAGCGTTCGAGCCGGGCGTTTCGAGTTCGGCGCCGAGATCTCCGTCCGCAGCCCGTTGTTCTGCGGTTCGCATCGGGCCAAAATCGCGTCCGGTCAGGATGTGCAGGAAGACGAAGCCCAGCATCAGCAGGCAGTAGAAGCGGTAGCTGAGGGCATCGAAGAACATGGCGTATCCGGTCTTGCCCATGCCCAGCTGCTCGCTGACATCAGCGAAGAGGCCGACTTCGTAGGCGATCCAGGTGCTGACGACCGCCAGGCCTGAGACGGGGGCGCTGGTGGCGTCGACGAGGAACGCCAGCTTGGCCCGGCTGGTTCGGAAACGGTCGGTGATCGGCTGCATCATGGACCCGACGATGATCGCGTTGGCATAGTCATCGATGAAGCAGATGACGCCCAGGACCGCCGTTGCCAGTTGCGCGGACTTCTTGCTGCGTACCCGCTTGAGCAGCCAGACGACGATGCCGACGAAGCCACCCGAGGCGATGATGATCTCGACCATCGCGAAGATCGGGGGGATGAAGGAAAGGATCAGCAGGTTGGTCGGATCGGAAACCGTTGTGCCGAGGTACGAGGCGGTAGCGCCTATGCCCTGGGCCCATGCCTGTCCGGTGACGGGGGCCTGGGGAACGGTGCTCAGCAGGCCGCCCACCAGGATGGCGACGCCCAGGCTGATCATCACATGGCGGGTCAGGAACGCCAGCACGATGGCGAGGATGGGCGGGACGATACTGTACCAGGGGGTCGCGGTCGGGGCGCCGCCGCGATCGCTGAGCCCGGCCGCCAGAAGGCAGACGGTCGCGAAGACCGCCGTGGCGACCACGATTCGGGTGATGGTATTCTTCTGCAAAGCGTCCCCAATCCGGTACGGTCGATCCATTATCGCTCGGGCCTTGAGCCGGCAGCGCAACTCTGTTGAGGGTATTTTCGTAGAAGATGCGATCAACGCAAGGGCAAAGATGGACGCATCGTTGTTGAAAGAACTCGGGCGATTTGCGGCGGTGGTGGGGAAGACTGTCCAGATTGTCAGGGTCCGATAGTGCGGCGGCCAATGGGCATTCAGAGCCGCTTCGCGGAGGAAACGGGACGGTCCATTGAGGTGGGACGCGAGGAGCAAAGGGAGGGCGACAGGCCGAAGTGGCAAGTAAAATCTGCGATTTCGATACTGATATTGGCGTTTTGTCCTTGCTTTTTCTGAAGAGCGTCGTTACAGTTGCAAGGGGTCGGGGCGCGGTATTGGCGGAAGAGGATTCGCCGGATGTGGCGTGGGCGCGTGGTTGATTTGGAGTACGGTGCATCATGAAGAAGACTCTTGTCGCGTTGCTCTTGATTTCGCTGGTGGCTGGCTGCAGTAACGTCAATCGCAAAGGGCTCATTGCCGCCGGGTACGCTCCGGAGTATGTAGACGGCTACGTCGACGGTTACTCGGCCGGTTGTCACACCATCGGCCATCCCTTCTATCAGTTCACACGCGACACCTCCCGCTACGAGCAGGACACTCGTTACAAACGGGGGTGGGAAGACGGTTTCACGATCGCCCGGTCCGATTACGCCGCCGTCTGGTAGTCGGCCGTGCTCGGCGGTTCACTTCGAACGCGATCCTCGATTTACAGCGGTCATCATCGTATCCTCGTGCAGGTTTTGCATTCCGCCGAACGTGCGCTATACTTTCCGTGGGGCTCCTCACGGAGTCGGTCCGCATGTGCCGTCCCGTTCTCCTTCGGCCAGGGCCGCTTCGTGGGGCAAACCCATCCAGACCCGAAATCCAGCGTAAGCTGGACGAGTTGGTACGTGGCACGCGCCGCTCCGCCGCCTCAGGCGCGTGCCACCGTTTTTTTGCGCGGGACGGGATAAGCAAAAAGAGCCGCGTTCGGTCTCCCGGGGACCTGCAACGCGGCTCGGTCTGGACTTCTTCGGTATGGGGCGGGCTCTGGCGAGCGGCCCGTGGGCGTTACAACAACACGACCTGATCCTCTTCCTCGGAATATTCTTTGGGCTGGTGTTTCTGCGGCCTGGCCGGCATCTCGACGTCCTCCTCCTCGGAGGCAGTGCAGGCATCGAGCGGCGACCAGCGGCTCTTGGCCTTCTTGACGATCTGAATCAAACGGCCGATCACGGAGTCCGGCGTGTCGTCAAACGGGTCCACCACGAGGTTCTTCAGTTCGTCGAACAGTTCATCGGATATCTGGATGGTCTTCATGTTGGCTCCCCTCTTGGACGGATTGCGTCTGGATGCGGCACCGATGCCGCACACGATGATCTTACGTAAAATATAGCAATAAACCGTGGGCCAGGCCAAACCGGGCCGGGTGTGGGGCGCATGACCGTTCCTGCAATCGAGATCTGTGAGACGCTGTTTGCCATGGGCCTCCAGTTGTGCCCGGTGCGGCGGCAGGGATGCGATGCGGACTATTGTGGAAACTACGTATTTTGCACCGTATCGACCTGATGTTCAAAAGTAGGTCCTCAAGTCGGCCGCAGATTCTGCGAGAACGAAAGTGTCTGAGGACGGTGGTAAGCGGACCCCGGACAGCCGACGGCAGTGCCGCCGCAGTCAGCGGCAAGGAGGCCAACCTGAACGGACGAGTTATGAAAACGACCAGCCACGGACGGTACGGAATACGCCCGGCGACGCCCGATGACATCGATGAGCTCGTCAGGATGCAACTGGCGCTGCAGGAGAGCATGATCCACCTGGGGACCTGCATGCTCCGCCTCGGTCGCCAAGTGATGCCTGAACTTCGCGAGTATTACCACACGCAGATCGCCGATGAGCAGACGCGTCTGCTCGTGGCTGAAGACGGGCACACGAACGAGACCGTCGGGATGGGGATGGGGAAGATCTGGGTACACGCCGGCTATATCCCGATGCGGTCGGGTGAGCTGATTGACATCTGGATTGATCCGGGCCATAGATGCCAGGGACTGGCCAGGCGTGTTGTCCGGCGGTTGCTTCGTTTCTTTGCGGCCAACGGGATCGAGTTCCTGACGGTGAACTATACCGAGGGCAATTTGCCGGCGGAGACGATGTGGAAGGAGCTTGGATTCAAGCCCGTCCTGGTCACCGCGACCGCCGCCCGTTGCGATGCGGCCACGGCCTTGGTGCCGGAGAAGGCCCGAATCATCTCGGTCGCGCAGGATGGGGGCGACCGACAGTCCGGCCTCGTCACGGCAACCGCCGGTGCCGCGCTGTAGCTCGTGCAGCATGGTCTTGGCGTTGCGATCCGGCGTTTGCCACGATCCCGTTGCTGCTACGCGAACGCCAGGTTGAGGATCGAATTGACCAGGATTACGGCTACGGAGACGGCGATGGTGAGCTTGCCGCTGGTGTGACTGGAGCGTGCCCAGGATAGCAGGCCGAAGACCAGACCAGCCAGTCCCAATGCATTCGCCACGGCCAGAAACACGGCGATGTTGCCGATGACGTCCGGCTGGGCCTGCATCGCGATCAGGCGGACGCGGCTGGCCCCCTGACCGATCAGTCCCCAGGGCACATGGTTCTCGACCACTTCCTCTTTCTCATTGCTTTCGCTTTCGCTGGCTACCGTCTTGTAGTTGTAGATGCTCCCGGCGGCCAACAAGGCCTGGCCGCCGATGAATACCCAGGCCACCAGGATCAGTGCCAGGCTGCGCGTACGGCGTTTCTTGCTGTCATTCGATGCCGACATGTCGTGCCTCCCAAAAGATCGGAGTTCTTTGTCCGACCGAGGGTCGCAATTGATGTGGATTGGCGTCTTCGTCTCGTCTGGTACGGTTTACTTCGATCGGACCCACGTAAATTATGCCAATTGACGAGGCATCGGCCAAACGGCGGACGGGCGCCGAAGGTCGGCGCGACGTGTCGTGATGCAACGTGGACTCAGTCGGTCCACCGTTGATGGTTATGGGGCGTATGTTCCGCGAGCTGTTTCGTCTGCCGTCAGGAGGATGTTGCGCAGTTTGGCCGCGTCGATCACCAGGTGATCGATCAGGGTTCGGATTTCGGCGCTGAAAGGCGGGTGGCGCTCTCCGAGACGCTCCAACTCGCGACGAACAGCCCTCATGATGTCGGTTTGCGTGATGATGCCACAGACCTTGCGGGCATTATCCATCACGAGGAGGCGGTGCAGCCGCATCGTTTCCATCTTCTTGCCCGCGCTGAGGACGGAATAGTTGGGGGGCACCGAGACGATCGGGAAGGACATGACGTCCACGACCTGCGTCGTGGAGGGGTCTCTATGCAATGCGACCACCCGCCGGAGGAGGTCTTTTTCGGTCAAGATTCCCGTGACTTCCCCGTGGTGCATGGCGATCAGGCAGGAGATGCCCTTGGAGGCCATGATTCGAGCTGCCTCAGCGATAGTGACGCCGGTATCGACGTCCGCGATGTGGGTGCTCATGATCTCGGAGACGGCCCCGAGGGGACTGATCGAGATCAGGCCTCGCATGATGTCGGTTTGGGTGACCACACCGACGATTACGCCACCATCTACGACGGGCAGGCGTTTGATGCCCTTGGTCTCCATGACTCTGCCGGCGGCAATCGCGGACTGTTCCGGTGAGGTCAGTTCGACCGGGCTCGACATGCGCTGGCTGATCTTGAGCCGCTGGAATTCCGTGTCATGTCCGGCGATGCCATTGAGGATGTCCTTGTCGGTCAGGATGCCGATGACCATCTCGTCGTCCGTAACGACCACGCAGGAGATGCTATTCTCGGACATACGCTTAGCAGCCGCGAACACGCTGTCCTCGGGAGAAGCGGTGATGATCTGCGTGCTCATGATATCGCGCACCGCAAGCTCCTGACGATTTGGGTCGAACTGACGGGGAAACACCACCTTCATCTCTGCTGTTGTCTCCGGGCTGTCCAGGGATGCTTTCATCGGTTCTCTCCTAATAACAACGTGATCTCCTGCAGTTAGCGGCCATGCCTGAGCGGCGGCAACTCCGGTGCCCAACTGGTGTTTCTTTCGGCCGTTTTCCTGGGGGACTTAGCAGATACCTGGGGCGGAATATGACGGGCCTCGAATAAATACGTATTTCTACGTAGTTCCTTGACCGAACCATATTTCGATCCGCGGCGTTCTGTTGTGTTGGGTTCGGTGCGGCGGTATCTTGGCGCGGAAACAGCCGGTGCCCGAGTGCTGGGAAAGGGGAAAAAGGAGATGAATCCATTCGATCGAGCCCACGAACTGTTGAATCGGTTCAAGGGGGACAGCTATCTGTTCGGCCCAGGCGTGCTTGCCGAGATTGGGCCCCGGGTCCGAAAAGCGGGTAGCCGCGCTGGCCTGGTTCGGGGGACCTTTGGCGGCAGCGACGACTACGTGGAGTCGATCCGAGAGGCGCTGTCGGACGCCGGGGTCGAAGCGGTCGCCGAGATCCGAGGCGCGCGTCCGAACACGCCGACGGAGGATGTGGACCGCATCCGCGATGAGCTGACCCGGGCCGAGCCGGACGTGGTGGTCAGCTTCGGAGGCGGCAGCACGATCGATGCGACCAAGGCGGCGATGGTGCTGTGCACGACCGGGGGTGACGTGGAGGACTATTTCGGCACGGGTTTGGTGAGCGAAGCCCTCGGGCGATCGGGCTGGACGCTGCCGGCGCACGTGGCGATCCAGACCATAGCCGGCTCGGCGGCGCATCTGACGAAGTACTCGAATGTGACCGATCCGGCCGCGGGCCAGAAGAAGCTGATGGTGGACGATGCCATCACGCCGGCCTGGCCCGCGTTCGACTACGACACGACAATCAGTGAACCGAAGAGCTTGACGGCCGACGGGGCGTTCGACGGGATGTCGCACATGCTCGAAGTGCTATACGGTGCAGCCGGAAAGCCTCATTATCCGCTGGCGGCCGAAATCATCGAGACGGGCCTGTCCCTGATCCTCGAGCATCTGCCACGCGTGACGGAAAGCCCGGGCGACCGGCGGGGGCGGCATGCCCTGGCGCTGGCTACCGATCTGGGCGGGTATGCCATCATGATCGGTGGAACCAATGGCGGGCACCTGACCAGTTTTTCGCTGGTGGATCTCCTGCCTCACGGGCGGGCCTGCGCGTTGATGAATCCGTACTACACGGTCTTCTTCGCCCCGGCGATCGAAGCGCCGCTGCGTCATGTCGGGCGGATCTGGCGTCAAACCGGGTTAAGCAACGCCAATTTCGATGCCTTGGGCGGACGGGAGCTGGGGGTGGCGGTTGCCGAAGCGATGCTGGAGTTTGCGTCGAGCGTGGGCTTTCCGGCCCGCCTGGAAGAGGTGGAAGGTTTCGCGCCAGCGCACATTGGTCGGGCCCTGAAGGCAGCCAAGGGCCCGCAGTTGAAGATGAAGCTGGCGAACATGCCGGTCCCGATGACCGCAGAGATGGTGGATGACTACATGGGCTCGGTTTTGGAGGCTGCGGCCACGGGCGATTTGAGCCGAATCCGCACCGCGCGTGTCCAGTCGTGAGAGTGTCTCGCCCGGGCGCCGGGAACCAGCCATGAGCGGGGGTGCGAAATCCTCGGTTATCACCAGCAAAAGGCTAAGGGGACTGCTCCATTTACCTACGCGCGAGCCCTTCTTTTTTGTCGCAGAATATCGTGTCTATCCAGTACAATAAAATCACTATCGTTGACAAGGGCACTATGCCGATCATGACCGGAAGCGCCCTTCTGTAGGAACGAAATGGATCCGTACCCGATTGGAAGGCAACGGCGATGTATAGACTGAATCCACACGTCGATACCAGTGGCACCGATGGGCTGACGTTGTTCGAATTCCCGCCGGCTGGTCTGGTGGAACTCTTCGGCGAGATCGGTGACGGCGATGGCTACAAGATCTCGCGCCGGCACATCTTCACCAGCGACCGTGGCGATGTCTTCACGATTTACGACTGGAAGCAGACCACGCTGTACCGGGGCAGCAGTAGCGGGGCGCCGACCCCGGACGAGTTTTGGCACTGCCGTGAATGCAAGACCCTCCGCGTCGGCGGACGCATCGGCAGCAACCCGCGCCCGTTTCTCAAGTGGCTCCAGGCCCAGTACGAACTTCGCGCCGCTACGAGGCGGTCCGCTTCGGTTCCTGAGGCCGAGTGCGCCTGAGGTGTTCAAGGGGCGCATTTCGGGTCAGGCCGTCCGCAGCCATTATGTGCTCCTTCGTCTTCGCCCGTAGGACCTATGTTCTTAGGAGCCGCAAGCCGAAACCTGCCATACGCGACGGTGACGCGAAACTCGTTCGCGGGCAGCAGGTTCTCGTACGAACCAGCGCCCGGCATGCCATCCGCTCTCTCGCGAGCAGGCCCCATATGATGAGCGCCACCATCACCAGCACGATCGCCCAGAAGACTACATACAGGCTCTCCGGTGTAGTCAGGGCACCTCGCATGTACGGAGCTTACGGGTGCGGTCGGAATACGGTGGCACGCGTGTCGGGCGCGTGCATTGTCATTCCGGCTGGAGCGAAGCGGAATGGAGAGCTTGTCCTGAG
>CAZTGH010000225.1:0-8750 GCA_964612985.1 uncultured Pirellulales bacterium
ACAGCTTCGACGTGGACCAGGGGTGGCGCGGCAAGGCCCAGTTCGGCCTGATCGTCCAGGGCTACTGCGGTTCGAACAGCCAGGGCTCCGGCATCGGCGACAACATCTTCGAGATGGACGGCGCCGAGGACGCGTCGGCCCAACCGTTCGGCACCGCGCTGTTCTACAACTTCACCGCGATCGGCCAGCCTCTTGATGGCGACCAGGGCACGGAATTTCGCGACAACATGCGGGCTCAGTTTCACAACTGCATCTTCATGGACGTCGGCGATACGATGATCAAGGACGGAGGCACCAGCGGTGACGGCGGCGGTTATGGTTCGGCCGGTGTTCCGACGCTGCTCGAACTGTTCAACACGCCGTATGATGAGTATCCGACCAATACGGCCGGCATCGATCCGATGGTGCTCTACCCGGACCTGACATCGGGCAACTGGTGTGATTTCACCAACAATGTGTTCTACAATCTGGCCAAGACCGATTCACTGGCTCAGTTTGGGGTCATGGATGAAGGCAAAGGCAACGTCATTGCCGAGAGCAGCCCGATTCAGGAGATCGTCCGCGAAGATCCGGTGGTCGTGGGCGGCAAGGCCATGGCCAACGTGACGTATCTCAACCCCCGCGCCACGAACGATGCCCGCCACAGCGACCATATCCGCGACTGCGGGTTCATCACCCCGGTGCCATACAAAGGTGCGTTCCTCGACCACAACTGGCTGGTCGGCTGGACGGCCGCTTATGCCTACGGGATGACCGACTGAGTGATGTGTCTTCCAT
Organism: uncultured Pirellulales bacterium; assembly: GCA_964612985.1. Classification (GTDB taxonomy): domain Bacteria; phylum Planctomycetota; class Phycisphaerae; order Sedimentisphaerales; family Anaerobacaceae; genus Anaerobaca. Next base: position 778 of record CAZTGH010000225.1, read on the forward strand.
GTGATGAGATCGCCGAGGCCAGACTCGGCGGCAGAAATCGAGCTGATGGCAGCGGCCGATCCGCTGCCATCAGTTCCGTTTCGATTGGTATGGTGAGCAGATTATGAGAGCGCGATCCATCCTGGTGTGTCTGTTGCTGAGCGCGGGTTGCCTCGTCTTTGTCATTGGGTGCGGTCGACAGGACGACGACGCGACGGCGGTCGGTCTCGAAGGGGACCCCTCATTGGCGTCCTATCAGGAGGACATGCTGAGCATTGCATTCGCGGCCGCTTCGGCGATGCCGGTGGACCCACACATCAAGAATCGCTCCCGGCTGCAGGAGGCCGTCGTGGCGACCTGCTTGGCACTGGAGCAGCCCGAGCGGGCGCTTCTCTATGCCGGGCAGATCCGCGACTGGCGGCGCGGCGCGGCCTACGCGGACCTGGCCTTGTTTCATGCACAGCGCCGAGCCGACACAGAGGTGCAGTCCCTTATGGACAGGGCTGCGGAGATTGCAGACGGTGAGGAGGATTGGCGCAAGGAACGGATCCGAGTCAAGATCGCTCGGGTCCATGCCCTCATGGGACGGGCGGAAATGGCGACCCGGTTCGAGGAGGGCGTCGAGCCCGCCGAGAGAGGCAAGGTCGCTCGGATCGAAGCGATGATTGCTGCGCCGGATTCCTTCGACGAGCAGATGGAGGCCTTGACCACACTCATCGACACCCAGCAATTCGACATCGTCCGAAATGCGTTGGTCGCGTGCGCCAAGCTGTTCAATCGTTTCTATGACGACCTCGATTGCCGTACGAAGGCTGAGGACAAGATCAAAGCGTCCTGGGGCAGCCTACCCGTCTTTGTTCGGATGGAGCTGCTGATGGAGCTGGCGAATGCTTCGCTGGCGCATGCCGATTCGACCAAGGCGCTGGCGCTGCTCGACGAAGCCAAGAACCTCGTGGAGATCCCCCGTTGGCAACCCCAGTCCATCATTCCCCTGATGGCGCAACTGGCCCGGCTGCGTTTCCGAGCCGGCGACGAGGCAGGTGCTCGTGCCGAGGCCGAGCTTGCTCTGGCCCTGTTTGACGCAAAGCGCGATACGATAGTGAACATCTATCGGGCCCAGACGCTTCGCCCGATCGCCGAGGCCTATTATGCAATGGGTGATACCGACGCTGCGCTCGATCTTTATAAGCGGGCGGTTGAAGCGGGGATGGAAAACCCCAATTCAAGGCCCCGGGCCGACGATCTGGTGGCCATCTGTTGTTCGCTGGCGTTGCACGCCGTGGAGCCGGATGCCGTGCTGGCGAGCCGGATTCGTGAAATCCAGGCGGGTCTGAGCGACCCGTGGTGATCAGCAGTGCCCGGGCCGGGAGAAATGGCCCGCCTCCAATTAACGCAATTTCAATCATCCCCTAATCTGCCGCTAACGTGGCCCGGTGAAGATACAGACAGCCGAGCCACCGTTGTGTACCCATGCCCGGGACCGTGGCTTGCGGATGCCGTCCAGGGATTGCATGGACGGACCAGTCGCATAAGGAAAGGTTGACTGTGATCAAACGAACCTGTCAATGGACGATTCTGGCATTGCTGATCTTCGTCTCCCTGGGCGGGGCTGTCGAATCCGATCGGATCGACAACGTCCGTGCCTTGACGGAGCGATGGGTCGAGACGCGCCGAGTGATCTCCAAAGAGCGTCAGGACTGGACACTCGGCCGCGAAATGCTTGACGAACGCATCAAGCTCGTCGAGCGAGAAATTGCATCGCTGCGTGAGAAGATCGACGAGGCCCAGAAGAGTATCGGTGAGGCCGATGCCAAACGAGTCGAACTGGTGGACGAAAATGAGACGTTGAAGGCTTCCGCCGCCGGACTGACGAAGACTCTGGTGGCGCTGGAAGCGCGCACGGCGGCGTTGGACCGGCGGCTGCCCGACCCGGTTCGCGAACGCGTCAAACCGCTTAGCCAGCGCATCGTGGCCGATCCAAACGATACAGAACTGTCCCTCGCCCAACGGTTCCAAAACGTCATTGGGCTTCTGAACGAGGTGAACAAGTTCAACCAGACCGTCGAGGTGACCAGCGAGATTCGCACGCTGGCCGATGGAAGTGCCGTCGAGGTCGCTGCCCTGTATGTGGGTCTGGGACAGGCCTACTACAGCGGCGCCAATGGGACGGCCGCCGGCGTCGGGGGGCCCGCTGCTGACGGCTGGCATTGGGAGCCGGCCGCCGGCGCGGCCGACCATGTGGCGGAGGCTCTCGCCATCCTGAAAAACGAGAAAGTTGCCGGCTTCGTCCCGTTGCCGGCAACCATTAACCAAGGAACGGCCCATGTCCATCGGTAGGACCATGCACCTGCTGATCTGCATTCTCTCTGTCCTGCTGGCGACCGTGTCGGTTCGCATCGCCCGAGGACAGGAAAATGCCGATGGCGGTGCCTCTGCATCGCACGCTGCACCGCCCGCTGACACCCTCAGTGCCGTTGGCGTCTCCGCCGAGCGCCAGCTCGAAGAGAGTTTGGCCGAATTGACGGCGCTGCGGCAGGCGATTGCGGAGGAGAAGGTGCCGATGGGCCGCCGGCTCAGCGAACTCGAAGAGCAACTGCTCGAAGTGCGTCGCGAGTACCAGCAGACCATGCGCCTGCTCGACGGCCGCACGCTCGATCTGAGCAACCTGCGTTCGGAGGTGCAGTCGCGCCGCGAGGAGAAGACGTACATCTCCAACTTGCTCAGCGAATACACCCGCAGTTTCGAGACGCGACTTCACATTGCCGAGATCCAACGCTATACCGACCTGATCGAAGCGGCCAGACTGGCGCCCGAGAACAGCAACCTGAGCGAGACCGAGGTGTATCAGGCACAGGTCGCTCTCGTGACGGCGTCGCTCGAAAGGTTGCACGAGGCCCTGGGCGGGGTCCGGTTCGACGGCAGCGCCGTGGATTCCTCCGGCCGGGTCCGGCGCGGCACTTTCGTCCTGCTGGGACCGGTCGCCCTGTTTCGCTCGGACGACGGTGAAACCGTCGGGATGGCCGAGCAGCGTCTCGGTTCGCTCGAACCGACGGTCTTGCCCTTCGGCTCAGAGGCGATGACCCAGGCGGCGGCCGCGCTCGTCGCCACGGGCACCGGCGAGTTCCCGTTCGATCCCACGCTTGGCAACGCTCACAAGATCGAGGCGACCAAGCAAACGCTCCTCGAACATATCCGCAAAGGCGGGGTGGTGATGTACCCGATCTTGGGCCTTTTCGCCGCTGTCATGCTGGTAGTTCTGTTCAAATGGATCGAGCTGTCCCGTCTGCGTCAACCCTCGGAACGACGAATTCGTGCGTTGCTCGATGCGATCGCGGAGCGCAAGAAGGAGGTCGCTGCCGCCGAGGCTGCCGCCATCGGGGGCCCGACCGGCGTGATGCTGGCGACCGGTGTCGAGCACCTCCATGAGCCGCCGGCCCTGATTGAAGAAGTGATGTACGAGAAGATTCTTACGACCAAGCTGAGGCTTCAGCGGTTCTTGCCGTTCATCGCGATCAGCGCCGCGGCGGCCCCTTTGTTGGGCCTGCTGGGCACGGTTACGGGAATCATCAATACGTTCAAGCTGATCACGGTTTTCGGTTCAGGGGACGTCAAGACGCTGTCCGGCGGGATCTCCGAGGCCCTGATTACCACGGAGTTCGGTCTGATCGTGGCCATTCCTTCGCTGCTGCTGCACGCATTCCTTTCTCGTAAGGCGCGTGGCATGATTGCCCAGATGGAGAAGGCGGCGATTCGCTTCATGAACCAGGTCGGCAAGACCCCATGCCAGCCACAGGACACGGCCAATACGCTCGCGGAGATGCCCGTCGCCGTGGCGGAGGAAGTTCTGCGACGTCTGAGGAGCCGGGCCCAGGAGTTGGACGAGACCTGCGAGGTCGCGGCGTATGCACCCGGTTCGGCCGGCAGCATGATGGAACCGGCGGTGATTGCGATCCATCAGAGCATGACCGTCGCCGAGGCGCTGAACGCGATGCGTGCGACGGGATCGGATGAGGATTTCCACGCGGTCTTCGTCGTGGACGAAGAGGGCCGATACGTCGGAGACCTTCACATCCGTCTGTTGTTGACCCGACCCGAGCAGGCGCGCGTCGAGTCCCTGATCGATCGGGACACGCTGTTCGTACGCACGGATACGGACCGAGACGAGGTGCAGCAACTCTTTCGGACCCATGACGTCAGCGTCATGGCGGTCCTCGACCACGAGGATCAACTCGTCGGACGAGTGATTCGCAATGGAGACTAGACATGACTATGGAACAGCTTAGGACTCTATGGGAACAGGCGGTGGGCATCTGGCTGTCGGGTGGCTGGGCGATGGTCGCCCTGGCGATCAATGCGCTGGTCCTGTTCGCGCTGGGAATGCACGTGCTCGTGCGGCTGGCCACCAAGGGACATCGTTCGGTGCCCGAAAAGACCTGGCGCCACTGGATCGATCACCCCGATCAGCGACGCGGACCGATCGGCAGGCTGCTGGATTTCGTCGGCGGGGCCCGTTCGATCGAGCAGACGGGAGTGTTCTTCGAAGAGCTGCGCAGCACGGAGATCATCCCGTTCGAGCGCGATCTTCAGGTCATGAAGGTTTGCGTCAGCGCCGCGCCGTTGCTGGGTCTGCTTGGCACGGTGACCGGGATGCTGGCCACGTTCGGGGCGCTGGCGACCGGCTCGGGCGGCGAGAAGACCATGGGCCTTGTCGCAGAGGGCATCTCCGAGGCCCTCGTGACCACGGAGACGGGTCTGATTATCGCGCTGCCGGGGTTGTTCTTCCAGTATCACCTCTCGCGCCAGCTTGAGCGATACAGAGCTTTTCTGGCCCATCTGGAGGCGATCTGCACACAGAAGCAGCATAAGACACTGAGCCGGACGGAAAAAGAAACGGTCAAGACGGTTCCCACCGTGCGGCCGCAACGAAGAGAGACGATGCCGCCGCGAATGCCGCAGCAGTCGGAAAGCGTCTTCCGCGAGCCAGTGCGAATTTTGCAGAAACACGGCAAGGTGGCATAGGACCACGGCCACGATCGGCATGCCCGACACAGACCTGGTCAGTCGCGGCAGGAATGTAATGAGTGAGGACAAGCATGGGACGTTTTCGTGAAATGGCGGTCGAGGACAGCAGCGATGCCGGGGTGGACATCTCCCCGCTGATCGACTGTGTGTTCATCCTGCTGATCTTCTTCATCGTGACGACGACCTTCGTCGAGGAGACAGGGGTCGAGGTGGACAAGCCTCAGGCCGCCTCGTCCGTTCAGTTGGAGAAGACAAGCATCCTCTTGGCGCTGACGGACAAGGGTGAGGTCATCTACGGCGGTCGCGAGATCGGTTTCAGCGGCATCCGCCAACTGGTCAAGCGGACGCTGCAGAAGGAAGACGTGCCGGTCATCATTCAGGTCGATGCCGCGGCGGATTCCGGCCTGCTGGTTCGCGTCATCGATGAAGCCAAACTGGGTGGCGCCAGCAAGGTGAGCCTGGCGACCCGCAAATCGCAGAGTTGAGCATGGCGATCGCGCGAACCGACCAGAGACTCGGCGTCCTTCGGGAGGCGGGCCATCGACTGCTGGTCCTCCTGGGGGCCGTGGTGCTGACGTTCGCATTCTTCGTTGTGTTGCCACTGATGCAGACGATCAGCCGGCCGCCCACGGACGACCTCTCGTTGCAGACCGTGGACCTGGCCAATGCCGAACCGCCCCCTCCGCCCCCGCCGGAAGACGAGGAGCCGGAACCTGAACCGGAACCTGAGGAGACGCCGCCGCAGTTTGTCGAGGAGGCGCCGCCTCTGGACCTCTCGCAGCTTGAGTTGGCGCTCAATCCCGGGTTCGGCGACAACTGGATGGGGACCGGCGACTTCGCCGTGATGCTGAACACCGTCGGGCCCAAGAGCGGCGACGATCTCGATGCCGTGTTCTCGATGGCCGATCTCGACCAGAAGCCGCGGGTGATCTACCAACCTGGTCCCACGGTGACTCGTCAGCTCCGCCGCAAAACGCCGGCCAAGGTGAACATCATCTTCATCGTCGATGAAAACGGCCGTGTGGTCGAACCGAAGGTCCGCAGCTCGACGGATCCGCTCTTCGAGGCCCCGGCCCTGGGGGCGGTGGCACGATGGAAATTCGAACCCGGCAAGCGGGGCGGCAAGGCCGTCCGCTTTCGCATGATGGCGCCGATCACCTTTCCGGAAGGATAAGTGATGACACGGAAATCGGACTGCAAGATACACGAGACAAGACACGGGAGACGAACCTGGTGTCTGCTTGTGTCGGCGATTCTCTGCCTTTCATTCACGGCGATGACGCAATCGGTGTGGGCATCAGCCGTCGAAACCCGTTTGAGTGAGGTGGAACTGGAGATCTGGCGCAGTGCGGCCTTCCAGAGACAGTTTGCCGAGAGCTACCTGGCCGAGACGGAGATCGAGCCGCGAGTCACGCAAGCCGAGCGAGACAGGATGCTGTCGGTGCTCGAACTGATATCGTCCGATTCACTGGATGAGGCGGCCCGGCTGCTTCAGAGACACACCAAGGATGCTTCCAGCGCCGTGTTCGATTTCACGCTGGCCAACATCTACTTCCAGAAGGACCAACTCGAGCCGGCCGCCGAGGCCTACGAGCGCGCGGTGGCGAAGTTTCCAAAGTTCCGTCGGGCATGGAAGAACCTCGGACTGATCCACGTGCGAAACGGGGACTTCACCAAGGCGATCCCGGCGCTGACGCGCACGATTGAACTGGGCGGCGCCGACGCTCTGACCTACGGCCTGCTCGGCTTCGCCTATTCCTCCGTCGAGAACAATCTGGCAGCCGAATCGGCGTACCGTCTGGCCGTTCTGCTCGACCCGGCGACGCTCGACTGGAAAATGGGGCTCGCCCGCAGCTTGTTTCGCCAGCAGCGGTACGCCGACGCCGCAGCGCTGTGCGAAACGTTGATTGCCGAGAATCCCGGCCGGCCCGATCTCTGGCTGCTCCAGGCCAATGCCTACGTCGGCCTCAATGAACCGCTCAAGGCAGCCGTCAATTACGAGCTGGTGGACCACATGGGTAAGTCCACGGCCGATAGCCTCACCATGCTCGGCGACATCTACGTCAACCAGGAGTTGTTCGAGATCGCCGTCGGTTCGTACCTCCGGGCCCTTGAGATGGACCCCCGCCGGACGAGTCAGCGCGCCATTCGCGCCGCCGGCGTGCTGACCGCGCGCGGGGCCTACGATGAGACCAAGCAGCTTATCGATCGCATCGAAACCCTTCCGGGCAGCGACTTGGACACCGAGCAGCGTAAAGACCTGCTCAAACTCCGCGCGCGAATCGCCGTCGCCGAAGGCTCCGGGCAGGACGAGATCCGGGTGCTCGAAGAGATTGTAGCGCTCGATCCGCTGGAGGGCGAGGCGCTGATCCTTCTGGGGCAGTACTGTGCCCGCGCCGGCGATTTTGAGAAAGCCGTGTTCTATTACGAGCGGGCCCAAAGCCTGGAGAAGCATGAGGCCGACGCCAGAGTACGCCATGCCCAGTTGCTGGTACAGCAGGGCAAGTACACCGAAGCCTTGCCTCTGCTGCGGCGCGCGCAGGACATCAAACCTCGCGAGGACGTCCAGAAGTACCTCGAACAGGTCGAACGCGTCGCCCGGTCCCGCTGAGACCGATGCGCCGGTCGGTCCCCAACGGCCATTGGGACACCCTGCTCGCTCAGACCCAATCAGCCTGTCAACCGCGTACCATGCCCATTGTCCAGACATAACGCCGACGGTGGGCACCGGCCATCGAAAACGTTGCACTAATTTCTGTTCGCGCCCAAGGGCTGTACAGTACAACACTTATGGGTTCGGCATTTTTTCGGGATTGGCAGATAACGAGCCTTGCGGTTGTAGGTCCGTTCTACGGATGCGCCTGACGAAAAGGGACGATATTCCGGACCTGTAGAAGCTATGAACGATCCCATGGAGGACCTCCATCGGATGACGATCATCATCGTGGCGACGCACCGCTACGCCGACGGTC
>CAZTGH010000226.1:0-8749 GCA_964612985.1 uncultured Pirellulales bacterium
TTTCCACGCAGGCAGCCGAACAGACCGCCCGCGCCGGCAGACGAATCGTGGTCCTCCTCGACACCAGCGCCTCGATGCGCCGTGCCGGGCTCTGGGATCAGGCGATCGAACAGGTCCGATCCGTGGTGAACGATCTCGAACCTTACGATCGCCTGAGCCTGATGACGTTCGATGCCGGTACGCGGACACAGATCGGGTTCGAACACTGGGCGAGCCTGGACCCGTCGCAACGCACCACCGCCGTAGCGGACAGCCTCTCGCGACTGACGCTTGGGTGGGGTCCGACCGACCTGGGACAGGCGCTGACGAGCGCCGCGGAGGCAATCGAAGAGGATGAAGTCAACCAGACCAGCCAACCGGGCGGATCGAGGCAGATCGTACTCGTCGGAGACGTCCAGCAGGGAAGCGACCTGAGTGCGCTGCATAGCTACGAATGGCCCCCAGCCACCGAGTTGGTACTCCGACGGATTGAATCTCCGCAGCGGACCAACGCTGTCGTGGAGTGGGTGGTCGCTCGCGACCACCTGGCCAGCCCTGCCGGTGACGACTCTATCAGCGTTCGTGTCAGCAACTCGCCCGAGGCACGGACCGAGCAGTTTCAACTGCGATGGACCGATGGGACTGCGACTCCGGTATGGTCGGAGGCGGTCGACACGTATATTCCCGCCGGACACAGCCTCGTCGTCAAAGTGCCGACGCCGGCCGATCGCTCGTCCCCCCACCATCTCGTCCTGACGGGAGACGATCACGATTTCGACAACGCGCTCTACATCGCGCCTCGCCTGCAACAACAAATCAACATCCTATGTGTCGGCAGCGACGAACCGAACGAACCCAGAGACATGCTGTTCTATATACGTCGGGCGTTCAACAACGCAAGCGGCTTGAACGCTCGTGTTATCTTCCGCAAGGGGGACCAGGCATTGTCCCCTGAGGAGATCGCCACAGCGCATTTGATTATCGCCACCGACATGTCGCCTGCCGAAAACCTCCCAGCTCTTGCGAGATATATCGAAGCCGGTGGAACCGTCCTGCTGGCAATGAAATCGGCAGCCGCGGAAGCACTCACCGAACTGACCGGTGTCCCCGATCTTGCGATCGAAGAAGCGGACAGCGGACCATATGCCATGCTCGGGCAAATCGAGTTCGCTCATCCTCTCCTGAGCGTCTTTTCCGATCCCCGCTTCGGAGATTTCACCAAGGTCCATTTCTGGAAGCATCGGCGCGTCGACCTTACGAATTTGACCGACGCACGCGTGCTGGCCCGGTACGACAACGGCGATCCCGCGTGGTTCGAGGTGCCTGTGGGACGAGGCACACTGATCGTTCTGACCAGCGGATGGCATCCGGCCGACAGCGACCTGGCCCTCTCCTCGAAGTTCGTTCCACTGCTCTACAGCATTCTCGAATATGGCGGGGTTCTCACCGAGGCCCAGGCACAATATTTCGTCGGCGATCCCATACCCGTCGCAACACCGACCGCCGTACAGACAGCGGAACGGCTCGTCCGAAAGCCGGATGGCTCGACGATTACACTGGAGGCGGGTGCCGAGAGGTTCACCCAGACGGACATGCCGGGGGTCTACCGCATAGAATCCGCAGACGGCGCCAAGCGGTTCGTGGTCAACATCCCCGCAGCGGAGGGACGAACGGACCCGATGCCCCTGGAGGAACTGGAGAAGCTGGGCGTCGCGTTGTCGTCGCCGAGCCCTGCCACCGCCGAGCAGGTGGCCAAAGCCGCGGTTCATCGAGGGTTGGTCGAGACAGAAAACGAACAGAAACTCTGGCGATGGGTACTCCTCGCCGCGTTGATAGTGCTGTTGACAGAGACCTGGCTGGCCGGGTGGATGACCCGGTCTGCGACAGAATCTCAGGGGGAACAGCCATGATCGAGCAATCGCTTCGCAGACAACTCGAGCCGATCCTGAGGCGTCGCAGACGTCTGAATCTCGCGTGGCGTCTGTCGCTCTACTGGCTCGTCGCCGTATTCATTGGACTCGCGCTGATCGGCATCGGCTGGCTCTGGGGCTGGAGGCTGCCGTTCGCCCTGGAGCTGTGGACCGTCGCCACGATCCTCGTCACGCTCTTTGCCGTCTACCGATCCGAGCGCATTGGACCGGATTATCACGCGCTCGCGCGGGATATCGAACAGCACCACCCCGATCTCAAGGCCCTGCTGCTGGCGGCCATCGAGCAGAAGCCCGACCACCCGGGCGGAAGGCTGGGCTATCTCCAGACCCAGGTGCTCCGCGAGGCGGTCGTTCATGCGACCAGTCACGATTGGCTCGAAAGCATTCCGCCGCGAAGGGTGGCGCTGGCCAACGTCACCTGGATTGCAGTGCTGCTGCTTCTGCTCGGCGTCTTTTCGCAATTGCTGCCCTCGATTTCCGTGCTGCCCCGAAGCGGTCGCGGCGTCCTGGCCTCGAAAGGCTACCAGGTCACGATCACGCCAGGCAATACCAGCGTCGAAGCAGGAAGTCCCGTCGTGATCGTCGCTCGCTTCGATGGGGAGGTTCCGCTGGACGTCGCGCTCTCCTACGCGGCGCCGGGCCAGGAACGGCAACGCATGCCTCTGACGCGAAACGTCGATGACGTCGTCTTCGGAGGCGTGCTCCAGGACGTCCGCTCCGATCTGCTCTATCACGTCGAGTTCGCACGTCAGCGTAGCGACAGCTACAAAATCACGGTCTTCGACCGGCCTCGACTGATTCAGGCGGATGCCAGGATCGTGTATCCATCGTATACGAACCTGCCCGAGAAGGTTGTCAACGACACGAGGCGGATCAGTGTCGTCGAGGGATCGCAGGTAACCCTGACCTTTACGTTGAACAAACCCGTGACGACAGCCAGGCTCGCCCCGAGAGAGGGCATCGCTCTGGGGCTGAATCTCAATCCCGAGCATCCGAACGTTCTGACTACCTCGTTCACCGCAGAGAGAAGTGAACGATACGAACTGCTCATGGCTGACGCGCAAGGACTGGAGAGCAAGACACCGCCTCGCTTCGCGATCGACGTCCACGAAAATCTGCCGCCGGAACTGAAGCCGGTGTTCCCCAACCGGGACATCGCCGCTTCGCCTCTGGAAGAGCTGGATCTCCAGGCTGAGGTGTCCGACGACTACGGCGTGATCAACTATGGACTGACATATACACTGGCCGGCATTGAGACGCAGGAAGTCGCACTGGGCGATTCCCCGGCGACGGGCAAGCAGCAGATCCAACACCTGCTGGCACTCGAAGAGCTCGGAGCAGCCCCCGATCAACTGCTGACGTACTACTTCTGGGCCGACGACGTGGGACCGGACGGCAGACCCCGACGGACCGCCAGCGACATGTATTTTGCCGAGGTGCGCCCCTTCGATGAGGTCTTCCGTGAGAACCAGTCGTTTCAGAATCAACAGAGCCAGCAACAGCAGAACCAGCAGGGACAACAGCAGGGCCAGCAGACCGAAGAGCTGATCCAGTTGCAGAAGCAGATTATCATCGCCACCTGGAACATCAAACAGCAGACGGATGCATCAGGCGACATCGGCGACCGCGCGGGCGACCTCGACGTCGTTCGCCAGTCGCAGTCCGAGGCACTGGACAAGGCGCGTTCGGCACTGGCGGAGGCCGAGGACCCAACGGCAGGCCAGGCCTTGCAGAATGCTGCCGAGCATATGGAGACCTCGGTGAATCATCTCAGTGAGGCGAGCCAGTCCGCTTCGGCAGCGGAACTGACCCCAGCCCTGGGCGCCGAGCAATCGGCCTATCAGGAATTGCTCAAACTGCGCCAGCGCGAGCACCAGATCGCACGCGGGCAGAACCAGGGGCAAGGGAGCAACTCCAATTCGGCATCGGCACGATCGCAGCAGCAATTACAGCAGCTCGAACTGACCGAACAGGAAAACCGCTACGAGACCGAACGTCTGGCCCAGTCGCGCCAGCAGGCCGCCCAACAGGAAGACCTCCAGGTTCTCAATCGGCTCAGCGATCTCGCCCGCCGGCAGAACGACATGAGCGAGCGGCTTCGCGAGGCTGAAGCGGCCCTGCGGCAGGCCCGCAACGAGCAGGAGCGGCAGGAGATCCTCCGCGAGCTCAAACGCCTGCGGGACGAGCAGCTTGAAGCGCTGCGGGACATCGACGAACTCCAGGCGAGAATGGACCAGTCTCAGAATCGCCAGCGAACGTCGGAGGCCCGCGAGCAACTCGACGAATCGCGTTCCCAGGTTCAACAGTCCGCCCAGGAACTGCAAGAGGGCATGGTCTCGCAGGCGATCACGTCGTCGACGCGCGCTCAGCGGCAGCTCGAAGAGATGCGCGACGAGTTCCGTCGCAACACCTCGAACCAGTTCTCCGAGCAGATGCGCGATATGCGTGAGCGAGCCCAGCAGCTTGATCAGCGGCAGGACCAAATCAGCGAGCAGATGCAGCAGCAAGAGGCCTCTGGTCGCCGGACGCTTGCCGACAATGGTACGAACGGGGAACTGACCGAGCAGATTCAGCAGCAGCGAGAAGAGATCGAGGAGTTGATCGAGCAGATGCGCGACGTCAGCGAGCAGGCGGAAGTGGCTGAACCACTGCTTTCGCGAAAGCTGTACGATACACTGAGAGAAGCCAGCACGGAGAACCTGGATGAGGCGCTGGAAGCGACAGGCCAGTTGCTCGAACGCAACTTTCTGCCCCAGGCCCGGGACATCGAGCGGCGTGCGGCCCAGGGAATCGACGAGCTGCGCGAAGGCGTGGAAGAAGCCGCCGAGAGCGTGCTGGGTGACGAAGCCGAGGCGCTGCGCCTGGCGCGACAGCAGCTGGAGGAATTGACCGAACAACTCGACGCGGAAGCCGCTCGTGCCGCAGGCGAACGGACGGACGATCCGAATCAGACCGTCGCTGCCGCCGGACGTAGCCAGCGGAACGAGGCCCAGCGACAAGACCGGTCGCCTGGCGAGAATCAACCGTCGCAAGGACAGGAGCAATCGCGACAAGCTCAGGCCTCGGGCAGAAACACTGGTCAGCAGCCTTCGGGCGAGTCACAGGAGGGCGCCCAGCCGCAAGAGGGCCAGGCGAATCGGACCGCCCGAGGCAATCGGGACAACCGAGACCGACCGGGCAATCCAAATGGATGGGGCCCTGGTGGCGAGTCGTTCCAGAAGTGGACCGACCGCGGCGCCCGAGGCCCGCTCACCGGGGAAGATTACCGCGAATGGTCCGACCGGCTCCGCGACGTCGAAGAGATGCTCACGGAACGCGAACTGCGCGAAGACGTGGCGCGCGTCCGCGACCGCGCCCGCACGATGCGGAGCGAATTCACACGGCACGGGAAGGAACCCCAGTGGGATCTCGTCGAGCAGCAGATCATGAAGCCGCTGATGGAGCTACAAACCACGCTCCGGGACAAGCTCGCCCAGCTTGACTCGGACGAGGCTCTGGTCCCGATCGACCGCGACCCGGTGCCCGACCGTTTCGCCGAACTGGTTCGCAGCTACTTCGAGAACCTCGGGGGCGAGACGCGATGACTCCCCTGGCGAGGATCACTATCTCGATGACCGCCTGGGTGTGGCCGGCATTGATTCTGGCGCTGGTCGCAATCGCACTGTTGGTCTGGGCCTACCGGCGCAATTCGCGCGCCGGCGCCGCCGAGCGAATCGCTTTCGTAGCCAAGCTGCTGGCTGTCCTCGTCCTGACCCTGTGCCTGATCGAACCGCTGTGGAGTGGCCGGCGGGCCAAGACCGGGGCAAACCTCTTCGTCGTGGTCGCCGACAATAGCGCGGGGCTAACCGTCCAGGACCCCGGCGCCGATCGCAGTCGAGGACAGGTCCTCCGCGAAGCCCTCGATACGACCAGGACGAATTGGCTGGCGGCGCTGGCCGACAATTTCCAGCTCCGACAGTACACCTTCGATTCGAGGCTGCACCGGACCTCCGATTTCTCCGACCTGGATTTCACAGGGACTTCGTCCGCCATCGGTGCCGCCCTGCGCACGATAGGGGAGCGGTATCGCGACCGACCGATTGCCGGCGTGTTGCTGATGACCGACGGCAACGCTACCGATGGCCTCGCGTCGTCGGCCGATCTGGCAGGCGTGCCGCCCATCTATCCTGTGGTCATCGGTCAGGATCGCGCTCCCAGAGACCTGTCCCTGGCCAACGTTTCGGTCAGTCAGACCTCGTTTGAAGATGCCCCCGTCATTGTCCAGGCCGACGTCGAGGCCACCGGCTTCGACGGCCAGAGCATCATCGTCGAATTGACCGACAGCGCCGGCGCCCTGGTCGAACGTCAGCAGTGGAAGGTAAGCGAGGACGAGGAGAAGCAGGCGTTTCGTTTTCGTCTTCGTCCCGATCGAGCCGGCGTCCTGTTCTACCAGGTCCGCGTTGCGGAAGTGAAGGATGAATCTGCCGATCCCCCCGAGCCTTCGTCGGAAGCGACGCTGGCCAATAACGCGCGGACCGTCGTCGTGGACCGAGGTGCAGGCCCTTATCGTATTCTTTACGTATCGGGCAGGCCCAACTGGGAGTACAAGTTTCTTCAACGGGCGGTCAGCGAAGACGAACAGGTGCAGATGGTCGGGCTGATCCGCGTGGCTCGGCGCGAACCGAAGTACGACTGGCGTGGCCGCTCCGGCGAGCAGAGCAATCCGCTCTATCGCGGTTTTGACAATCAGGAGCAGGAGGAAACCGAGCAGTACGATCAGCCCGTTCTCGTCCGGCTCAACACGCGCGACGCAACCGAGCTTCAGGACGGCTTCCCGAAGACGCCCGAACTACTGTTCGGCTACCACGCCGTGATTCTCGATGACGTCGAGGCCGCGTTCTTCACACACGACCAGATGGACCTGCTGCGACGATTCGTCACCGAGCGAGGCGGCGGCTTCTTCATGCTCGGAGGCAAGGATTCCTTCCAGAAAGGCGGTTTCGATCGCACCCCGATCGCAAGCCTGCTGCCCGTCTATCTCGACCGAATGCCCGATGGCACGACGCCTGCGATTCGCATGACGCTGACACGGGAGGGCTGGCTGGAACCCTGGGCGCGCCTGCGCGACAACGAACAGGCCGAACGGGAGCGGCTCGATAAGATGGTCGATTTCCGCGTGCTCAATCGCGTCCGCTCGACCAAGGCCGGAGCGCGAACCGTCGCCGTGGTCGAAGGTGCTGACGAAGAGCCCCTGCCCGCCTTCGTCGTCCAGCGCATCGGTAACGGGCGCAGCGCCGCATTGACCGTGGGCGACATCTGGCGCTGGGGGCTTCAGGATGTCGAAGCTCGCGAAGACATGGACAAGTTCTGGAGGCAGGCACTGCGGTGGCTCGTCGCCGACGTTCCGGAGCGAATCGAAATCCGTATCGCCGACGAACGCGATGAGAGCACGGATGCCGTCCAACTGAGGGTCCGCGTCCGCGATCGGAAGTTCGAACCGATGGACAATATCTCGGTCGCCATCGAGGTCGATCAGGCTGAGGGACAGACTCTGCGTCTGACGGCGCAGCCCATCTCCGGCGAAAGCGGTCTGTTCGAGAGTACCTACGTTCCGCGCGTCAGCGGAGGCTATCTCGCCCGAGCGACAGTCGCCGACGCCAACGGCGCCGAGATCGGCGGCGGTGAAGTGGGATGGGCGACGGACCTGGAAGCCCGCGAGTTCCGCTCGATCAAAGCGAACCGCCCGCTGCTGGAACAGATCGCCCGCCAGACGGGAGGCCGGATCGTGGAGATCGACGAGCTGGAGGATTTCGCCCGCAGCCTGCCGAATCGAGAGGTGCCCATCACCACCGCCTGGGTCAGACCCGTCTGGGATCTTCCCGGGATCCTGCCGACGGTGTTCCTGCTGCTGCTGGTCTGCCTGGCCGTCGAATGGGCGCTTCGCCGCTGGAAGGGGATGCCATGAGAAGCGCGACGATCCTGGCTTGCCTGCTGGCCTTCGTCCCGGGCTATTCCGTCTCCACGGCGGCACAGGAGCGAATCGCGCAAAGCGTCATCGTCGTCGTAGGAGCCCCCGGTCTTCCCGCGTATCTGGAGCAGTTTGCCTCGTGGGCCGATCTCTGGGAACAGGCGTGCGAGCAAAGCGGCGCTCAGTTCCGTTCCATCGGTCTTGATGGAGCGGAAGAAAAATCTGATCGTCTGCAATTGAAAGAGGTGCTGGCCGAAGAATCCCGACAAAACGTCGCCCCATTGTGGCTCGTCCTGATCGGGCATGGGACCTTCGACGGAAGGACCGCCCGGTTCAATCTGCGAGGGCCCGACCTGACAAGCGAGGATCTGGCGGTGTGGCTTGCACCGATGGAACGAACGGTCGCGGTGATCGACACTTCTTCATCGAGCGCGCCATTCCTCAAAGCACTCTCGGCGCCGGGACGGGTGATCGTCACCGCGACCAAGAGCGGGTTCGAGCAGAACTACACGCGCTTCGGCGGGTACCTGGCCGAGGCGATTACCCAGGCGGAGGCCGACCTCGACAAGGATGGACAGACGTCCTTGCTCGAAGCCTTCCTGACCGCCTCTCACCAGACGCAGGCGTTCTACCTGGCCGACGGCCGACTCGCGACCGAGCACGCCCTGCTCGACGACAACGGCGATGGCCTGGGCACGCCCGCCGACTGGTTCCGCGGCATCCGTCCCACGCAGAGAGCGGCGGACGACGCCTCGCTCGATGGATACCGCGCCCACCAACTCCACCTGCTGCCCAGCAATACCGAAGCGGCGATGCCGCCGGCGTTGCGGGCCAGACGCGATGAGCTCGAACTCGAAGTCATGACGCTGCGCGACGCCAAGGAGCAACTGCC
>CAZTGH010000227.1:0-3445 GCA_964612985.1 uncultured Pirellulales bacterium
ACGGGGCCACCGATGCTCTTGTGCCTCACGGGAGCTTCCCTGCCTCGCATCTGCGTATTTTAGCATTTCTTCACCCCAAGAGCCAATGCTTGCCCGCGCGCAGACGGTACAACGTCGCCAACGTATTCCGAGCGCACCCGACGGCAGAATGATGCGGGGGAGAGTGGGGTGGAGAAAAGGCTGGCGTGCGGGGGTGAATTGGCCTATGGTAGCCGCGCGGCGGCCGCGATGGACGGATGCGGCAGCGCCATCGGGTACTTACCGTATTGAGAAGCACCGGTTCGTGATGGATTGGTATATCTATATTGCCTGGGCCGCGATGGCGGTGCAACTGCTGTTCACGTATTACGCCGTGCGTAATTATCGCTATGCGCTGGCGAAGTACGATCGGAAGGCAATCACTGCGTACCAGCCTCGGGTGGCGTTGCTGGTTCCGTGCAAGGGGCTCGATCCGAACTTCGAGGTGAACATTCGGTCGCTGCTGGCGCAGGACTACGATGCGTACCGGGTGTACTTCGTCGTGCAGGAGAAGTCGGATCCGGCGTACGGGGCGTTGCGTCGGATGCAGGACGAGCTGGCGGGCCGGGCGGGCAGTCCAGCGGTGGAGATCCTGGTGGCGGGAGCGTCGGCGACGTGCAGCCAGAAGATTCACAACCTGCTGTATGCGATCGAGCGACTCGGGGATGACGTCGAGGTACTGGCCTTTGCCGACTCGGATGTCTGCGTGCGCACGGACTGGTTGGCGCAATTGATCCTTCCCCTGCGGAAAGCAAGGCGGGGCCTGACGACGGGCTATCGTCTCTTCGTTCCGCTGCGGAACAACCTGGCGACGCTGGGGCTGTCGGCGATTAACGCAAGCATCGCGCAGATGCTGGGCAACAGCCGATTCAATCAGGCCTGGGGCGGTTCGATGGCGGTGCGTCTGGCGGACTTCCGGCGGCTGGGACTGACGGAGACGTGGAAGCGGACGCTCAGCGATGATCTGTCGCTGAGTATGGCGATCAAGAAGGCGGGGATGATCGTGACGTTCGTGCCGGCGTGCCTGGCGGCATCGTACGAAGCGACGACCTGGCGGCGGCTGTGCGAGTTCGGGCGGAGGCAGTTCCTGATCACGCGGGTGTACGCGCCGCTGACGTGGACGCTGGGTCTGTTCAGCAGCCTGGGGTCGGTCGTGGGGCTGTGGGGCACGGCGGCGCTGGGTGTCTATGCAGCGGCGACCGGCGCGGAGCACGTGGGGCTTTTTGTCGCGGTGCCAATCGTGTTTTTCGCGGGGCAGCTCCTCAGGGTGGTACTACGCCAGTCGCTGGCGGTGCGGCTGCTGCGGGACCGCCCAGCGAATCTGCGGCCTGCGGTGGCGGCGGACGTCCTGGGGTTCTGGTTCTGGTCGGGGCTGCTGCTGGTGTTCATCCTGTCGTCGGCGTTCGGGCGGACGATTCGCTGGCGCGGGATTCGGTACCGACTCCGCGGGCCGACGCGGATCGAGGTGCTGGGGGTGTAGGGAGGGGACGCTGGGAATCTGAGCAGGAGGGCGAATGAGGGTGAACGGTTTGACTGTCCCGGGGGATTCGTTGGTTGAGGACTTCAGCGAGTCTTGTCTCGGCAAAACCGCCCGGGACCCCAGAGGCCCAAATCACCCCCCAGGCTGCCCTTAATTTGGGCCTCTGCCCAATCGGTTTTGCCGAGAGGATAGGCTGAAGTCATTGAATTCAGAATGCGCGCATGGGTCAACCCGGCTGAGTGGCTGCATGCAACGGGTCATGCTGGATATGCCCTGACGGGCACACTACAAACCGGCGACGCAGGTGAGTTTGCTGGCGGTACGGATGAAGAGGCGGCCGTCGGCGATGGCGATGGAGGCCTGGACGGGAGCATCGTTCATGTCGAAGCGGCTGAGGATCTTGAACGCGTCGTCGGCGGCCGAGAGGACGATGGTTTCGCTGTCCTCGTTGATGCCATAGAGCTTGCCGTCGGCGGCGGTGAGCGAGGCGCGCCAGGGTCCCCTGCCACCGATCTTGCCCTGCCATCTGGTTTGCCCGGTGGTGGGATCGAGGCAGGTGACGACTTTGCCATTGCGAGTGCCATCGAGGACGTAGAGATGGTCCTGGTAGAACAGAGGCGTGGGGACATCGGGCGTAGCGCGGTCGAAGGTCCAGGCGATGTCGTTCTGGGAGAGGGAGCCCGAGCGGCCTGCTTGGATGGCGAACAGGTCGTTGCCGCCTCGGGGCTGGACGCCAAAGATCAATCCGGCGCCGGTGACGATCGAGGGGATGAGGCGCCAGCGGGTGCTGCGGCGGCCGGTGGCGTAGAGGTAGCGCCATAGTTCGGCGCCGGTTTCGGGGTCGTGCGAGGTGACGTAGTCGGCCCCGGTCATGAGAATCTCGGTGCGACCGTCGTGCTCGAAGGGGATGGGCGAGGCGTAGGAATCGAGCGATTCGTCCTGGGCGTCGCTTTTTCGCACGTGCTTCCAGAGGGTCTTGCCGGTGGCGGGGTCGATGGCCAGCAGGAGCGAATCGAAGGGCTCGCCTTCGCGGGGCTCGCGCCAAGCCCTTTCGCGGCGCAGGATGGGGATGTAGAGCCTGCCTTCGATGGCCATGGGGCTGGAGCCATAGCCAAACTGGCACATGATGTTGCCGTAGTCGGCTTCGAGGTTGCGGGACCAGACGATGCGGCCGTCGAAGTCGAGGGCGGCCAGGTCGCCCGAGCCATAGAGGAAGAAGACGTACCGACCATCGGTGGTGGGCGAAGGGGTGGCCATGTTGTTGCGCGGGACGTTGCGATCCGACTTGCCGACGGTGGTCGACCAGAGTTGCTGGCCCGTCCGGACGTCGAAGGCCAGGGCGAGCAGGTCGTCGCCATCCCTGACCTCGGAACTGACGAAGACCTTTCCGTCCCAGATGGCGGGGGTCGAGGCGGCAGGACCCGGCAGCGGCGCGACCCAGGCGACGTTGTCCGTATCCGTCCAGAAGTCGGGCAGGTTCTGTTCGTCGGCGGAACCGTTGAAGTGGGGTCCCCGCCAGTTGGGCCACTGCCCCGCCGGAGTGATCTGGAACGTCATCAGAACAGCGAGTGCGAATGCGAATCCCAGTTGTCTGAAGGTCATCGATGTATCTCCACCAGTATCCACCACAGAATCAGTGCCGGCCTCCGGAAGACGGACGAAATCCAGCCCCATTTGAGGCGCCAGCATACCACCAAACGGACGGGATTTCGAGAGAAAACGGGCATCTTCGTTGCTCGGGGCGCGCGACAAGCATGGGTAGCGGGGAGGTCTGTCGCTGGTAGCGGATCCGTGAGGGCCTTTGGTGCTATGAGGGCATATAGCGTCTTACGACGCCACTACGAACGCGGGCGGTCCTGTTCCCTCCTACAATGGCGGCGCCGCTGCCGAACTCGGGATGACAAGGGGAGAGACGCGCAGTGTAGGGTCTTGCCGGTTGTGAGGGCG
>CAZTGH010000227.1:3455-8728 GCA_964612985.1 uncultured Pirellulales bacterium
GCGAGGTATGCCTCACCTCTACAACTGACCGCGCCGAGCCTTGTGTTGCATTTATTCGAGGGTGACGATTTGGGGGCAGGCCATGAGTTCGGGGCCATTTCGGTTGCCAACGACGTTGTAGTGTCCGTCGTCGCTCCAGAAGACGAAGCCAGCGAGTTCGGGGTAGCTGCTTTCCAGTTTCCGGGGTACGTCGAGGCAGTCGCGAGGGGCGTCGGATCGGCCTCGGATGCCGAGTTCGGACCACCAGATGACCTTGCCGGCGGTTTTCTTTTTGTGGACGGCCCAGTCGTACTCGGAGAAGTTCAGGCCGGTGCCGTAAGCGGACTTGCCCAGGATATCGACGTAGTCGTCGCCCGGGTAGTACTGCTCCAGGGCGCCGTGATTGGCGGTGGTGTGATAGGCCCAGAGGACATTGTCGAGCCCCTTGTCGCGGGTGAAGACGTCGTGGATCAGGCGGTAGAGTTTGATAGCGTGGGCGCTGCCTTCCTTGGCGTGCCACTTATTGCGGTCGTCGCTTTCGACGAGCGGCGTATAGATCACGGGGACGCCCTGGTCCTTCAGCCATTGCAGGTTGGCGGCCATGCGGTCCATCTGGTGATAGAAGTGCTGTTTGGTGGGGTTGTCGTCGGAGGCGAAGATCAGGTCGATATCGATGGGGTCGTTCCAGGCGCGTCCGGAGGGGTTGGCGTAGAAGGAGTAGACGCCGACGATCAGGCCGCGATCCCACATCTTCTTGACGCCTCCATTCCACTCGGCGTCGGGGAAGGGGTCGTCGTGGAAGTCGTAGGTAACGCATCCGTAGCGGGGCATTTTGCCGGTGTGGTCGTGGACTTTGCGGAGCCAGTTGCTGGGGTGGTCCATATCCGGGTTTTCGTTATGGACCCAGGTGGCGACTTGCCCGAAGAGATACGATCCGTTTCCGAGGCCCTTCAAATAGGCCAGTACTTCCTCGGCGGGCGCAGTGCGGTCCTGTCCCGAAGCACACACGGGAATCAGTGCCAGAGGCAGCAACAGTATCCATCTCGATAGCGTCATATTATCCCCTTTGCTGGAAATCGGTGGCGGCCGATGGCGCCGCTGATCGAGCCACGAAAGCCTTTGGCTCATGTTACCGTGAGGCGAGCGTCTCGCCAAGGATTTGTCCGAGTTCGCACCGCGCGAAGTTCAGTCGCACGGAGCGGCTATTTGCAGCCGAGGGCGGGAGGGCGAGGCATGCCTGGCCCCTGCCTTTGGGGAGGCGAGATACGAGAAACCAGATACGAGACACGAATATGGAAAGGAGGGTCGTTATGAACGAGCGGATTTGTGCGCATTGTGCGTATGCGATCCAGGCGGCGCGGGCGCGGGACCGCCCGGCGGTCGAGCTGCACGGGGAATTTGCGTCGCTCAACTTCGCCGAAGGAGCGCATGTACAGGCGCGGAGCGTGACCGGCGCCCCGCCGCTACCGTTGCCAGCATGATTCCGGGCGGGATGCGGGTCAGTCGATACCATCGTCGCCTTCGTCGGGTTCGTCGACCTTGTTGAGCGGGCAGGTCCAGAGGTAGACGGTATGGTTGATGTAGGTGCCGTTGCCTCCGGTGATTTCGACGACCTGGTCGGGCTTGACGCCGCGCATGTCGAAGTCGTGAGAGACGATGCGGGAGCCGGGCTTGAGCTTTTCCAACTGCGGGATCAGCTTGACGTTGAGGCTGGGCAGCAGGTAGAGCGTCACGACGTCGGCGCCGCTGAGGTCGAGCGTGAAGATGTCTCGCTGCTCGATGGTGACGAGATGGCCGACGCCGTTCTTCTCAACGTTTTCGAGGGATTCGGCGACGCGTTTGGGGTCGATGTCGTAGCCAAAGGCGCGGCAGCCGAAGCGCTTGGCGGCGGTGACGGGAATCCGCCCGTCGCCACAGCCGAGATCGTAGACCACGTCGCTCTGTTTGACCTGGGCGAGTTCGAGCATCTTGTTGACGACGCTCATCGGCGTGGGCACATACACAACGTCGGGCTTGCGGTCCAGACCGCTGGCGGGCGGGCGCGTGTCGACCTTGGTGAGCGAGATGCCGTCAAGGGGCGGTTCGATCTTGCCCAGGCCGAGTCCGAAGGCCTCGAGGATGGTCGGCGCGATGTCCTGGCGGCGACCATCACGATAGACCGCTTTGTTGTCGGTGGCGAGGAAGACGTGGGAGGCGAAGCCTCGCTCGGGCTTTTCCTCGTTGAGGCCGCGATCGGCGGTGACGTAGAACTGCGTTCTGCCGGTGAGTCCGAGTTGCTTGATCTTGTCCATGATCCGGCCCGTCCAGCGATCGTAGGAGACGAGGGCCTCGGTCGAATCGTTCGCATTTTTGTCCTGCTCGGTATCGGCGGTGCGGGCGAAGCGTATGAAGAAGAAGAACGGCTGGTCCTGGTATTCCTCCAGCAGTTCGACGGCACGGGCGCCCACTTCGTCATTGCCGACGAGGTCGTCCTCCCAAACATCGGGGGCGGGCGAGTTGGCTCGGGGACTGGCGGCGGGCGAAGGCACGCCAGCAGCCTGGGTCTGACTCGGCAAGGAGGCAGCGGCAACCGGCAGTTCGGACAGGGTTCGGTGGCTGCCGATGAGGGCGACAGTGACGAACTTCTCGGGGCCGAAGTGCTTTTCCAGGCGTTGAAGGATGCTCGTGCCCTTGGGGGCGGGCGGGGTCTGGCGGTCGGAATCGCCGGCGGGTTTGGGGGCGTAGCCAGTGAGCAACTGCATCCAGGCGGCGCGGGTGTCGGTTACGTTTTCGACGTCGATCTTGACGTAGACACCGCGATCGATCAGGGACTGGAGGACGGGCAGCTTCTCTTCGGCCAGGCTGCGGTCGACCTGCTGGCGGCGGGTTCCGTCCCAATCGATGAGGATGACGTTGCGCGGCACAGCGCTCGCGACGACAGTCGATGACAGGACCAGCAACAGACCGGTACACAATGACAGGCGAACGATCCTTTCTCGCATGGCTGACTCCTCTCAAAAAGGCCTAAGAACAGCACGCTGGATGCTGAGAACACACTACGTCGGGGGCTGGGGAAACGTCAATAAGGAAAAACCCGCGTGTTCGTGGGGGACCAGGCGGCAAGAGTGAGGGCGAGGCATGCCTCGCCCCTACGTTTGGGGGCGAAGGTGGTCCGGAGGGCGGGGCGAATGATGATTCGCCCCTACCGGTGGGCAGGTTGGAAGCGGTGGGCTTTTTCGTAGTAGTGGAGGACCGCTGAATCGTTGAAGGCGGCGAAACCGGCGGCGTTGCGGAGGCGGATGCCGTCGAGGGTGCGGGCGCGCGAAAGGGCGACATAGACGTGACCGGGGACGAAGTTGACGTGGGAGCCATCGACGTTGACGACGTCGAGGGTCATGCCCTGGGCCTTGTGGACGGTGAGGGCGTAGGCGGGGACGATGGGGTACTGGACGATGGAGAACTTGAGCTGTTCGGTCTCCTTTCGGGAGTCCCAGACGCGTTCCTGGAATTCGAGGGGGTTGAGGCGGCGGACGCCGATCTCGTCACGGTCGAACTCGACGTCGATCCAGAGGGGCAGCTCAGTGCCTGGGACGCAGTCGGTGCAGATATCGACGACGGTGCCGAGGTCGCCGTTGACGAGGTCTTCGTGGTTCTGGATGCAGAGGACTCGCATCTGCTGTTTGATCTCGAGGGTGGTCTTGGCGCGGGTGTGGCTCTGGAGCCACTGGCGGGCCTCGTCGCGGTCGCCTTTGGTGACCTGGCAAGTGCTGTGTACGGAGGGTGCGTCGATCTGGTCGATGCGTCGGCGGTTGTAGGCATCGGCCTGGCGGTTGGTGCCAAAGAGGACGGGGTAGTCGGGATCGAACGGGCGGTGGGCGTTTTGGAGGACGTCGGAATCGACCTGGCCCTGGCGGAGACCTTTTAGGAATTGGACGAAGTGCGGCTCGGCCTGGCGGAGGACGGTCTGGAGGTCGATCAGCTCGAAGTCGGCGAAGGCGAGACTGTAGAAGGCGAAGTCAGGGAGGCCCTCTTCGTTGCGCGGGACGGGTGGGAGCTGGAAGAAATCACCGACGGCCAGGATGCCGGTGCCGGGCTCGACGCGTTCGAGGAAGCGGTCGAAGGTGAGGCGGTCGACCATGCTGATTTCGTCGATGATGATGACGGCGGCGCGTTCCAGCTTGCGGCGTCCCCACTCTCTTCGGCGATTGGAGTCGGGCATCTCGACGCGGGGCAGCGAGGCGACGGCGTGGAGGGTGGAGGGGCCCTGGCAGTAGCGGGAGTTGTGGATGCCGGTTTCGTCGCGCAACTGGCAGGCGGCAATGCCGGTGGAGGCGGCGAGGACGACGTGCTTGCCGCGCTGGACGAGCTGGTTGGCGATACGCCGGACGAGGGTGGTTTTGCCGGTGCCGGCGCCGCCGGAGAGGAACATGCGCGCGCCGGCGAGGAGGCCCTCGACGATGTCGGACAAGAGGACGGGGTTGCGCGCATCGTGGTAGGCATACGGCTGCGGCAGTGGGGTCGCATTCGTTTCGTCGTGGCGGGGTTTATCGAGCATAATCCTGGTACAGGCTGAGGATGTCGGATTCGGCGGCTTCGGTGGTGACGACGAATCGGACGCGGGCGCGGGCGGTTCGGCCTGCCTCGACGTCGCGACCGAACAGCGATGGATAGAGCGAGTAGTGCGTTTCGCCTTCGTAAGGGGTCGAGATGGCGAAGCAATCGGTCGGCGGGCTCATGATGGCGACCGCCAGGCTTCGGTCGGCATTGCGGCGGAAGGCGAGCGGCGCCGCGAACGGCGTGTGAATCGCCCAATTGAGGGGATACGGAGGCTTGGTCCAGCGACCATCGTGCACGATCGCGAGGACCTTGTCGTCGCGTGGGAACAACTGCCAGTCGCCATCGGATTTCGTCGCGAGCGTGAAGCCCGGCCTGGCTTCGGGAGCGGATCGCGTGTACACGTAGGGCGACGGAAAGGCCTTGTCGAAATAGGAGGCGAGAAAGACTTCGAAGTCGTCGAGGTCTTCATGGGCCTGGACGGTAAGCTCGAGGTCGAGGGTGGTCGGCGCGGTCCAGCGGTAGACGGCGATCAGGTCGAAGGGCCGATCGGGTGCCGCGGTGCTGGTGATTTCGACGGCGCCGTCGGGCAGGCGCTTCGAGGTGCTGGGCCAGTCCCACGCCATGGCGCCGTAGCGTTGGTCGGTGGTGAAGACGCGATAGGGGCTGAAGATGCCGGCGCCGGCGTCGATCCTGGTTCCCGTGGGGACGTGGACGACGGCGGCGAGACCCTGGGCCTTGCCGCCCGGCTGCAAGACGCC
>CAZTGH010000228.1:0-8683 GCA_964612985.1 uncultured Pirellulales bacterium
TGCCGACGTCGACGAGCACCCCGGCGCTCTGGGCGCGGGCCAGGGGGACCGCGGCGTCGACCAGGTAGCGGTCCGCGTCCCATTCCCCCGGGGGCGGGTCCCAACGACCGGCCCGCCGCTGCACGGCCCGCCGCCCAAACCCGATTCGGCGTCCAGCCGTGTCAGCTTGAGCCGTTTCTTGAAGGCCTTCATCGCCTGCTTCAGATAGCCCGGCGTCATGAAGTCTTCCGATGCCCCATCACTCATGATGCTGCTCCTGCCATGGACCGTTTGCGTCGCTGTGACCACGTGCCGTCATGGTAGAGCTGCGCCCGACGCGTGTCAATCCGCCATCGCGACTTGCGGAACGACCAACGTTCGCGGCGCAATCGGCGATAGCGACAGCCGCTCGCTCATCGACTCATCCGTCTCGGGGGGTCTCGAGGGCAAGGGTGGTGTCCCCGCTTCGAATCGCGTAGGACTCCAGCACCGGGCGAATCCTCCGCAACCTGGGGCGCAGCGCCCGAAACAGCAGCGACGAATGGTATTTCTCGGTATGCAGCACCAACAGATGCCTCGGGCTGTAGCTGGCCGCCAGCAGCTTGCGGTAAACGATCAGCGTATATGGCAGCGCCAGCGGCCGTAGCGGCAGAGGCGTGGAATGGCAGCCCACCGCCAGAAGACCCTTCCACCCGATTCGATCGAGTGGAAACCGGTAATCGCAGTCATCGGTTTTCATGATACAAAGCCATTTGGGCTAAATCCTCACGGCCGCGGCAAGATCGATGAAGCGTGGCGGAACTTATCTCGATTCGCTGCGCCCGGCTGCAAATTGTCGATACGCCTTCGTCCGTTTGAGCCGGGAGATTGCCAGTCGCGTCACACGGTCGTGGTCGAAGGCCATATTGGTCGGCAGCCGGTCGATGGGGAACCACCGGGCCTTGGCCGCGTCGTCGCCGGCGCGGAGAGTCGGTTGGCCTTCTGGCGCGACCCCCATGAAGACGACCGTGATCTGCCGGCCACGCGGGTCCCGACCCACGGTCCCGAAGGTGTGCAACTGCTGCAGAGGGACGCCCGTTACGCCCGTCTCCTCCTCCAACTCGCGAGCGACGGCATCCTCCAACTCTTCATCCATCCCGATGAACCCGCCCGGCACCGCCCATTGTCCCTTGTAGGGCTCCTTCTTTCGCTCGACCAGCAGCAGCCGGGCCTTGCCCCGCGAAAAGCAGAACACCGCCGCATCGACCGTCACCATCGGCCGAGGCCACTCATACACATACTTGCCCTTCTTCGCCATCTCGGGAATCCTCTGCTGGAGGTCTCTGCGTCGTTCCGGCCGGCCGGACGATGCGCCGGGCCCCATTCATTCTATCGGCCGGATCGTACATTTCAACCTCGGTATGCAGATCGCCCGTTGCCCCGGAGCCGCCTGTGGCGTACAATCCGCAGCTTATGCCCGACGCTTGGAAGAATATCCTCCTGATCAAGCCCAGTTCCCTGGGAGATATCGTGATGACGCTGCCGGCGCTGTCGGCGCTGCGCCGCAGCTTCCCGCACGCGCGGATCGCGTGGCTCGTCCGTCCGGCTTTCGCCCCCTTGATCGAGGGCCACCCGCACCTCGACGAAATCCTCTACTTCGACCGCAACAAGCTGGCCAAGGCCTGGTACTGCCCCTTCGCGATGAAGGCCCTGGGCTCGCTGATCGGCGAACTGCGCCGGCGCCGGTTCGACGCGGTGCTCGACCTCCAGGGGCTGCTTCGCTCGGCGTCGCTGGCTTGGGCCTCGGGCTGCAAGCACCGCTTCGGCCCGGTCTGGGGCCGGGAATTCGCCCACCATTTGTACACCACCATCGTGCCCCGTCACGCCGACTGGGTCCACGTAATCGACTATTACATGAAGATCATCGAGGCGATGGGGGGCTCTGACCTGCGCGTCGAGTTTGTCCTGCCCGAGAAACCCGCCGCAGTGGCAGCCGTCGACACGCTTCTGGCGCAGCATAACCTGACCCGCGAGCGATACGCGATCCTGATCCCCGGTTCCGCCCAAGTCAGCAAGTGCTGGCCCCCCGAGCGCTTCGCAGCCCTGGCCGACCGGCTCTCGTCGGAGCATGGCCTGTCCATCGTCGCTACCGGCAGCGCACCCGAAAGCACGATGGTCGAGCAGATCCAGAGCCACGCCCACCGCCCGATCGTGAACCTGGCCGGTCGCACCTCGCTGCCCGAACTCGTCGAAGTCTTGGGCTCCGCGCGGATCGTGGTCAGCAACGACACTGGCCCCGGCCATATCGCCGCCGCACTGGGCAAACCGCTGGTGATGATGTTCAGTTGGTCCAATCCCCTCCGCGTCGGCCCCTATGGCCGGCCCGAGTGCATCGTCGCACGCGACGTTGCTGCTCGAGGCCTCGCCATCAAGAGCACCAACCCCGCTCACGCCATCACCCACCTCACTCTCGACGAAGTCTACACCCGAGCTGCACAGCAACTCATAGACCGCAGTTCGTGAGACCTGAGTCTGACAGACTTGGGGAGATGGTCATTGACAGGCCGAGGCTGGTGCACTACAATGTAATACATGAAAACGAGCACGCTGACAATCCGGTTGGATCAGGATCTGGACGAGATGCTGACGAAGGCGAGCCGACAGTCGGGTAAGAACCGGAGCGAGGTTGCCAGAGAGGCGCTGCGCCGGCAACTGCGGATCAGCCAGCTTGATGCCCTGCGGCGTAAGATCATGCCGTTTGCGGAGGCCAGGGGATATCTGACCGACGAGGATGTCTTCGACGACGTCTCATGAGGGTCTTCCTGGATACGAACGTTCTGGCCAGTGCGGCTGCAACGCGCGGGCTCTGTGCCGATGTGGTGCGCGAGGTCTTTGCGAGGCATGAGTCCATCGTATCACAGCAAGTGCTCGACGAACTCCGTCGGGTCCTCCGTTCGAAGTTCAAGCTCCCTCGGGCCCTCACTGTGGACTTTCTCGACCTCATCCGCGAGGACTGCACGCGTGCTGAACCTGGCGAACTCCCCGAAGTCAAACTCCAAGATAAGGACGATCTCCAGATTCTCGCCGCTGCCGTGGCAGCTCATGCCGACGTACTGCTCACCGGCGACGCCGAACTCCTGGCCCTCGGCTGCGTCAACGACATGGAGATTCTCTCACCGCGCCAATTCTGGGAAAGACTTAGCGGTCACCGACCAGATCGAGGTTGACGCCAGAAATCTTATGCGGAGGCGACCACAGTCGCGCATCGCTGGCACAGATCGGGACTCTCGGCGTTGGCGCCGACACTCGGCCAGTAGTTCCAGCAGCGCTGGCACTTGGCGTGGGGACTCTTGCCGGCAGAGATCGTCGTCGACTCGGCGCCTCTCTCCAGCGTCACCTCGCTGACGATGCACAGGGCCGCGAAGGGTTCCAGGCCGAATGTCTCCAGCGCCGCCGCGTCGTCGTCGGTGCAATGCATCGTCACCGACGCCTCCTGGTTGCTGGCGATGGTCTTGTCCTGCCGCAGCCCTTCGAGCGTACGCAAAACCGCGTCCCGCAGCGCCATGATCTTCTGCCATTTTGTCTGCTGGCCTGCAAAGTCGATGCTCTCGTCGACCTTCGGCATACTCGCCAGGTGGACGCTGTCGCGCTCCTCAGGCTTGAACGGCATCGCGTCCCACGCCTCTTCCGACGTGTGCGCCAGGATCGGCGCCAGCATCCGCACCAGCGCCGCGAGGATCTGGTACATCACCGTCTGCCCGCTCCGCCGGCTCAGGCTGTCGTACGCGTCGCAATACATCCGGTCCTTCAGCACGTCCATATAGATGCTGCTCATCTCGACCGTGCAGAAGTTGTACAGCAGCGAAAACACGCGATGGAACACGAAGTTGTCGTATGCGTCGGTCACATCCGCGATCAGCTTCTGCAACTGGCACATCGCCCACTTGTCGATCTCGAACATGTGGTCGTAGTCGATCGCATCGAGCGTCGGATCGAACCCGTCGATATTGCCCAGCAGATACCGCAGCGTATTGCGGATCTTGCGGTAGGCGTCCTGCGACCGACCGATCAGCTCGTCGTTGCAGCGCACGTCCTCCTGGTAGTTGACGCTGGCGACCCAGAGCCTCAGGATATCGGCGCCGTATTTGCTGACCTCCTCCTGCGCGTTGACGTAGTTGCCCAGCGACTTGGACTGCTTCATGCCCTTCTCGTCGACGGTGAAGCCATGTGTCAGCACGCTCTTGAAAGGCGGTTGCCCCGTCGCCCCCAGCGCGGGCAGTAACGAAAGCTGGAACCACCCGCGATGCTGATCAGAACCTTCGAGGTACAGGTCCACCGGAACCGGCCAGCCCGCCGCCACCGCCACGCTGTACCAGCTACAGCCCGACTCGAACCACACGTCGAAGATATTCTCTTCCTTCTGAAGCTGATCGAGGGCGAACCCCTCGGGCAATTCGAAATCGTCGCCCAGGATCTCGCCAGGCGACGCGGTGAACCAACTGTTCGAGCCATGCTGACCGACGTAGCGGGCCACCGCCATGACCGAGTCCTTCGTCAGCAGCGTCCGCCCATCGGGCATCACAAACACCGGGATCGGCAGGCCCCAGCTTCGCTGGCGGCTGATGCACCAGTCCGGCCGCGATTCCAGCATGCCCGCGATCCGCTTCTGGCCCCACGCCGGAATCCAGCGCACCTGCTCGACCGCATCGAGCGCCATCGAACGCAGGTTCCGCCCGCTCTCGGGCAACTCGCGATCTACCCCCACGAACCACTGCTCGGTCGCCCGGAAGATCACCGGGCCCTTGCTCCGCCAGCAGTGCGGATAGCTGTGCACGATCTCCCGTTGGGCGAACAGCCGACCCTGTTGGGCCAGATGCTCGTTGACCTCCGCATCCACCTTCAGCACGTTCTTGCCCTGCAGCCACTCGGGGACCGTCTCGTCATAGCAGCCGTCGTCCTTGACGGGCGAATATACCGCCAGGTTATACCGCTGCCCCGAGACGTAGTCCTCCTGTCCATGTCCCGGCGCCGTATGCACCAGACCCGTTCCGTCTTCGGTGGTCACATATTCTGCCAGGATCACCATGTAGGCGTCCTTGTCCGTCGGGTTGTTCTCGATGAACGGATGCCGATAACGCAGCCCTTCGAGCACGCTGCCCTTGACCCCTTTGGCGCCCACGGAATACTGCCCCTCCGCCAGGCCGCCCGCCGCCACTACCGCTGCGACGCGGTCCGTCGAGACCACTGACACGTACCTGCGTCCGTCCTTCTCATACGACAGCGTCGTATACTCCAGGTGCGGATGCACCGCCACCGCCAGATTCGCCGCCAGCGTCCAGGGGGTCGTCGTCCAGATCATCAGACCGACCTCCGCACCCTTCGCCTGCTCCTGTGTAACCAGACCCAGTTCGATCAGCTTCGTGACCGTCTCATCCGCAGCGGCAAAGTTGACGAAGATGCTGGGCGAAGCGATGTCCTTATATTCCAACTCCGCCTCCGCCAGCGCCGTCTCACAGCCCACCGACCAGTGGATCGGCTTGAGTTGGCGATAGACCAGACCCTTCTCCACCAGCATCGCGAACACCTCCAGGATGCCCGCCTCGTACTGTGGCTTGTACGTCAGATACGGATTCTCGAAATCGCCGAAAACGCCCAGGTCCTGGAACTGCCTGCTCTGGAGCTTGACGTACTTGCTGGCGTACTTCATGCAATCCCGACGCACCGCCGGCTTGCTCATCTCGCGCACCTTATCGCCCAGGTCCGCCATCACCTTGGCCTCGATCGGCAGCCCGTGGCAGTCCCAGCCCGGGATATACGGCGCGTCGAAACCCGCCATCGTCTTGTACTTGATCACGAAATCCTTGAGCACCTTGTTGATCACGTGCCCCATGTGGATGTCGCCGTTGGCGTAGGGTGGCCCATCGTGCAGGATGTACAGCGGCGCGCCCAGCCGGGCTTCGCGGATCTGCGTGTAGATGTTCTCCTGGGCCCAGCGCTTCCGCATCTGCGGCTCGCGCTGCACCAGGTTGGCCTTCATCGCAAAGCTCGTCTGCGGCAAATTCAGCGTATCACGGTAGTTCTTCTTGTCATCCGACATGGCTAGGATCCTCTAAGACTGCGAAACGAATCGCGTATCATACGCCCCCGGGCCCTGTTCCGTCAAGGCCGCCCGAGATGCTTTTGCGTCCTACGAGCACCATCCGTTCGGCCTTTTCATCCTCCAGACTGTGCCGCCCGATCCCGCAGCACAGATCACACACGGTCTGCGTGGGCTGTAGCCCGGTCAGTCTGACGATATCGTCGACTTCCTTGCCGGCTACCGATCGCCGCTGCGCGTCAAAGATCGTCGCAGCGAACGCATCCCAGAATTCATCCTGCTCATGCCAGCTTCTCGGGTTTGTATTCCCCATCTTGTGGCTCCCCAAAAGAAAAAGCCTTCCAGAGCTCGCTGCTCTGGAAGGCTTCTCAAATCGCGGAATCGAGGCATCCTCAGGGCAGCTCGTGCGTGTCTCCAATACCGATAATGGCGCCGATCTTCGGCGTCGCCATCGTTGCCCCAAGTTGTATGCCCCTGTTCGTCATCATAAAACTCTCACCAATGCCCACCTTTTGCCAGATCCATCGACCCACGTCTACCCCCACATGAGCCCAATTGCCAACCATCAATTATCAATTATCAATTCCCTCCCCTTCCCACCGCAGCACCGTCAGGATCGGGTCGTGATCGGATACCACCGGTTCGTCGAGAATGGTCACCTGCTGGAGCTTCCAGGGGTCCGATGCGCGGATCAGGATGTAGTCGATCTTCGACTGGGGAGCGACCACGTCGACCCAGCCTGCCTCGAACAGCACGTTCATCGGTCCGCTGCCCGGTCGGGCGTTGAAATCGCCCGCCAGGATCACGGGCGGGCCGCCCTCTGCGCCTAGCAGTTGCAGCAGCCGGGTCGTCTGCTGCGTGCGGACCTCGTCGTCCTGGTGGCACAGATGGGTGCCCACGAAACGCACTGGCCCGATGCCCTCGGGCTCGATCCACACCTCGATCGCCGCCCGGGGCTCGCGCTCGGGCCGATAGGGCAGGGGGTGCACCGTCGTCTTGAGGATGGGGAATCGCGAGAGGATCGCCTCGCCATACCGCCCGCCCTGGTAGGGCATCGCCTGCCCGAACGCATAATGCATATTGCAGAGCCTGCCCAGCAGCGCCGCCTGGTCCACGCCCGAGGCACGCTCGGTCCCCTCATCCACCTCCTGCAACGCGACCAGATCGGGCGAAAGATCGTTGATGACCTTCGCCAGTCGCTCGTAATCGAACTGCTCGTCCATGGCCTCGCCGTGATGGATGTTGTACGTCAGCACGCGCAGGGTGCGCGGAGTCTGCGGCGCCACCGAAGCCGTCCGGCAGCCAGCCAGCATCGCCCCCAACGTCATGCTGCAAACGATTGCGACGAACGTCCTTCTGCTCAGTCTCATGTCACCACCTTCAATCGGGTTGAAGATCGTTCGACAGGCGCTCTACGTGCTGGCCGAAGCGGCCTTCTTGCGATGCCGCCGCGCCCGCAGCGCCGATTCCATCTCCACCAGGAGCTTTTCGCGGTTCCATTGTCCGTAACGACAGGTCCAGTCGGCGGTCAGATGTCGGAGGTGTTCGTCGATGAGTTGGTTCCGTCGTTCCGGGGGTAGACGCTTCATGGTGCCCTTTCTCACGTGCGTTCCTTCGATCTCCCGCTGCCAGGAGCAAGGCCGTCTCCAGCGGCCTCGCGCCAAAGCCTACCGGACCGACCGCATTCGATCAAGGAAAATCGACCCCATGTCACAGGAGCATTCCTGAACGCCCCTCCATCATGGGTGGCAGCCTCAAATGCGCAGCGTTTGGGGATTCAGACGCGAAGCTTGGCGAAGCGGCGTTTGCCCACCTGCACGATCATGCCGTCGGCGGGGGTCGTCATGGCGTTGGGATCGGTGACCTTGTTGCCGTCGATGCTGACGCCGCCTTGGGCGACCATGCGTTTGGCCTCGCCGCCGGAATCGACGAGCTTGCAGGCGGTCAGAAGCTGCTTGATCGAGATCGCCTCGGCGGGAAGTTGAAACTCGGGAATCTCGTCGGGCAACTGCCCCTGCGCGAACACCCGCTCGAACTCGGCCGCCGCGATCTCCGCCAGTTCGGGACCGTAGAACTGCGTGACAATCGTCTTGCCCAGCGCGACCTTGGCCTCCTTCGGGTGCGTCTGGTTCGGATCGACCAGCGTCGCGATCTGTTCGGTCGGCAGATCGGTCAGCAGCGTATAGTAGTTGGCCATCATCTCGTCGGAGATGCTCATGATCTTGCCGAACATGTCGTTCGGCGCATCGGTGACACCGATGTAGTTGCCCTTGGACTTGCTCATCTTCTCTTTGCCGTCGAGACCGACGAGGATGGGCATGGTGATGACGATCTGGGGAGGCTGGTCGTTGAGCCGCTGAAGATCCCGCCCGACGAGATTGTTGAACGTCTGATCCGTGCCGCCCAGTTCGACGTCGCTGCGGATCATCACCGAATCGTACCCCTGCATGAGCGGATACAGAAACTCGTGGATGCCGATCGGATCGCCCGCCTTGTACCGCAGCGCGAACGTGTCGCGCTCCAGCATCCGCGCCACGGTCATGCTGCTGGCCAGCTTGATCAGATCGGCCAGGTTGATCTTCGCGAGCCATTCGCTGTTGTAGCGGACCTCGAGCTTCTCGGGCGAGG
>CAZTGH010000229.1:0-8596 GCA_964612985.1 uncultured Pirellulales bacterium
CCGTACGCTCCGCCCCCGTCAGCACCAGCGTGCCCCGATCGAACGCCAACGCGAGTTGTTCTGAGCCCATCCCGACCATTCTCATCCTTTTCACAATCCTGCCCGACCGGTCCCCGGTCTTGCCGTCGTCCAAGCCTAAAACATGCTTATTCGGAATGCAAACCCCATGTGCCCCCATTCTCCAAGACCCACCGACTGAGCTCCACCCGCCATCGCATCCGCCCAAGCCAGGGTTCACCCCAACAACAAAGCTCCCTCACGGGATTTCGGGGAAGGAGCACCAAGGCGGGATCACCTATTCGTGTTGGACCCGAGCACCGTGGCGGTGCCGAACGGCTAGCGGCAGCCATGTTCGCCTTTTGAAAACAATGACTTCAGCCGCCATCCTCCCGGCAAAACCGATTGGGCAGAGGACCAGATTAGGGGCAACCTGGGGGGGGTAATCTGGGCCTCTGGGGCCCCGAGTGGTTTTGCCGAGAGTTGACTCGCTGAAGTCCTCCACCCACAGATCATTCGGGAGAGCCCCGAAATAGGCCTCCGCCGAGTCCACAAATCGAACGTGTACTGTCGCCGTTGGCGGTGCGGCCGGAACACGGCGGCACTTGAATCTGCCGCATCCGCTTTGTCATTCCGACTGGAGCGAAGCGCAGTGGAGGAATCTGGCATCGAATGGACTGTTCTCTGGGTTTCGCGGCGTGATCCGGGGCGCCGCAGTTCGTCTACGATTCGAAGAGCGTGAACGCAGGCCGGGCGACTGGATTTAACGAGAGTAAAGGATCTCTAATGCCAAACATCTTTGCTGATCTCGAAAAGCTGTTCAACGAGCGCGGGTCCGCAGCCATTCTCCGAGAGCGCCTGAATCTCGAGAGCAGGTGCTTGCGCATAGCCGGTATACCGTCCAGTTCGGTAACTGTTTGGGAGCACGCCGCTTACGCCTTCGTCAGGAAAAAGCCGGCACAGGAGGTGGCAATGTATTGCATGTCACGCCGGCCCGGCCGTATAATAACCGTCGAAGTGCGGAACGCCAGATGCAAAGATCCCCGGGAAAGACCCGGATTTCGTCCGTCATCGCCACTGAACAACGGTTCTGAAGGAGGTTTGCCATGTCTAGGAAAGTGACGTACCTGGTTACGATCGCCCTGCTGCTGACTCTGATCCACCCGGCCTCGGCCCTGATCAGTTGGGATGACGGCGGTGTCGATTCACTGTGGAGCACGCCGGAAAACTGGTCCACCAACACCGTCCCGACCGGCACCGACCCCGCCTCCATCGACGGTCCCGAGGGCACCCATTGCGTCGTCGCCGAGGGCATCGAAGCCGTCTGCGAGACTCTCCGCGTCGGCAATGGCGGCGTCCTGACCAATCTCGACATCACCGGCGGCTCGCTCACCGCCTCCGGCGCCTACGTCGGCGTCGACAGCCCCTCCGGGCACGGCGTCCTCAACGTCAGCGGGGGCCGCTTCGCCACCGGCTCGCTCCAGCTCGGCTGGGACGGCATCGGTACCCTCAACATGACTGGAGGTCTGATCGAACTCGCAGACGAGCTCGTCATCCCGGGCCTGGGCGGCACCGGGACCGCCAACCTCCGTGGCGGAACCGTCGCCGCCGCCGACCTCCGCATGACCAGCGCCAACGGCCACATCGAGATGGGCGCCGGCGCCCTGGTCCTCGAAGGCGACGATACCGCGCGTCTCCAGGGCTACATCGACGCCGGATGGATCACCGCCTATCGTGGGCAGGGCACCCTCCACCTCGACTATGACCCCGCCGCCGACCAGACCACCCTGACCGCCACTGCCTGGCTGGCGCCGGCTCCCCCCGATGGCGGCCTCGTCACGCCGGGCCAGGTCGAGCTGAGCTGGACCCTGCCCGACCCCTGCGTCCCGGGAACGCCCGTCCTCGTCGACGTCTACTTCACCGATAACCTCGCCCTCCTCGAAGAATTCAGCGATCCCGAAGCCATCCGGATCGTCAACGCCGAAGAGGTCACCTCCGTCACCGTCCAGACCGAGGCCAAGACCCGCTACTACTGGGCCGTCGACACCTACGTCGGCAGCGACAACGACCCGGTGCTGGGCCCGATCTTCACCTTCCTCTCCGACAACCTCATCCCCGTGGTCGACGCCGGACCCGACGTCGTCACCTGGCTCGTCGACGGCCTCCGCACCGGCAACCTCGACGCCACCGTCACCGATGACGGCGCCCTCATGCCCTATTCCGTCAGTTGGAGCGTGATCGACCAGCCCGCAGAAGGCGACGCCGTGATCGAACAGACCTCCGCCGAGGACACCACCGTCACCCTCACCGGCCTGGGTCAGTACACCCTCCAACTGGCCGCCTTCGATGGCGAGTACATCGGCACCGACACCGTCACCATCGGCGTCTACGAGAGCCCGTGTCAGGCGGCCCAGTCCCTGCCCGACTACGAACCCCTCGTCGGCGACCTCAACAACGACTGCATCGTCGACGAACTCGACATGGCCCTGCTCGAAGCCAACTGGATGGAAGACAGTTCCCTCACCGAAGAATGGCACCTCGTCGAATAACCCTATGTGGGCCCGCATTTGCCGCAACCTGTAAATCATAAGGCGTAAATCGTAACTCGCTGGGGCGAGGCATGCCTCGCCCCAGCCTTGCGCCCGGAAAGGACTCGACATGGGCATCGCTTTCGCCATCGTCATCCATCTGCTCGATCTGATCCCCGCCGCCATCCTCCTCGTCGCTTCCGTCATCCTCTTGCGTCGCCTGCAAAACGGCGCAACCGTGCTGATGCTGATCGGCGCCGCCCTCACTATCGTGGTCCGCCTCGCCGGCACCCTGCACATGATGCTGCTGTCCACGCATTCCGTCCCATCCTCGTTCAGCATCCTTCTGAGCTACGCCAACTCCATCGGCTATCTCGTCGCCGCGTTCCTCTTCGCCCTCGGCCTGCTCTTCCTCGCCCGCCATCCGTCGCTGGCTCCCGATCCCTCGACTCTCGAAAACCAGTAGGGCGAGGCTCCCAGCTCGGCACATTCGTGCGACGCCAACGGCAGGCCACCCGCGTATAGCCCCGGATTTCCGAGTATCCGCATCCGCCGTCTGCGAGGACCGCTGGTTGGCAGGCTCAAACCCACCTACGTGTCCAATCTGACGCGGGCGGAGTCAACGAAGTCTTCTGGGACTGGTTTGCGAGTCTTTGGCGACCAGGTAGAAGTCGCCTTCGGGGGAGGCGAAGATTTCGTCCTTTCGGCCATAGGCGGCGCCTGGGGGCAGGGCCCGGTCGAGGTGCGGCAGGCCGGCGCGGGCGATGAGGGCGGCGACTTCGTCGCGGGGCAGACGGGTGTAGGGGAAGCGGAGGCGACGCCATTTGACGTGGTGCGGGGCATGGTCGAAGACGGCGCAGACGGCGAGGGCGGGGTCTTTGACGCCCTGAATGGAGAGAACCTTGAAGCCTTTGAGGCGGACACCTGCGCCGAGGATCTGCTCTTTCGACAAAGCGAGGTAGATGGCAACGACGTCGTCATATTTGCCGACCGCGAACCCGGCCCGGCCGTCCGGTATGCTGGCGGCGAGGAAGTCGGCGCCGATCAGGACTTCGTTCTTCTTCGGCAGACCACGCATGCGGAAGGCGAGGAGGGAGAGGAGGATGCCGGCGATCCAAAAGGTGATAACCAGAGACCATGGGAGCGGTCTGCCTTGAGGCGGATCGACCCGCCAGATGAAGCATAGCAATGTCACGAACGTTGCGAAGGTGACGAACATGGGAATCTGAATGCGGCGGTTGGCTTTGGCGACGGCGGCGGGGTCGGTTTCCAGGAGGTAGGCGTACTTCTTGTCGATGGGGGCTGGTTCGTCTGGCTGTGGCATACCGTTCTTCCGCAAAGAGGGTCGGGTCGACGGGGATAGTATAGTCGCGACGCGGGGGCGGGACAAGGCGGGAGCGGAGGTGGCATGAACATATATACCCTGACGGGCGCACTACGAATGGCGGAAGGGGGAATCAGTGTTCGCCCTGGTGAGGGAGGTGCGGCGGAGGACAAGGCGAAGAGGGGTAGGTATGGATCGGCCCCGCGGGGATAGAGAGCGGGGTTGCGGGCTAGGGCGATTCGTGTGGGTGGATACGCCTTGTACGGAGGAGGCGACGGAGCGGGTGTACGAGTGGCTGGTACGCACGTTCGACGAGCCGAACGTGATCGAGATCAATACGGGGTTTCACAACGACAACCTGGGGGGCAACGGGTATCTGATCGGGTGGGGGGTGGTGTGCTATGGGTCGGATGTCACGCCGGGGTTGATCGAGAGGTGCTGGGCCCAGACGGTCCGGAAGGTGCTGCCGTATTTTGAGGTGGAGGCGAATGACAAGTATCGTGACATTCTCATGAACCAGAATCTGGTGGCGCCGAACCGACTGTATCCGTTGGCGGAGGGGCGGCTGCTGTATGGGGGGTGCATGATCAAGGCGCGGGGGGCGCGGACGCCCGGGTTTGTGGGCGATGCGGATATGGCGGCCTGGCCGGTATCGCTGGGCAAGCTGTTGGAGCGGTACCCTGAGACACGGCTCGTGGTGCCCGGGCATGGGGCATGGGGGGATCTGTCGCTGGTGCGGCATACGATCGAGGTGTGCGAGCGGTATAACCGGGGGCAGCGTTAGAGGAATTCGTGGGCGGTACCCGCCCTGCGCTGGTTCGATTGTGCGCGCTGTGTCGGTTGGTTTGAGTGGTCCGCCATCGCAAGCGCTGCTTGCCGCTGCCACCCGGCGGTCAGGATGACAAAGGGGAAAAGCGCAAGTTCAGGCGGGAGAGGGGACGGGTTCGGAGACGGTCCAGTGAGCGTCGAGCCAGAGGCCAAGGATGCGGAGGTGGGGATAGCGGGCGGCGAGAAAGCGGACGGCGCGGTCGAGTTGGCCCATCTGGATTTCTTTGGAGGCGGGGTTGCCCCCGCAGTCGTGGTGGGCGACGACGGCGATGCAGGTGGAACCGTGTTTGTTCGTGGAGATGTCCAGGCGGTCGAGGATGCCGGTAGCGAGCGACGAGTCGGGTTCGTCTCCGAGGATGCGGACGGGGCCG
Organism: uncultured Pirellulales bacterium; assembly: GCA_964612985.1. Taxonomy (GTDB): domain Bacteria; phylum Planctomycetota; class Phycisphaerae; order Sedimentisphaerales; family Anaerobacaceae; genus Anaerobaca. The sequence continues at coordinate 5,049 of CAZTGH010000229.1, forward strand.
GCTTCGGTGATGGTGTCGACGTATTTGACGTTGAGTCGCTTGCGCAGGTAGTCGTTGACGGGCAATTGGGTGCGTCCGTCCATGCAGTTGATCGCGGTACAAAACGACATCGGCAACTCCTGACTGTCTTTGTCCTTTGAATCGTGTGGCTTACGGCTATAGCTTAGGGGACATCGGGCAAAATGCCAACGGGAATCCGCGAGATTGGAGATGGCACAAGAGGCAGGCCCATCATGGGATTTCGGGGATGGTGGGATCCCTGGCGTTTGTCGCCTTCCCAACATCCCGCGATGAACTGAAAGAAAGCCCCCTGCACGGGGCGAGGGGGCTCTAGGAAGTAAAGACTTTCGACGAGGTGGATCAGGCGTGGGCGGGGGCGGGTTCGCGATGCGTGTGGACGCCCCAGCGATGGATCATGGATCGTATCGCCAGGAGGTCGTACAGGGCGGCGACGCCGACGACGGCATAGACGACTCGGGCCGCAACGGTCATCTGGCCAAAGATGGCGGCGACGAGGTTGAACCCGAAGAAGCCCACCAATCCCCAGTTCAGGGCACCGATGATGATCAGCGTGTAGGTGATACAATCGATCGATTTCAGCACAGACGTTTTCATGGTCATCTCCTTTGACAGAATCCGGTCATCATCCTTGGTTCATTTGGTTCATTCGCACTGACTTCTACGAGGCGCGGGCGGGACGGTTCGGTTCGGCGTGAGGGAGGGTGTTTTCGGGACGCAGTGGATGCCGGAAAGACGCATTGTCTTGGATTCCTCACGGGATTTCGGAAGGCGGCAGGCCGCGGCACGAGATGAAGATGGTCTATCGGTTGTGTTCCTACGCACCTGCCTTGGGGACGCCGCCCCCAAGCCCCCGGCATTTGCCGCTTTGGGCCAGCAGCATGAGAGGGGTTGGTATGCCGTTACGCGCACACTACGAACGGCAATGGAGGGAGTGCGCGGTGCGCCGGGCAAGGTGGGCGAGCGCGGGGTGGGCTCGGGATTTGGGTGATGGGGGTTGATTTCTGCGAGCCGAGCGGGGACAATGCGTCGGGGCAACGTGACGTCGAGCCGTCCCGGTGATATGGGACGGACGATGACGGAAAGGACTATCGATAGAAGGGAACAGGATTATGGTATTGAGCCGGAACGTTTGGGGAATCGTCGGATTGATCGTGGTGGGGCTATTGGTGGTCGGTTGCGGGAAGGAGGAGCCGGAGCAGGGGACGAGCGGGTCGCAGCAGACGACGGATTCGCCAGGGGGGATGCCCACCTTCGGTCAGTCAGCCGAGCAGACGCGAGAGGCGCTGACACAGATGAACGACGGCGTGGCGGTCGAGGCGCTGCCGCCGGCGGCGATCAAAGGGTATCTGCCGGGCGAGATGGCGGGGTTTATGCAGACCGATGCCACAGCGGAACGCACCGAGATGGGCGGGATGGATGTTGCGGTGGCTGATGCGCAGTATGAGGCGGCCGACGGCGAGGGATACCTGGAGGTGACGATCACGGACGTCGGCAACCTGACCGGGCCGATGAAGATGGGCATGACCGGCTGGACGATGGGACAATACAGCCGCGAGACCGACAGCGGGTACGAGAAGACCACGACGTACGATGGGTTCAAGGCGATGGAGGAATATGACAACGAGAACCAGAGCGGGGCGCTGCGGGTGTTCGTGGCGGACCGGTTCGTCGTGGAGGTCAGCGGCGGGCAGGTGACGATGGAGACGATCAAGCAGGCGATGGGGAAGGTCGAATTGAAGAAGCTGGCGGCGGCGAAGTGACATCCGTGCGGACGGGGGCGAGGGCGAGGCATGCCTCGCCCCTACGGGCGGGCCACGAGCCCTGGGTAAATTCGAAATTCGAAGCACGAAATCCGAGACAAATCCAAAGCACAAAACACGAACGTCCAAATCACCCCGATAAGGGGTTGTGCTGGCGCGTCGTTTCTGCGATCATGGCGGGGAGCGGGGTGGGGTTTCGGCGTAAGACCTTGCGGGTCGCGCGAGCGGGCGGCTGGTGAGGCGCGTTGCCTGCTCGATTGCTGTGCAGGGCGAGAGGGAAGCCAGCGATGCCTTCAGCCAATACGGTGCAGTTCGCGGTTGTTCTCGCGGGGCTGATCGTGCCGGTGTGGCCGATCTGGACCATTCGACGCAGGTACATTTCCATCCCGATCAGCGCGCTGCTTTCGTGCTGGCTGCTGTGGACGCTGGTTGGTTTCACGGTGGAACTCGATCCGGGGCCGGATGGTTTTGGAGCGGGGGTGATGATGGTCTTTGCGCCTTTCTTCGGGGTGGGTTATGCGGTTGTTCTGGCGTGTGTTGTGGCGGTCCTCAGAGCGGTGACGGGGTGGGGGACGGCATCGGAGTTCGGACGGCGTGAGACCATCGCCGGACTGGCTATCTGGGGGGCGCTGTGCGTTCTCGGCTTCGCCTATCCGTTCGTGGCGCCGCCGGCGGCGCGCAGGGGGGATCCGCTCCTGGTGGTCGATTACTTCTTCTTCTGCGGTCCGGTGCTGTTGTTGGCGGTGGTGATGGTGGTGGTGGTGTACGTCTTTCGATGGCGCGGTCTGCGATCGGCGGGAATCGCTGCACCCCAAGCGGCAACGGGAGGGCAAACGGCATGAGCAGCGATGATGCGCAGGCGAGATCAGAAAGAGGTGGCGGGCTGCCGTGGTATGCGTGGGAGATTTTTCTGTTTGTCGCCTTCGTGCCGCTCTGCGCGGCGTTGTTCGGGGTGCCGGCGTGGCTGGATTACTCGGAGGGACGTCGTAGTGGGGAGCCTTCGTTTGGTGGCGCCCTGGGGGCGTTTGCGGGGTTGAGCCTGCTGGTGTTGGGATGGCTGGCGGTCTGGTGGGTGCGGATGCTGGCGATCTGGCCTCGGCACATTCACGGATGGAGGCGGCTGGTTCCGGCGTGGGCAGGATCGCTAGCGGGTGCGGCGGCGTGCCTGGTGGCCTGGGCGCTGCTGCTGGGGCCGGGGTACAGACCGTTCACGTGGGGATTTCGGGACTACGCGCGGGCGAATGTGGATGTCGCGAGCATCCAGGGCTGGCTGGTGAGCGTAGATCCGAACGCGTGCACGGGCCGGTGGCTCTCGGAAGACGAGTGGCAGGCAGCGCGAGAGGACTGGCCGGCGACGATCACGCGCCTGTGTCCGAGGTATATCGCGCTGGATCGGGATGCGGAGGGACGCCCGATGATACGAGCGGGGCGGGTCGCATTCGATGCGATGTGGGGTGTGGCGGTGGGGCATCCGGAGATGGTGGTTCCGGCGACGCAACAGCGAGAGAAGGAGGTGCTTGCGAGCGGACACGTCTTGTACCGCAGTGGCGAGTACCGGCTGCCGCTGGCGCCGGGGGCGTATGTGTGGCATAATATCGAGTGATCGTGCTGGCAGTTCTTGGCGGGGGCGCGTCCGGCCGTCCCCAAGCCTGCGCTTCGCTGCGGCTTGAGGCTGCCACCCTGGCACTTTCGGGTGGGGGAGGGCGAGGCATGCCTCGCCCCTACCGGCGGTATGCCCTTACGGGCACACTACGAGCGGGGAACGGG
>CAZTGH010000230.1:0-8531 GCA_964612985.1 uncultured Pirellulales bacterium
AATCCGTCCGCTCCGACCGGGGCGCCGTCGGCGCCGGCGCCAGCATCACCAGCACCGACGAAATCATCGACGTCCGCATCGGTCCCTACGCCGCAGTCAGCCATGCCTCCAGCCTCCGCAACGGAACCATCCTCAGCGCGCAGGAGGCCCCGACCACCATCGGCGTCAAGGTCATCGCCGAGGACTTCATCGTCGCCGAAAGCTCCTCCGTCACCGGAGGCGCCATGCTCAGCAGGGTCTTCGTCGGACAGGGCTGCCAGGTCGGCCGCCAGTATTCCGCCGAGAACTCCGCCTTCTTCGCCAACTGCGAAGCCTTCCATGGCGAAGCCTGCTCCGTCTTCGCCGGACCCTACACCGTCACCCACCACAAATCGACCCTGCTCATCGCCGGCCTCTTCAGCTTCTACAACGCCGGAAGCGGAACCAACCAGTCCAACCACATGTACAAGCTCGGACCCGCCCACGAAGGCAAGCTCCTCCGCGGCGCCAAGACCGGATCCTTCAGCTACATGATGTGGCCCTGCTGCGTCGGGCCCTTCAGCGTCGTCCTCGGCAAGCACAGCACCACCTTCGACACCGGCGATTTCCCCTTCAGCCACCTCGAAGCGCGAGGCGACGGCAAGTGCACCATGATCGCCGGATTCTACCTGACCACCGTCGGAACCGTCCGCGATGGCGCCAAATGGCCCCAGCGCGACCGCCGTAAGGGCCCCCACAAACGCGACGCCATCTGCTTCGATATCTTCAGCCCCTACACCGTCGGCAAGATGATCAAGGCCAGCGAGCATCTCAAGCACCTCCAGGACACCACCGACCGCGCCATCGAAGAGGTCTCCATCGGCGGCGCCCTGACCAAACGCCTGATCTTGCGCACCAGCCAGAAGTACTACCGCACCGGCATCGAGATGTACCTGCTGGAGAAGGTCGTCTCGCGAATCGAGGCCGCCCTGGACGATCCGCCCGCCGACACCCCCGCGGTCGCCGGCGACGCCGTCTACAGCGAAGACTGGGTCGATATCGCCGGACAGCTCATGCCGCGCAAGCGACTCATCGACCTCGAAGATGCCCTCGAAAATGGCTCGGTCGCTGCCCTCGACGCCTTCGACGCCGCCATCGCCAAAATCCTGAAACACTACGCCGACGATGAGTGGCTCTGGATCAAAAACGCCTACCAGCGCGTCTTCGGCGCCGCCCCCGCCGAACTGACCGCCGAGGCCGCCTGCGAGGCCGCCCGGATGCTGCTCAAGGTCAAGTCCAAGTTCCTCAACCTCGTCACCGCCGACGCCCAGAAGGAGTTCTCCGAATCCAGCCGACTCGGGTTTGGACAGGACGGTTGCCTCGACGACGTCGAGAAGGACTTCACGCAGGTCCGAGGCCTCTACGAAGAGAACCAGTTCGTTCTCGACATGAAAAAGAGCGTCGAGCAGTTGCAACAGCGCATCGAACGCATCGAACAAGCCATCGGTCAACAGCAGGGTACCAAACCAATCCGTCTTGATTGAAAGGAAGGACGCCATGCGGGTAATCATCCAGAACGACTACCAGACGGCCAGCGCCTGGGCAGCCGCCTACGTCGCCAGGTCCATCAATGACTTCAAGCCGACGCCCCGAAAGCCCTTCGTGCTCGGCCTGCCCACCGGCTCCTCGCCCCTCGGCATGTACCGGGAGCTGATCCGCCTCAACAAGGCCGGGAAGGTCAGCTTCGCCAACGTCGTGACCTTCAACATGGACGAATACGTCGGCCTGCCCAAGTCCCACCCGCAGAGCTACTATTCCTTCATGTGGGACAACTTCTTCGGCAAAATCGATATCAAGAAATCCAACGCCAACATCCTCAACGGCAACGCCAAAAACCTCCAGGCCGAGTGCGACCGCTACGAGAAGAAGATCAAGAGTTATGGCGGTATCCACCTCTTCGTCGGTGGCATCGGACCCGACGGTCACATCGCCTTCAACGAGCCCGGTTCCTCGCTCGCCAGCCGCACCCGCATCAAGACCCTGACTCAGGACACCATCATCGCCAACTCCCGCTTCTTCGACGGCGACCTGAACAAGGTCCCCAGGACCGCGTTGACCGTCGGCGTCGCCACCGTCATGGACGCCAAGAAGGTGCTCATCATCGTCTCGGGTCACAACAAGGCCCGCGCCCTCCAGCAGGCCGTCGAGTCCGGCGTCAACCACATGTGGACCGTCTCCTGCCTCCAGCTCCACCCCCACGGCATCATCGTCTGCGATGATTCCGCCACCGTCGAGATGAAGGTCGGGACCGCCAATTACTTCAAGGACATCGAGAAGGACAACCTCGACCCCAAGAAGATCCTCACCCCCAAGAAGAAATAGACAGGACGAACGAGCCGGCCGCCCCTTCGACCGGGCGGCCAGGCCCTTTTCCAAAGATACGATCGGAGTGAACCTATGTCGGACGTCGCAGAACGTGTCAAAGCCGTCGTGGCCCGGACCCTCAAGATCGATCCCGGACGCATCCAGGACGATTCCCGATTCGTCGAAGACCTCGGCGCCGAGTCCATGCAGAGCGTCGAACTCGTCGCCGCCTTCGAAGAGGAATTCGATATCGAGATGGACGAAGAAGAGGCCCTCGACGTCAAAACCGTCGGCAAAGCCGTCGACTTCATCCAGAAATACGTCTAATCCTCGCCATCGTCCCGTAGGGGCGAGGCATGCCTCGCCCTTACCCCCTTCGCCTCGCGTGTCACCCGCGAATCCCCATCGCCGTGTGCCAGCCTCCAGCCCAAAGGGCTCGGGGATGGCGGATCGACCCAGCCGTCTGGATCGCTCCGCCTGCCTGGCATACCGCGCCGCGCACCACCGCCTTGTCATGCTGAGTGCAACGAAGCATCTCCCCTCCGACCACCACTGCCCCCAGATGACACAAGGCTTCGATACGCCGAACTCTCCCGTCACACAAAACGCACCAGCGTGGCATCGCCAAACGCGCCAGCGTCTGGGGATGCCGGACTTCCTTGCCCTCAAGACCCCAGACGCAGATCACTCGAATTCTTGACGCTCCTGCTCCCAGCCTGTAAAGTGACATCCGGTTTCGATGGCGAGCGGTTCAACCGGTCCCAAGACCATGACGGAAAGGACTCATCATGACCACCCCGACCCTGTCTACTGGAAGCAGGAGTGCCGCATTACCATCCAGCAGATCGCCTGGAAGGGCGGGCTCGCCGAAACCGAAGACGACTGGTCCACCGCCACGTAGTCAGGGTGTGAAAAGGAAGAGCCCAAAACGGGGCTCTTCCTTCCCAAAGTAGGCCTAATGTCCATTTTTGCAGAACGCCTCAACCAACCGTTAACCGTCCGTACAAGGAAAGGAAGCCGACCATGTCACGCTGCACCCTCGCAATCTCGATGACCGTGATGTTCCTGTTGCTGGCCGGATGCCGCCAGATGAAGGATCGCTGGAACGCCCGCCGGGCCGATGCCGCCGACGAAAGCATCAAGCTCTTCAACGGAAAGGATTTGACCGGGTGGTACGCTGAAGGCGGCGCCAGGTGGGTCGTCGAAGATGGCCTGCTCATCGGCACCCAGGGCGAAAACAACGCCCCCGGAGACCTCTTCACCGAGGCCAGTTACGACGACTTCGTCCTGACCGTCACCTGGAGAGCCGAATGGCCCTGCAACAGCGGCGTCTGGTTCCGCTACCAGTCGCCCGACCAGGCCTATCAGGCCGACATCCTCGAATACAAGAACCCTGTCGCCTGGTCCGGGACTCTCTACTGCCCCGGCAAGATGTTCCTCGCCGTCAACGACGATCCCGATCTGGTCAACCGCGACGGATGGAACACCTTCAAGATCCGTTGCGAAGGCGACCGCTCCCAGATCTGGCTCAACGGGCGCCAGGTCGCTGACGTCCACGACGACACCACCGCTACCGGAAAGATCGGTTTCCAGGTCCACCCCGGAGCCGAGTTTGCCCCCATGAAAATCGTCGTCCGCCAGATCGTCCTCACCGAACTCTGATCGATCGCGCCCGCCATTCCGCCGGGGGACGCGCTGCGCCAGGCAGGCACTGCGCGCCGCGCGCCCCCGTCGGACAGATTTCTGCCTTTCCTATCTCTTTTCCTTGCCACGCTTAACACAACCTCCCTTCCTCTTTTGCGCAGAGTTACGCTTTTTGCCTTGACTTTCTCTGTCACTTGCCTATAATGCCAAACAGGTTAGGTGACAGTAACGGGAGTATGGCCAGAAGGATGCGGCCCCCACGTGGATGGGCTTCTGCCTTACTGGGTACGTCCCGCCTTAGGAGGAGGCGTGATGGCAGTAACCACACAAAAGTGTTTCCTCTCCGATCAGGAATGGATTCAGGTTCGACAGAGTCTGGGACTTTCCCCCCGCCAGGCTGAAATCGTCAGACATCTGCTGCTGGGCGAGTCGGACAAACAGATCGCCAGGGAATTGCGGATCTCCATCCCCACGGTCCGCACCCACCTCGGACGCCTGTTCCAGAAGTTCGAGTTGAACGATCGCGTCGAGCTGATCCTGCACATCTTCAGCCAGGTCCGCGAGAACGACGCGCGCCTCGCCGAAAGCGGAACGCAGGTGTTCCGATCCGAATCGGACGACGAAGACCGCTGAACCAGCCCGTGCCCCTGGCGCGCGAGGTGCCGTAAAGCCGCACCTCGTCCTGTCATGCTGACCGCGGCAAAGCAGGCCCGATGTCCGTTCTTGCAGAAGTCCACGCATCCGTTATGGGCTCTTGCCTCTTCACCGGCCGCGCGACACCACCGGACCGGGACATTCCGCCGTGTCTTGTTTCCGATAACCTGCGCCCCTCGGGTGCCTTTCGATCCTTTCCCCATTCCTGCCGATGTCCCGTCCCGCCGTCCTCCCGCGACATTAGAGGACGTTACGTCCTTGCCGCCGATCCCTGGTCGTTTCCACACGCCGGACGCTCAAGCCGTCTCCCGATCCCGCCGATGATCCCCCTGCGGCACGGGGCCGCGAAAACGCTCATCAGCCAGAAAGGAGACGACGGTTATGAGATACGGTTCGATCGATGCCTTCACCTGCGACGTGACCAGCGAACAACGACAGGTCTGCACCTGGGTGGCTGAGCAGGCCAGCATGGGGATCACGAGGATCCACTACGCCGAACTCGCCGCCGCCCTCGGCGTCCGCGACGACCGCGAGATCACCCGCGTCCTGCGCGAAATCCGCGAACGCGTCGACGAAGTGCACGAGATGGTCCAGTTCCCCATCGTCAACACCAGCGAGCCGTATTTCGAGATCCATCCCAACGCCGACTACATCTGGGATGACTATCGTCGGGCCGAATGTGAAGCCGACCAGAGCGACTTCGACGGCGACGCCGAAGCCCCACAGACGAGCGATGCCCCGGCCTATGCCTGCGCCGTGTGACAGCCCCGAAATCAACATCGTATCGACCGAAAGACCTGGAGAGAGGTGACGACATGAGTACACCGCAAAAAGCCGACAATAAAGACCAGCAACTGACTTGCTACCGTCTCTGGGTCCGCCCCAAGACCGCCGACAAAAAGAGCAAAAAACGCGGTCATTCCATCCTCGGACCCTACTTCTCCAACTCCAAACGATAAACGCGCCGCGTCCGCAGTGCGCCCCTCGGCGTGTGCCCGCTCGTAGTGTGCCCGTAAGGGCATACTCTTTTCCGTTGCTTCGGACTCGTCGCGACGCTATCCTGTCCGACCCAAAGGGCGCTCCGTCCCGCGACACACGCCGCAGACTTCGGATGGCGATCGAGCGACAGGAACCGAACCGATGCCCTCCAGCTACGTCCACGGATACGATCCGCGCGAAAACACGCGCTTGCAGGACCAGGCCTCCACCCCGGGTCGAGCTGCTGCCCATCACCCGAACGTGTGACGGTCCCAGCCCCAGTGCGTCGGTGCCAGCTCGTGGAACGTCACGTAGGTCCGGTCCGTCGGAATCGCCAACTCCTCCTCCAGCATCTGGCAGATCCGCCCCGTCAGGTGCTGGTTCACCGACGTGCTCAGCCCTCCAATCGACTTCACCGTCACCAACGCACACGGCCCCGCTTCGCCCGCCATCGTCATCGCCGCCTTGTCCTGCACGCACGCCATGACGTACTGCTCGGGCTTGCCGATCCCCTCCGCTGTCAGACGCGACAGCGCCTTGGCCACCGATTCCTTCTTGCTCCGATCGCTCAGATCGCACGAGGTCTCCAACTGGATCAGCGGCATAATCGTCTCCTTATCGACCATCAAAAAAACAGCTACGTCTCCGGACCTCCCCACACATACCACGCCCGTTCGCCCCTGACAACCCCCATCCAGCCCCCCATCCTACGTACTTTCCCTTATTTTGGCATTTCTCCCTGGAAATTTGTGGAGATGCGCCGCCGGTCCGCCGATGGAAACGGCGTGAGCGTTTCAGTGATTCGGAGTATCCTCGGCGTAAGAAAACGATCGGCGTAACGATACATAGGGTCGAAACCATGAGCCAAGAATCAGCAGGTGCGAACGTTGTATTTCCTCATTCTCCCCAACTGGCCAATCTTCCCGATGCCTTCGAAGGATTGTTGGCTCGTGACGTCATGCAGGCCGGAGTCGCCAGCGTCGCGCGCACGGATACCGTACAGAAGGCCGTCGCCCTCCTGATCGAGCGGAACATCAGCGGAATGCCCGTGACCTGCGAGGGGCGCCTCGACGGAATGCTGTCCGAAAAGGACCTGCTCCGTCTCCTCTACGAGAAGCGATACCTCCCCGGTCTCGTCGAAGACTACATGACGACGCACGTCACCAGTTTCGACATCGAAGACCAGCTCTCCACCATCTACCCCCATCTGGTCCTCCATTCGTTTCGTCGGGTCCCCATCCTGCATGACAATCGGGTCGCCGGCATCATCACGCGAGCCGACCTCGTGCGCGTCCTGCTCGAACGGCTGCGCCCCGCCTGGCGCGGGACCGATCCCGCCGGGCAGCCCCAGGTGCTCGCCGAAGACGCCATGAAGACCGGCTTGATCACCGTCTCGCCCGATGCCCCCCTGCGCGAGGCGATGGAGCAGATCGCCCGCCATCACGTCACCGGCGTCCCCGTCGTCGACGACGGCATGAACCTCCTCGGCATCGTCACCGAAAAGGACATCCTCGATTCCGTCCCCGACTGCGCCGCCCTCGACGTGCCCGTCGAAACCTTCATGACGAAGAAGGTCGTCACCTTCAGTCGCCGCGCCAGCCTCTACGACATCTGTGCCTGCCTGATCGACCACGACTTCCACCGCGTCCCGATCCTCGACGGCGCCCGCCTTGTCGGCATCGTCAGCCGCTCCGACGTCCTCAAGCACCGCGCCGCCGTCTTCCAACTGTGACGCTTCGCGACCATCCGCCTTGCTCGGCGCCGCGCGGATCGGCATCGTCACGATTAACGCCATCCGCTCGCCCCGCATGCGCCGCCAACGACATCGCTGCCCCCAGTCTACCCCAACCCCTGCCCCACGCAACGCCCCGTTCTCATCCCGAGCGCCCTTCCCCCTCTGTCATCTCTCTCTTCTTGTCATCCCGAGCGGAGCAACGCGGAGTCGAGAGATCTGGCCGCGATCACGTCAGTCGCTCGGCTTACGCCTGGCCCCTCGAATCGTTGACAAACAAATAAGTCGCCGCGTCCCCGATGTCGAAGAACCCACACGCATGCCTATCGTACCCGTAAGGAAATTACGGACGAGCGCCCCGCGCGGGCCGCGATCGACTTTGGGAGGATTCTTGCGATGAAACGGTCATTCCTGACGATGCTCTTGACGTTGGTTCTCTCCACGGGCGCCCATGCCGCCTGCACCCTGGGCCTCGAACTCATCGCTTCCGGCTTCGATCGCCCGGTCGGCCTCGCCTGCCCCGACGATGGTTCCCACCGCCTCTTCGTCCTCGAACAGCACACCGGGCGAATCCGGATCGTCGACCTCCATACCGGAATCCTTGCCCCCACCCCCTTCCTCGACCTCTCCGGCCTGGCCACCGGCAACGAGCAGGGTCTCCTGGGCCTGGCCTTCGACCCGCTCTTCGCCAGCAATGGCCTCTTCTACATCAACGTAACCGTCGTCGATGGAACTACCGAGATCCGCCGCTACCGCCTCATGCGCAACGACCCCGATCGCGCCGACCCCGCCAGCGAAACCGTCCTGCTCTCCTACGCCCAGCCCTTCACCAACCACAACGGCGGATGGATCGCCTTCGGCCCCGACGGCTATCTCTACATCAGCACCGGGGATGGCGGCAGCGCCTTCGACCCCGGCAACCGCGCCCAGAGCCTCGATACCCTCCTCGGCAAGCTCCTCCGCATCGACGTGCGCGGCACCGACGGCGCCACCGGCCTCTACGGAATCCCCTCGGACAACCCCTTCGTCGATACGCCCGGCGCCCGCCCCGAAATCTGGGCCTATGGCCTCCGCAATCCCTGGCGGTGCAGCTTCGATCGGCAAACGGGCGACCTCTACATCGGAGACGTCGGACAGAACCAGATCGAAGAGGTCAACTTTCAGCCCGCCGCCAGCGCCGGAGGCCAAAACTACGGCTGGC
>CAZTGH010000231.1:0-8510 GCA_964612985.1 uncultured Pirellulales bacterium
TCGACGAGCCGGCCGTAGCCGATGTCGTCGATGAAGACGATGCCGGTGCCGTCGGCGGTCGGATCGGTCGCGCTGCCGACGCCGATGTACATCGTCTGGACCCGGCTGAGATCCACGCCGGCCAGATCGCTGTACGGAATCGCCCACTGCTGCCACGTCGGGCGGACCGTAATCGCCTCGTCGGGACTGGTCACGGCCGCGACATTGCCCGAGGCGTCCTCGATCGCCACGTACATCGGCTGGGCGGTGTTGCCCTCGGGCTGCGCGACGCCGATGTCGGCGGTTTGCCAGTCGCCCGTTACGCTGCCGGTGGTTTCGACGTTCGAGAACTCGGCCGCCGTAGTAAGCACAGGATCGTGGCTGGTCAACGCCAGGCCGACATAGACGCTGTCGTCCATCTGAATCTCGACTGGCTCGGCAGGCGCGATCTCGGTCCAGTTGACGCCGTCTTCGGACTGCTCGGCGGTAAACGTATTACCCGTACGCGTCAGCCGGACCCAGTGCGGCAGGTTGACGTCCGCGACGTCGGTGTTGGCGCTGTCCTGGCCGGCTACGGGGCGGCGCTGGAACGAGATCCCGTGCGCCGGTTCCGGCGTCGTCGCGGCAAAGGCATGCTGCGAGCCCGGCTCCAGCGTCTCACGAATCATCACGCCGGCCTTGGCCCACTCGTGGCTGCGGATCAGACTATCGACCCGCGCCGTGATCGAGCCGTTTCCGCTGAGGTTCTTGTAGGCATAGCGGAACTGATCGGAGGTGCCCCAGATATCGGTGCCGACCGCGCTCATGACGATCTCGCCGTCGGCGGTTTCAACGAAGTCCGGCGCGTTGCCCTGGATGTAGAGCACCAGCGTATCGGCGCCGTTGCCCGTCCAGTCCTGCGGCGTTTCGAAGGTCCGCGAGGTTTCCGAGTAGAACGGCTCGATGCCGTTGTCGTATTGCAGGGGCATCGACTGCGACCCGCTGCGGACGACCGTCTGCTCGGCAAACGGCGCCTCGAAGTAGCCCACAGTCGAACCGGTCTCGTTGACATAACCGTCAATCCAGGTGTCGAAGATCGTCGTGCCGGCCTCGATGTCGTCGTCGTAGGTCTCGAACCCTTCGATCAGCTCAAACGCTCTCGTGGTGAAGCTCCAGATGTCGCCGGGCCAGGTCATGATCGCGTTGGCCTCGTTGACCTCCACGATCTGCCAGTAGTAGGTCTCGGCAAAGAGCAGATCCTCGGGTGTGTAACTGGCCTGCTCGATCTCGTCGACCAGCGGAAGCGCGTTGGGATCGGATCCAAGATAGACCTCATGCAGAACCGCGCCTCGGCCGGGCCGCCAGTTCAGGGTCGTCTCCGGATCGACATCCGTGGCGCCGTCGGCCGGTTCCGGCTCACGGGGCCGGACGGGGATGTACAGGAAGCGAACCTCGCTGAGACCGTACTGGCCCGTAGCGCCGTAGGCGCTGTTGACGACCAGGCGCACGTACCGCGCCGCCATGTCGCGAAAATCGACCACCGTGTTGGCTTCGTAGGTGGGATCGCCCGGCGCCTGGGCGAATTCGACATCGTCCAGCACTGTCCAATCGGTCCCGTTTTCTGAATACTCGACTGTGACCTCTCTGAGCCCGAACCCAAGAACCGGCTCGAATTCACTATTATAGTTCCATACGAGCATCTGATAAAGCTGATAGACGCGGTCGAACTCATATTCGATGTACAGGGTTTCGGCCTCGGGTGCCATGGCCAGCCACATATCAGCGCTGTCCGTCGAGTGCTGATCGTCGGCGTTGAGCCCGGAACCGTTGACAGTGTTCTCCGGGCCGGCGCCCGGCTCGGAGACCCCGTTGCTGGTGGCGTTGATATCCTGGATCGGATAGCCGACCGGCTCGACGGTGAAGCTCCAGACGGGACCTTTGAAGATCGTACTGTCGGGCGGCGCGTTGACTTCATCGACCCGCCAGTGGTACGTCGTTCCAAGATCGAGCATGCCGCTCGGGTCGTACGTGGTGTCGGCCTGATCCTGGCTGACGAGGACCTCTCGCGGATCGGCCCGGTCGGCCTCGTTGACGTCGTTGAAGTCTGTGCCAAAATACACGTCGTGCGTCGCGGCGGTTTCGCCGGCCGCCCAACTCAGGACCACGTCCGGCGGCACATCGACCGCCCCATCTTCCGGCTGGGGATCGCTGGCGAGCGACGGGTTGCCCAGGCCGACGACGGCAACCACCCAGTTGGCGATGAACTCCCCCACCACCAATCCTCGGTCATCAATCCACGTACTGGCCTGGTTGATGAAGGCGACGTACGCGTCGGTTTCCGTGCTGTGAATCACGATGGGATCCGCATGTGTGCCTGCGGCATTCTGCCCGAAAACTGCGGCCACTTCCCAGGGGTCCACGACGGCATCGATGGTAACGGGCCGTTCTGCGGCAACCGCATTGAGACTGGGCAGGTATTCCGCCCCTGCTGGGGTAACTTCCATGACGCCCTGCGGACTGCCGGCAATGATGCCTTCGGCCAGATCGAGGATGTTCGCGGCGCCGGCGGGTCCGTTTTCCGTCTGTCGGGATCCCCCTTCGTAGGAGACGTATCCGAACCAGTCGCCGACGTTGATGATCATGTTGCCGCCGTCGAGCCACTCCTCGGCGCGCGACCCGTCCGGCTCCAGGTTCGGGAACGGATAGAGAACGCTCGGCATCGTGCCGTTGAGCCAGAGAATGTCCATCTCTCCATCGTCGGTGTTCTCGTCGACCCAGGCGCCAAAGGCATCGAATTCGTTGTCGTCAAACTGCTCGACTTCCTCGAACAGATGGCCGGTCGACTCGATAATCGTGGCCACGTCCTCGTTCATCGCTTCCGGCGTGTACCAGCCATCCGTGTTGGGCGGTCCGACGTAAAAGGCGATGTCGACCGCCCCGGCGATGGTGCAAAACGTCAAGGCAAATAGCACTGCTGACTTCTTCATGTTCTGTCCTCCTGACTCGAACTGAAAGTCCCACTGAATCGGGCGCTTCGGCCACACACCGAAGCGCACTCTCTCTGCCACCGAGTCCGGCGAGGCTCCGCCAGTGAACGCACGCCACACATCGTGCATTTTGTTGGCAGCGGGTTTGTTGCGTACTTTCGGTCACACGTTGAGAGCTGCGAACGTTCTGCGCTCTCACCCCCTTTCGATCGCAGCATTTCCCGTATCCGATTGGAAAGGATTCACGACGCGTCCTGTCTCCGATGTCCGCGTCCGCTTTCCGCCATCTGTTCGCATGCTACTGCAATCGGGACGTGCGAGTTCAGCCCGGCATGGGCTCTTGGGCCAACAGACCTGTCTGGACGTTCTTTTGCGCCTTTTGCCAGGATGGAATTCAGGGAAAGGGTATATCCGTCTAATCGACTGCCTTATCTCGTTCTCGGCTCGATGTCCGGATCGGGAACCCGGTTGCACATCCCGAGCTCTCCCGTCGGCATTCGGCTCGAGCGCATACAAGAAGGGCCTGCACCATGACGGCGCAGGCCCTTTCGAATGCCGATTGTGGGCTGAGGATACCCAGCTTTGCGTTACGGAGCGACGGTGCCGATCAGCTCGATCTCGGCGATCTGCATGCTGTTGGCCGAGGCGGGAGCGCGAACGGACGTGAAGAGCACCTGATAGTGCGCGTAGGCCACATCGCTGTCGAACTCAATCGGCGTGTCGTTCTTGGTGAAACGCGGCCAGGCGGTCACACCGGCAAAGTCCGGCACCTCGCCGCTGGCGATCAGCGTGTACGGACCGTCGATCCCGGCGTTCGAGCCGTACAGCTCGAAGGCGACCGGATCGCGCTCGGGGGCGTCGTTGGCGGTCGTCAGCGTCAGACCCGTGACGATGGTGGAACCGACCAGTGGAGTGATCTGAATTCCGCTCGGTTCCGCAGCGCCCTTGAAGTGCAGGAACTTCGTGTCGACGTCGTCGTCGATCATCCGGTCGGGCGTTTCGGCCGCAGGCCAGTCGCCGTCGTTCGGCACGCCCTGCACCGTATCACCGGCGCCGGTCACGTCAGGCGAGCTGTAGTCGAGCACCTCAGGGTACAGACGGACATCGTCGATGTACAGGATGCCCGTGGCGCCGGCGCCGTCGATGCCGATCGTCAGCGAGCGGATGTCGCTCACGTCGCCAATCGCCGACAGATCAATGCTCCACAGTTGCCACGACGGACGGACCAGGTTGATGGCCGGACCGTCGTAGTCGATCCGCGTGTCGTTGATCTTGGCATAGAGCTGCCCCGTGTTGCCCTCGGCGCCGTAGAAGTACAGCGACAGGCTCTCGATGCCATTGGTCGACCAGTCGGCGTCCAGTTCGATATCGGTCTCCGATGTGGCAACGCTCGTGTTGTCGTAGGTCAACGGCATCGACTGGCGCCCGCTGTGGACGATGGTCCTCTCGGCAAACGGCGCCTGGAAGTAGCCCACGGTCGAACCGGTTTCGTTGACCCAACCGTCGAGCCATGTATCAAAGATGGTCGTGCCGGCATCGACGTCGTCGTTGTAGCTTTCGAAGTCATCGACCACGAGGTATTCCTGCGTGGTGAAACTCCAGACGGGACTGATCCAGGATTCGGTCTCCTGGATGGCGTCGATCTGCCAGTAGTACGTGGTCTCCAGATTCAGTTCGCCTGGCGCATAGCTGGTCCCATCGACGGCATCGACCAGAGGCAGGGCCTCGGCATCGGTGCCAAGATGCACTTCGTGCGAGACGGCGTCGCGACCCGCTCTCCAAACCAGCGTGCTGTCGACGCTGACGTCCACCGCGCCATCCTCCGGTTGCGGCTCGCGAGCCTCGACCGGGATGTACATGAAGCGGACCTCGCTGAGCCCGTACTGCGGCAGCGCGCCGTAGCCACTGTTGACGGTCAGGCGGACAAACTTGGCCGCAGCGCCGGCGAAATCGACGGTCGTGTTGGCTGCATAGGTCGGCTTGGCGGTGCCCTGGTTGAACTGCACGTCGCCCAGGACGGTCCACTCGGCGCCGTCCTCGGAGTATTCCACTGTCACGTCCTTAGCCCCGAAACCGAGGATCAATTCAAACTGGACGTTGTAGTTCCACACGAGCATCTCGTGGAGTTTATAGATACGGTCGAACTCGTACTGAATCGAGGCGGTCTCCCCTTCGCCCGGCAGGGCGAGCCACATGGCATCGCTCTCGGTGGAATGCTCGTCGTCGGCGTTGAGGCCGGAACCGTTGACGGTGTTCTCCGGTCCCTGGCCTTCTTCCGAGACGACGCTGCTGGTGGCGACGATGTTCTGAACCGCATAGCTGAACGGCTCGGTGGTGAAGCTCCAGACGTCGCCCTTGAAAATGGTGTTGTCGGGAGCGCCGTTGACCTCATCGACGCGCCAATAGTAGGTCTTCTCGAACTCGAGGATGCCGGCCGGGTCGAACGTGGTGCCGGCCTGACCCTGGCTGACGAGCACGTCCATCGGATTGCTCCGCGTGGCCGCATTGACGTCGGCGAAGGTGTCGCCAAAGTACACATCGTGCGTGACCGCATCCGGACCGGCCGTCCAGCTCAGCACCACGTCACGCGGAACGTCCATGGAGCCGCCTTCCGGGACCGGATTCGTGCTCTTCTGAGCGGTAGCGACGGTGGGCAGATACCAGTTGTTGATCCACTCACTGATGACCTCACCGCGCAGATCGGTGAGCACATCGGCCACCTGAAAGAAGATACCGATGCGACCGCCGGTCGCCGAGTTGCGGACGATCACCGGGTCCCCCCGGGTCCCATCTTCGCTCTGGGCGAGAATCAGTTCGGGATACCAGTCGCCGGTGAGCTGGTCAAAGAAGAACGGGCGGGTGCTGGGGATCGTTTCCAGGGACGGCGTGAACTGCTCGCCCTCGGCGGTGGGAACACAGGGCAGCGCGTCGTCGCCCCACATGCCAATACCGGGCAGATCCATCATGTTCTCGAGACCGCCGGCGTCGTTGTTGCCCCCCGTCCCCACGTAGAAGATATAGTCGCCCGTATTGATGATGGTGTTGCCATCGTCGAGGAACAGCTCGGCCAACGATCCATCGGGCTCGGCGTTGCCCGCCGGATAGATGCTGTCCGGGAACATTCCGCAGAGGATCAGCAGGTCGGCGGCCCCGTCACCGGTATGGGCGTCTACCCAATCAGCCAACGCGTCGAGGTCGGTCGGGGTAAACACCTCAACGGGCGCGCCGGTGACATTATCCACCACGTCCTGCATCTCCTGGTCGGCGGTGCCCTGCGGCCACCAGCCGGCCTGCGTGAAGATTGCGATCTCGGCCGCCATCGCCGTCGTGCTCAACGCCAGGGCAATGGCAAGTACTAACGCCAGCTTTCTCATCTTGTTGCTCCTTCTCTTAACCGAAAAAACTGAGACAAAACTCCTCCCGGCCATGCATCGAAATGGGATCTGTCCGCAGCCGGCAGGCGATGCCTGCGAATCACATCGCCGGATTCCCGGCAGTCTGTTCAGGTTTGTTTCCCACCAACGCAGCCGCAGCGAGAAACCGCTCGCTTTACCTCCTTTCCGCGCATAGACAGACTCTATCGCATTCGATATGCCGGAAAGCACTTGAAATCACCCTCGTGTGCTCACCTGTCGCAAACCGGCGCTGCCGGTGCGAGGCAGGCAAGGTGTGTGCTTGTCATTACAAACTCACCAGTTAGGAGAACATCACTGGGCCTGACATCATGCCTATCCGAATCTACTTATGTAGTACCACATAGAGCCCTCAAAAACAACCCTCTTTTTCCATAGGTCCCATTCTGACATCCATCGCGGACATGCCTGTCCCCAGGGACAACAGAAGGGACTCACTGTCGATGAGGGGAAAACTCGAGGAGCGCAGGGGCAAGAATCGGAGGGAGGCTTCGCAGGGCCTCCCTCCGAGCGGACATGCGTCAATCGTCTAGCGGCCGGCTTTGCTTCGGGCCTGGCCCAGCAGATTCCTGGCTCGCTCGGCCAGGTTGTCGCTGGGAGCGGCCTGGGCCACCTTCTCCAGTGGCTCAATCAGCTTTGCGGCGTATTCATTCGCGTTGCGGCGGCTCAGCAGGCGGTCGGCGATGCCCAGCGAGGCAACCACCGCCTCCTGCTTGGCATCCGAATCAGTCAGATACGGCTCGATCAGCTCCAGGGCATCGATCGATTCGATCCCGCCCAGGGTGCCGACCAGCAGCTTCTTTTCGTCGGCCCGCTGCACCAGCTCGACCGCTTCGCGGCACATGGCCAGGCGCCTTTCGGGCGGCAGGTCGCGCCGCGCGGCAAACCCAAGATAAGACCGCAGGCACAGCATCTTGTCGTTCGCATTATCGGCGGTCTTGGCCAGCGCCAGCAGGTCGGTGGCGGCATCCGGCGTCTTCCACGTGCCCAACGCTCGAATGGCGCCGGTATGCACTTCCTCGTTGGAATCCTCGACCGCTTCCCGCACCGCCTTCAGGGCCGTCGGACCGCCCACTCCACTGAGCACACGAAGCAGGACAATCTTCTGGGCGGGGCTGGCGTCGTCGAGCCGGGCGATCAGCAATTCGCTCGTCGTCTGGGTTTCGTCGGTCTTGCCGGAGAGATTGCTCAGCGCCTGTCGGGCCGCTTCGAGGTCCTGGGAGGCCTCGAAGGCCTCGAGCAGATTCAACAGCGACGGCAACTGATCCGGACTGCCCAGTTCACCGGCCATTTTGATCGCCGCGGGGCGAACCTTTCCATCGGCTTTGCCGGCGGCCTTCAGCAAAGTCGGCACTGCCTGTGTCATGCGACGGCGACCCATCAATTCCAGCGCCGCCAGACGCTGGTCCGTGTCACGACTGTCGAACATCGTCATCACCGCCTCGTCCGCGCCCGCCCCGGGCAGAGAGGCCAAGCTCTCCTGTGCCGCCTGGGAGACCGGACGAGCGCCGTCTGCCATCAGTTCCACCAGGACCGGCACCGCGGAGGCATCGCCGATTTCCGGTATGGCCTTGATGGCGGCGATGCGAACCGGCTGGGGTCCGCTCTTGGCGGCTTCGAACAG
Source organism: uncultured Pirellulales bacterium (assembly GCA_964612985.1). Taxonomy (GTDB): domain Bacteria; phylum Planctomycetota; class Phycisphaerae; order Sedimentisphaerales; family Anaerobacaceae; genus Anaerobaca. The sequence continues at coordinate 7,983 of CAZTGH010000231.1, forward strand.
CGCCGGCAGCGATGCGGCGTCGCCCCGCTTGCCCAGCGTCTGGATCACCAGGATCCGGTTGTCGGCGGGCAACTGCGGCAACGACTCGGTCAGCGCCCGCGTGATTCCCGAGGCCGGCAGGTCCAGAGCGGTCTGGCAGGCGGCCGCAAACTGGACATAATCTTCGCTGCGCAGAGCCTCACGAATCAGCGCTGCACGTTCTCTGCCACGGCGCGTCAGGATGGCGCCGCGCAAGGCGGCGGTCCGAACCTGGTGCGGCTCCTTCACTGCGCGCAATCGTTCGTAGATCGCCGCCGCTTCGTCGCGCTGGCCTTCAGCAGCCAGCGCCTCGGCGCAGCGGAACAGGCCTTCGTACACTTCGACCAGGCCCTCGGGCGGAGCGTGGTCCAGGCTGGCGGTGAGCACTTCGGCAGCAGTGACGGTGCCAATCTGGCCCAGTGCCCTCATGGCGGCGCCCATGGCCTCCGGAGCCACCTGGCCGGCCATGAGCATCTGCGCCAGAGGGGCAACTGCCTGGGCATCGCGTCG
>CAZTGH010000232.1:0-5454 GCA_964612985.1 uncultured Pirellulales bacterium
GACCAACTCGCGGCTGGTGCTGGGGCGGTCGGCCTCCAGGGTGATCTTTGCGATGCGGTGCTGGTCGCTGTCGTTGAAGACGGTCAGGTATTGTTCGCCGAACCGTTCGACGTAGATCTGTTTGCCGTTGGCTTTGGCCCGTGTGATCGGTTCCCAGCCCGCTTCGGCGACCTTCTTGCACAGCGGCACGTATCTCAGGAACAGGTCGCGATCGCGGTTGTACAGTTCGGGGCGGGTGAAGTAGTGGCCTTGCGAGGCGTTGTGGCTGAAGAACCCGGGGAACATCCCATAGGCGAGGCACCGCTTCATGTACCGCTCGACCAGCTCGTGCGAGAAGTCCTCGAATCGCGTGTTCATCAGGAAGCAGAACGGTTTGCCCTTGCACATCGCACGCCGGAAGAGCAGGTCGGCGTCGGACATCGGTCGCCATTGCCCGCCCGGGTTCCAGTCGGTCTCGTTGCCCATGACGTCCAGTTGCCCCGCCAGCCAGCAGAGCCGGCTCGGGGTGGAATTGGCCATCATGAACTTGCCCATCGCGTGCACGTCGTCTGCCAGGGCTCGGGCGTATTCGAAGACGATCAGGCCTCGGAAGATGGCGGGCTGGCGGTTGTCGAGCGAGAATGTCAGCGGGGTCCTGCTGGCGGCGAAGTGCTCCCGGCGGAAATCCAACTCGTTTGTGACATAGCCCTCGGAGGAGTCGATATACTCACCATCCAGATCGGCCTGGCGCTGGGGTCCGTAGAGGCTGTTCCTCAGTTCTTCGTTCCACTTGTTCTTGAAATCGGTGATCTCGCCTTCGATGTTGGGCATCGAATTGATGCTCCAGACGGCGCCGTCGCACCAGGGGGTGTCCAATAGCCTGGCGGGGAACTGGCCTGTCTCGTCGTGGAAGCCACTGGTCAGGAAGGCCAGGGCCTGCCGTTCGCGCTTCTCCTCGGCCAGTTGCCGCGCGTAAGCGAGCGCCGCCTGGGGCGTACGGGGCATTTCCTTGGGCATCCGCATCCACCACGTCATCGGCTCGGTGTAGCGGAACGTGAGGATCCCGTGCGCATCGTCCCAGGCGGTTTCGTTGGTGCCTTCCTTGATCCGGAAGCCGAAATCCTCCCAGCCCTCGACCTCGCTGATCTTGGCAAACGGCATCCACAGCCCCTGCTCGGCGACTCGGCGTTCGAAGGCCTCTGGAAACAGCGCGTAGTACCGGTCCAGGGCGCCGCGAAATTCCCAGTCCCGGTCGAAATCGAACGCGCACAACCGCATGCGGGCCGAGGGTTTCTCGGGCGTCAGGCCGAGATCGCAGGCGAGGAACAGCTCTTCGGTGGCGGCATTGTAGCCGACGCGGAAGAACGCGGGATGCTTCATGTCGATGCCCAGCGCCATCGCTTGATGGTCGTTGGCGACCGCGGCGAAGGGATAGCGGGAAAGCTGCCCGTTGGCTCCGGCGGAAAAACGATTGGCGTTGAGATACTCACGGCCTTCCTCGACGTCCACTGTCCGGCGCGGGTCCTGGAACCATCGGCATTGCGCCCGGTCGACGCGAATTGCGTAGACCAGCGTCACGGCTCGGTCCTTGCCGCTCGTGTCGGCGAGCGTGACGTCGAAGAATGTCGCGCCGTCGGTCTCCATCTTCTCGCAGTCGAGCGTCAGATCGAGCGCGGTGCCTTCGATGGCGACAAAATCGCTGTCGGCCGCGACATCGCGAACCTGGAAGCCTGCCGCTGGATTCCCTTCGGTCGTCACCGCGACGCCGTCGAACAGGCAGGTGCCGGCGGGGGCGCGGACCACGCGCAATTGCGGATCGCGGAACAGCGCCTTGCCGGTATGGCCCCGCAGCAGCATGTGGAACGCCACGGACCGGACAGGTTTCTCCGGGAAGATCGTCACCTGGGCCTTCTGCCAGTCGTGCGAACCGACGCGGAAGCTGGCCACCTGCCCCCACAGGGGCGTGCCATCCTGATAGGTCAGATCGAGGTACAGGGCATAGTTATTGTCCCGACTTCCCCCGACCTCCTCCGCCTTGCTCCAGGCGGTCGCCACCAGCGGCTCCGGTCGGGCCTGGTCCAGCACCACCGTCTGCGAAGCGCCCCGCTGAACCTGCGAATCGCTGCCGTTGTCGCAGACGAAGACGCCATCGGCTCGTTCGAAGCCCTCCCGCCAAGACCGCCAGGCATCAGGTTCGAGCAGGTTGTCCCCGCCGCTATGCTGATCCAGAACCCGCTTGACCACGGTACCGTCCGGCAAACTCACATCTTCTGCCACCATGCCAGTCGCGGCATGGGCCAGGCAGAGCACCGTCCAGATCAGAACCGCAGCGCCGAATCGCGGCAAACTCGCTTTCAATCCCATCTTCGACCTCATGAGAGAAGGTTGCAGCTTGTGACCCACCATCCTACCAGACGAATCCGTCCACAGGGCAAAGAAATTCTCGTGCGCATACAAGGCGGATAGGCTCGAGGCGGCAAAGGACTGCGGTATGATGCTCGACTTGTGATGTGGAGTGTTCGGGTGTGGTGGCAATTCAACGTCTTCGCCCACACCAGTCCTGGCTAACCGGGGGCAACGCTGCCGCGAAGTGGTCTGGTCCAAGTCCCGTTTGTATTCTCGACGCGCTTCGGCTATGATGACCTTGTTCTTCGAGTCAAACAGCGGAAGCTGAGCCCGATCGCAGACAGGTCCGAACCGTCGGTGTAGACCTGAGGCGGGCGTAAAAGGATAGGTCCCAGGAGGAAGCAGGTGCGACGGAATCGGATGACGTCGGATTTGAGGAGTTCTGTATGCCCACGAGTCAATACAACCAGTTGAACCAGGTTGTGGAAGTGGTGTCCGTGACGAAGCCCAAGAGACTCTTGGATATCGGCGTGGGTTTCGTGCCGTCGATCTCTTGAGATTGCGTGGGGTCGCCTATCGCCTTGCGGAATACATGAATCGGCGCCGTGCGGCACGCGCGTCGCGATAGCCGACCCACAGATCTCGCAGCCCGACTGACGGCGCACAGAAACGTCTGATAGCGGATTTCCTCTGCCATGGAGCGGAAGCCTACGGCTTTCGTGGAGAGGCCTGGATCTGTGCCCGGGGCGCTCGCGTCGTCGAACGGGAGTTCTCCGTCCGGTACAGCAAGGGACACGTCTCCCGACGCTCTGTAAAGAGATCAGAATCAGGGTGTACCACCAGAGGCCGCCCGAATTCAACCGCTTGGATCGTCTCCTCCCTGTTCCAGGACGCTCCTGCTGTCTGCCACCTTGTGTCTTCCGGCTCCATTTGTCATCGCGGGCGAAGCAGTAGGGGTGGACAGGAGCGGGGTAGGTCTGTAGGATTGTTGACGGTTCGGGCTTTGTTTCGCCAGCGGCATGGATCGGTGGTACGCGGGTCGGTCGGTGGACTACGATATCCCAAGTGTTTTGAGCGATTGGACTTATGACAGACGAGAAAGACGCAGTGGGCAACGGTCCCGGCGCCGAGGGTGCTGAGGGCGAGGAGCGCAAGCTGGATTTCATCCGGCAGATGGTGGCCGAGGACCTGAAGACGGGCAAGTGGAACGGGGCGGTGTGCACGCGGTTCCCGCCGGAGCCCAATGGCTACCTCCACATCGGGCACGCCAAGAGCATCAACCTCAACTATGGAATCGCCGCCGAGTTCGGAGGCAGGTTCAACCTCAGGTTCGACGATACCAACCCCGAGAAAGAGGAGCAGGAGTACGTCGATTCGATCATCGAGGACGTTCGCTGGCTCGGCGCCGAGTGGGACGATCGGCTCTTCTACGGCTCGGACTACTTCCAGCAGATGTACGAATGGGCGGTCGAACTGATCAGGAAGGGCAAGGCCTACGTCTGCGATCTGAACGCCGAGCAGACGCGCGAATATCGCGGCACGCTCACCCAGCCCGGTAAGGATAGTCCCTATCGCGAGCGCTCGGTCGACGAGAACCTCGAACTCTTCGAGCGGATGCGCAAAGGCGAATTTCCCGATGGCTCACACACGCTGCGGGCCAAGATCGACATGGCCCATCCCAACGTGAACATGCGCGACCCGATCATGTACCGCATCGTCCACGAGCGACATCACCGTCAGGGCGACCGGTGGTGCATTTACCCGATGTACGACTGGGCGCATGGGTTCGAGGATTCGATCGAGGGGATCACGCATTCGATCTGCACGCTCGAATTCGAGAACCACCGCCCGCTGTACGACTGGTTCATCGACGCGGTGAACGAGGGGCGGACCGACGACGGCTCAGGCCCCTGGGGCAAGAAGATCCACCATCCGCAGCAGATCGAGTTCGCCCGCCTGAACATGACGTACACGGTCATGAGCAAGCGCAAGCTGCTGAGGCTCGTCAAGGAGAAGTTCGTCCACGGATGGGACGACCCGCGCATGCCCACGATCTCAGGGATGCGACGTCGGGGCTATTCGGCCGAGGCGATTCGCAGCTTCTGCCGGCGGATCGGCGTCAACAAGTTCAACAGCACCGTGGATATCGCCCTGCTCGACCACTGCCTGCGGGAAGACCTGAACAAGACCTCGGCGCGGGTGATGGCGGTGCTGCGACCTCTGAAGGTCGTGATCGACAACTATCCGGAGGACCAGGAAGAAGAGCTGGAGGCGATCAACAATCCGGAGGATGCGTCGGCCGGCACGCGACAGGTGCCGTTTTCGCGGGAGCTGTACATCGAGCAGGACGACTTCCTGGAGGAGCCTCCGAAGAAGTTCTTCCGGCTGGCCCCCGGTCGCGAGGTGCGCCTGCGCTATGCGTATTTCATCACCTGTACCGACGTGGTCAAGGACAGCCTGGGCAACGTGGTCGAGTTGCACTGCACCTACGACCCCGCCACCCGCGGCGGCGATGCTCCCGACGGCCGCAAGGTCAAGGCGACGCTGCACTGGGTCTCGGCCCAGCACGCACTGAGAGCCGAAGTCCGGCTCTATGAAAACCTCTTCAGCAAGGAAGACCCCGACGACGTGGAAGAGGGGCAGGACTTCACGGCGAACCTGAACCCGAACTCGCTGGAGACGCTGACCGACTGCTACGTCGAGCCTTCGCTGGCCAGGGCCAAGCCGCTGGATCGTTTCCAGTTCGAACGGCTCGGCTACTTCTGCGTCGATCCCGACACCACCGACGAGAAGGTCGTCTTCAATCGCACCGTCGGCCTGCGCGACACCTGGGCCAAGATCCAGAAGAAAGGGTGACGAACGGTGGGGTTCTACGAGCGGTGTGGATTTCGGTCCGTTTCAGAAGGGATCGACGAACCCACCGGTCCCCCGGAATTGGCAAGGAAGAAGTGGAGTTTGCGATGTGTGGCGCAGAGCCGCGAGTTTCCCGGGCCCGTCTCTTTTGGACGTTTTTTCGGATCGGTCTGCTGACCTTCGGCGGCGGCGTAGCGATGGTGGCGGTGATGAGGTATGAACTCGTTCTCAGACGTCGATGGCTCAACGAGGATGATTTTGTTTCGGTTTTGTCCA
>CAZTGH010000232.1:5464-8483 GCA_964612985.1 uncultured Pirellulales bacterium
GGCGCGATTGCGGTGAACATGGCCTTTCTGCAGGGGCGACGGTTCGGCGGGCTTTGGGGCGCGGCATCGGCGGTGTTGGGAACGATCTGCCCGTCCTTCATGGTGATCCTCCTGATCGTCTGGTTTGCGCTGCCCCATTTCGAACATCCGACGGTGGCGGTGTTCTTGAAGGGCTGTGCGATTGCGGTCAGCGGACAGATCGCCTTCGCCACGTATACTTTTGCCCGCAGAGTGCCACGGGACTGGCACACCGCTCTGGCCTGCGTGCTGGGGCTGGGCATCCTGCTGTCGGGCCTTCACCCGATCTGGGCGGTGGCCGGTGCGGCGGGGTTGAGCTATTTCCTTCAGGGCCGAGGCGACTCGTCGGGCGCCGACGACGGTGAAGAACCGTAGAACGGTTGGTTTCGCTTTCGGGCGGACGGTCGGGATCTCAGAGAACGATATGATGCAAACGCTATCATCGCTGTTCATCAGTTTCTGTCTCATCGGGATCGGCGCCTATGGAGGCGGGTTGGTCACGGTTCCTCTGATCCAGCATGAGGTAACGGAGGACCATGACTGGCTGACTCCAGAGGAGATGGGCAGGATTGTGGCGATCGCGCAGATGACGCCCGGCCCGATCGCGATCAACGCCGCGACGTTCGTCGGCTATCGGGTGGCGGGTGTGGGCGGTGCGCTGGTGGCCACCACCGCTGTTGTTCTGCCATCAGTGACGATCCTCATCGTGTTGTCCCACGTTCTCGGTCGCACCGGTCCGCGCGAGTCGATCCGCCGTTTTCGCGTGGGGGTGCGAACGGGCGTTTTGAGTCTGTTGCTCTTCGCGGTCTGGTCCTATGGGCGAGGGGTCGTCCTGGGAGTGCCCGAGCTGGGCATCGCGGTGGCGGCCTTCCTCATGCTGGTGCTGTTCGAACGGCGGATCCATCCGCTCGTCGTGATCTTCGGCGCCGGGCTAGTGGGTTTACTCATTTTCTGAGTGCGATCAGCCGAACAGTTCGGTGAATTTGGCGCCGATATCGGGGTGTTCGCACAGGGTTTGGCCGATGAGGACGGCGCGGACGCCGACGCCGATGAGTTTCTCGACGTCGTCTCGTGTCTTGATGCCGCTCTCGGCGACCACGAGCGCGTCGTCGTCGAGCATGTCCTTGAGCCGGCTGGTGTTGTGGATATCGACCGTCATGGTGGTCAGGTCGCGGTTGTTGATGCCCAGGACGCTGTAGCGTCTGGCGGGAAAGCCGATCAGGCTGCGGACGCGCAGGAGGGTGTCGGCCTGGTGGACCTCCAGCAGCACGCTCAGAGACAGCTCCGTAGCGGCGATCATCAGGTCCATCAGCTCGCCGGGCGGCAGAACGTCGGCGATCAGCAGAATCGCATCGGCGCCGGCGGCGCGGGATTCGTACACCTGCCAGAGATCGATGATGAAGTCTTTGCGCAGGACGGGCACGCCGACCGCGTCCTTAACCTGCCGGAGATATTCGAGTCGGCCCTGGAAATACTTCTCGTCGGTCAGCACGCTGATCGCGTCGGCGCCGCACCGCTCATAGGTCCGGGCGATCTCGATGGGATCGAAGTCGGCGCGGATCAACCCGGCCGACGGGGAAGCTTTCTTGACCTCGGCGATCACATTGAGCCCCCGCGGATGGGGCTTGGTGACCGCCTGGTAGAAGTTGCGGCACTTGGGCTTGCCGACGATCTGCTCCTTGAGCTGTTCCAGGCTGACGTCGGTCTTCGAGGCCTGCACCTGGCGGCGCTTGTCGGCAACAATCTGGTCCAGGATATTCGCCAATGTACTGGTTTCCTGTCTGCGAGGGGCCTGCGATTCGGTTGCAGGCCCCGCTGTGGCACAAAACAGGGGCGAATGACGACTCGCCCCACCCTTGGATCATTGTGCGCCCTGCGCGGGCGGGGCGCCGTGGTGGGCGATCTGGACGTAGCCCATGCGCAACTCGCTGAGTGTGTTCTTGAGGAGCTGCGCCTCTTCGGGCGTCAGATTGCCCCTGGTCTTCTCCTCGAGCGTCTCAAGCATGTCGATGTTGTAGCGCGCCATCTCCAGGTCGGGTTCGCGCTCCTCCTGGCCCTGGACGCGCAAGACGCCCATCGCGAACAATGCCTGGGTCGTGAGCATGTTGATCAGGCTGGCCAGGTCGCCCGGAGGCAGCGGACCGGAAGGTCTCTCGGCTTCCTCTTCCTGTGAGGGCTTCTGCTTCTGCTTTTCTTCTTTTTCCTTGGCGGCCAGGAGCTCTTTTTCCTGCTGGGCCTGCTTCTTCCAGTCTTCGTCGATGATCAGCTTCTTCTCGGATTTCTGTTCGTCTGCCATACCGATTCACCTCGCTCAGGTCGGGTGGGGCGTGCCCACCTCTCACAGTTCGCACGTTGAATGCTCGGTGGGCGGCGCCCACCCCTCAATTCCATCTATCGTCTTCGGTATTTCTTCAATTCGCGAGCCACGTCGCGTTTCTGACTGCGTTCGGCGATGGTCGCCCGTTTGTCATATTGGCGTTTGCCCTGGGCCAGGGCCAGCTCGACCTTGGCCAGACCCCGGCTGTTAAAGTACATCCGCAGGGGCACCAGGGTGAAGCCCCTTTGCTCCAGCTTGACCGAGATGCGGTGCAGCTCGGCCTTGTGCAGCAGCAGCTTGCGCTTGCGGGTCGGGTCGTGGCCCCCGTCGCGGGCCATCGCGTAGGGGGCGATCTTGGCGCCGACGAGCCAGCACTCGCCCCGCTCGAACCGGGCGTAGGAGCCGCTCAGGTCGGCTGCCGAGCTGCGCAGCGACTTGACCTCGCTGCCGGTCAGCGAGAGGCCCGCCTCGAACTTCTCGACCAGCTCGTAATCGCGGTAGGCCTTCTTATTGACCGCCGCCGGATTGTCAAACCCCTTCTTTTCCTTCTTCGACATCCGCGCCATCATAGCGAACCACCCGCCCCTTGGCAACCTTCCGGTCGTTGCTCGCGGCGTGTTAAGATGGTACAATAGGGTCAGAAGTGGAGGCTGTCGCTGTTATCTCGCCAGCGTCTGGTGCAGG
>CAZTGH010000233.1:0-8482 GCA_964612985.1 uncultured Pirellulales bacterium
CAGACCCCCGGCATTTGTCGCTTTGGGCCAGCAGCATGGAAAGGGAGGGAGGACGCGAAGGAGCGTCTTACGACGCCACTATGAACAGGGGCAGGCGGGGCTCGGCGCAGGCACCCACCTAGCAGTGGGGAATTGGGATTGCCGATGCGGGGGGATTGGGGTATCACAGGGGCATGATCTGACGAACCGGCCAAGCTGAACCCATCGGAAAGAGGAGAACCTTCATGAACGAGCGTATGGATCGACGGGCGTGTCTGCGGACGCTGGGGTTGTCCGGCTTGAGTGCGGGACTGGGGCTGACAACGACGCGGCCGGCGGGCGCCCAGGGGGTTGGTGAATCGAGCGGGTTTCAGAGTTCGGTCATCGACGGGCACAAGGTGCAGGATACGCAGACGGCGGCGACGATCGTCGACGGGAAGGTGATCCAGCCCCGGCGGGAGCTGCCGATTCTGCATGAGACGGACGTGCTGGTGGTCGGGGGCGGCTCGGCGGGCGTGGCGGCGGCGATCGCGGCCCAGCGGGCGGGCGCGAAGGTGACGCTGGTCGAGCGGTACGGGCATTTCGGCGGGCTCTGGACGGGCGGGCTGGTGGTGCTGATCATCGGGCATATCGTGAAAGGCGGCAAGCAGGTCTGCCAAGGGATCGGGGAGGAGATGATGCGGCGGCTGGACAAGCTGGAGGGGGCGATCATCAATCGGCGGCCCGGCGTGAATCCGACGGTGGATGCGGAGGCGGCCAAGTACATGATGGTCGAGATGATCGACGAAGCGGGCGTCGATGTGTTTTTGCATTGCTGGGGGGTCGATGCGATCGTGAGCGGCAACACGGTGCGCGGGGTGGTGTTCGAGAGCAAGTCGGGGCGGCAGGCGATCCTGGCGAAGGTGGTGGTGGATGCGACGGGGGACGGGGATCTGTTTGCGGCGGCGGGCGCGGAATTCGAGCACCGGTCGCACAACGTGGGGCTGGTCTCGCGGATCGGCAACCTGGACGAGGTGGATGCGGAGAAGGCCAAGGGGGCGGCGAAGCCGAGGCACCTGGGGCTGGCGACTCCGGCGCCGGGGGTGAACTGGGTGAACCTGACGGGGCCAGAGGTGGATGGGCTCGATATTGCGACGCTGACGCGGATGGAGATGAACCATCGCAAATTCATCTGGAAGAACGTGCAGCGGACGCGGCAGACGCCGGGGTATGAGAAGGTGTACCTGGTGGAGACGGCGCCGCAGCTTGGGGTGCGGATCACGCGGGTGCTGAACGGGCTGAACCGGGTCCGGCTGGACGACCTCAGCAACGCGACGCAGTTTGCGGATGTGGTGGGCGTGGGCGGCTCGTCGGGGGCGACGCACGGGGAATGGCAGATTCCGTATGGGGCGCTGGTGCCGACGACGGTGAATAACGTGCTGGCGTCGGGGCGGTGCATCAGCGTCGACATGGGGATGGCGGACCTGGTGCGGCTGGTGCCGAACTGCTTCGTGACGGGGCATGCGGCGGGTGTGGCGGCGGCGGTGGCGGTGCAGGATCGCTGTCTGCCGCGCGAGGTGGAGATCGCCAAGGTGCAGAAGATTCTGCGTCAGCAGGAGGCATATCTCGGGTGAGCGGCGCCGCCAGGTCCAAGGAGCAGACGGAGACGAGACGAACGGCGCGGCGGCCTGTCGCGTCGTACGTGCGCGGATCGCTGCTGGCAGCGGTGGTTCTCTTGCTGCTGGCGGGCAGAGGCAGGCTTCCGGCGATCGTGATTGCGGCGCTGAGCCCGTTCGTGGCGGTGACCTCTACCGTCGCGACGCGTGCGTTTGTCGGCATGGCTGTCTTGGGGTTGGCGATCGGGCTGGTCGTGGTGTTTCGGCGGCGGTGGTTGTGCCGATGGCTCTGCCCGGTGGGATTCTGTGCGGACGGGATCAGCGCGCTCGGAAAGCGGTGCGGGCGGAAGGCGGCGAAGGGGTCTTCGGCGGGGCGCTGGATCGTGCTGCTGACGCTGGCGAGTGCGGCAGTGGGCCTTCCGCTGCTGCTGTGGCTGGACCCGCTGGCGATGTTTTCGGGGGCGATGGGCGTGTTCTCGCGACCCGAGAGCTGGTTTGCAGCGATCCCCCTGCTGCTGGTGCTGGGGGTGAGCTTCGTTTGGCCCTATGTCTGGTGCAGTCGGATTTGTCCACTGGGGGCGTTCCAGGACCTGCTGGCGGGGCTGAGGCGCTTTCGGCGGCGCAGGGAGGAGCCTGCGGCGCAACGGTGGAATGTGCCGCTGGCGAGGCGGACGCTGCTGGGCGTGGGAGTTGCGGGTGCGGCGGCAGCCAAGTTCGCGCTTGGCTCGCGACCGAGGGCCTTGCGTCCGCCCGGCGCGATCGAGGAGCCTGGTTTTCTCGGCGTGTGCGTACGGTGCGGCAATTGCATCCGGGCGTGTCCGACGCAGATTATCGAGCCTGCGCTGGGGCAGTACGGGTTGGCGAGCCTGCTGACACCGGTGGTGCGGTTCGAGGAGAAATACTGCCTGGTCGAGTGCGTCAAGTGCATGTATGTGTGTCCCAGCGGGGCTCTGGGGAGGCTGTCGGCGGAGGGCAAGGGCAGCAAGCCGATCGGGCTGCCGAGGGTCGATATGAGTCTGTGCCTGCTGGCGGAGAGCCGAGAATGCAGCGAGTGCCGGCGGTGGTGTCCGCACGGGGCGATTCGCTACGAGTGGTCGGAGGAGGAGTACACGCTGGCGCCGCGGATCGACCCGGAGAAATGCACGGGCTGCGGGGCTTGCGAGGCGGTTTGCCCGGTGAGGCCCAAGAGAGCCATCGTTGTGGTTCCGATCGGCAGTCAGAGCGAGGCGTGAGGGCGACGGCGCTGCTATTTGTGTCTTTTCTTGCGAGCCTGAGGCTTTTGGGTGGCTTTGCGGGCGTTGCGGCGAGGCTTTCGCTTGGGTTCGCGGGGTGATTTAATTCGGCCTTCGCCCAGGGGTGTGACGGGTGCGAGGTTCAACTGGCGTCCCGGGACGTTGACGGAAACGATGCGGACGTGCATGGGCTGGCCCAGGTGGACTTCCTGGCCGGAGCGTTCACCGAGCATGCACTGGGCGGCCTTGTTGAACTGCCACTTGTCGGGGCCCAGGTCTTCGAGCTTGATGAGCCCTTCGATGCCGAATTTGCGGGACTGGACGAAGAGGCCAAAGCCGGTCAGTCCAGTGACGACGCAATCGAGCTCTTCGCCGATCCGCTTACTGAGCATTTGCAGCGTGAGCACCGCGATGAGGTCGCGCTCGGCGTCCTCGGCCCTCTGCTCGGTGAAGGTGATATGCTTGCCGATGCCGGCGAGGTCCTGGCCTGCGACGATCTGTTTGGCGGTATCGGTGCGGTCCTGGAGGTAGAACTGTAACTGGCGGTGGACGAGCAGGTCGGCGTAGCGGCGGATGGGGCTGGTGAAGTGGCAGTAGTGCGTGGAGGCCAAGGCGTAATGGCCGATGTGCAGGGGTGCGTACTGGGCCTTTTCGAAGCTTCGGAGCACGACGAGGTTCACCGCGAGGGAGCGCTCGGCGTCTTTGACGGAATCGAGCAGGGCCTGGACGGCGGTGCGGTCGGGATTGCGGGGCAGCGGGAAGCCCATGGCGCGGAGGAGCTTGGAAAGATTCTTGAGGCTCAGGGCGTCGGGCTCGGGGTGGATACGCCGCATGAAAGGCAGATCCAGGCGGTCGAGCAGCGAGGCGACGGCTTCATTGGCCTCGACCATGAACATCTCGATGATCGTATGCGGGTAACTGGTGTCGGCGGGGTGGGCGTCGACGACCTGGCCCGATTCATCGAAGTCGAGCTCGGGCTCGGGTAGATCGAGACGGAGCATGCCATCTTGGATCCGGCGTTTCTCGATCCGGCGGGCAAGGGCCTCCATCCCGCTCAGCAGTTGGATGACCTGGCGTTTGGCGCCCTTGGTGTGGCCTTTGAGAATCCGGTCGGCCAGCTCGTAGGTCAGGCGGGCCTTGGAGCGGATGATGCTGTTGGCGAAACGGCGGGATACGATCCTGGCCCTGTCGTCGTAGGTGATGTAGACGCTCTTGGCGAAGCGGGGCTGATCGGGCTGGAGGCTGCAAATGCCGTTGCTGAGGATCTCGGGCAGCATGGGGATCGTTTTGCCGGGCAGATAGATGCTGTTGCCACGCATCCGGGCTTCTTCGTCGAGGGGGGAGCCGGCGGGGATGAAATGGCTGACGTCGGCGATATGCACGCCGAGCACCGAGTTGCCTTCGGCGTCGGTCTCGAGGCTGATGGCGTCGTCGAAGTCCTTGGCGTCGGGCGGGTCGATGGTGAGGATCATCTTGTCGCTGATGTCCTCGCGTTCTGCGCCGGGCTCGCCTCCGAACGCTCCGGCGGCCTCGCGCGCCTGCTCCACGCACTGCTCATCGAAGGCGCCGGGTAGATGGAACTGGCGGATGACCGCCTGAATTTCGGTCTCGTACCGCCCTGCCCGGCCCAGGACCTCGATGATCACGCCTCGGGCGAGGTACTTCTCGGTGGGATAGGAGAGGATTTCGACGACGACCTTGTCCTTCTCACGGGCGTCCTTGGCGGCGACGTCCTCGACGACGATGGGTTCGACGAAGCGGCTGCCGTCGGGCTGGACGATCCAGGCTTCGGGATGGCGGGTGAGGGTGCCGACGAACTGGTTGTTGGCGCGTTCGAGGACCTCGATGATTTCGCCTGTGTAGCGGGTTTCGCCTCCTCGCTTGCCTTTGCGGGTGGCCTTGGCGAGGACGGTATCTCCGGTCATGGCGTCGGCGGTGCTATCGGGGGGGATGAACAGATCGCCATGGGCATTGGCTTCGAGGGGGATGACGAACCCGAATCCCTTGACGTTCTTGCGGAAGGTGCCAACGATCTGTCCGGCCATGGAAGGCAGAGTCACGAGGTTACCGCTGCCGATGATAACATGCCCGGCGCGGCGCAGCTCGTCGAAGGCGAGCTTGAACTCGGGGTAGGCATCCGACTCGACGCCGAGAGCCCGAGCCAGTTGCCCGACTTTTACGGGCGTGTAGTCGGCGTGGCGGAGGAGCTTGACAATGCGATCTCGATACACGTTCGGCATAAGCTGCTCCAACGAAAGCAGCACCCAATCAACTCCGTGAGCGACTGGGTGCTGGCATTTTTTCGCTACCGCGTAATCCGGTCCGCACGCGCCCGAGACCGACGCGATCCGCCTGATTCGATGCCGTCTCTAACCGGCCTGCCTGGCTTTCAGGGCGTTGAGCCTCTTGGCCAAACGGGACTTCTTGCGGGCGGCGGTCTTCTTGTGCATCGTGCTGGTGGCGGCGACCTTGTCGAGCTTCTTGACCGTTGCCTGGAACTCGGCGGCGGCGGCATCGACGTTGCCTGCACTCAAAGCGGTTTCCAGACGCTTGACCTGCGTCTTGACCTGGCTCTTGCGGGCCCGGTTGATGGTGCGCCTCTTGGCGTTCTGCCTGACTCTCTTCTTCGCTGATAACGAATGTGCCACGTTGTTCTCCTGGTCGTCCTAAAAACTGTTATACAGACTACTGAGAGGTTGGTTCACTCGATCCTGCGCCGGAGGGGCCGTCGGAGCGGGGCGATTTCCGTTCGGCCCGCAGGCGATCCACTCGTTCGCTGACGTCCTTGTACCCGAAATCGAGCTGGGCGATCCGGCGGTACAACTCCAGGGCGCGGTCCTTGTCGTCCTGCGCCTCGTGGGCTCGAGCCAGATTATACCGCAATTCCTTGGCGATGGCATCATCTTTTATCTCGTAGGCGTCGATGGCCCGCGAGAAGACGTCAATCGCGTCAGCATACCAGCCTTTCATGAAAAAGCAATAGCCGATCTTGTCCATCGCAGAAATCCGCCTGCGGGGGTCCTTCTGGGCGTCCTGGAAGAGGGGGATGGCCTCATTGTACCGCTCGCTGCGGATGAGGCGGAGGGCATATTCGTACTTGGCGGACAGATCGGTGGGGTAATTCTCGACGCAGAGGCGGTAGTGCTCGAGCTCGATGCGATGGAGGGTCTCGTTGAGCTCCCGGACGCGGGCCTGGGCGGCGACATCGTCGGGATGGGCCTTGAGCCGTTTCCTGGCGGCGCGGAGGCGTCGACGGGCCTGGCGAATGCGGAGCAGGCCTGCCCGCTCCTGGAAGCGGAAATCATGGTGCTTTTCGGCGGCATTGCCAAGCAACTGGATCGCCTCGTCCTCGGTTTCGTCTTTTTCCATGTCGGCCAGGGCGTCGGCGAGATTGAAGATGTTCTTGGCCAGATCGGGCTCGGCGGCGTATGCCTTGCGGGCCTCTTCGACGGCGCTGAGGCGGTAGTCCTCGGTCTTGACCATGCGATCCTGGGAGTACAGTCGGGCCTGTGTCTCGCGATCGCGAATCGACTGGCGGAAGTCGCCTTCGACGCCATATCTTCCCCTGGACATCGTCAGTTCGGCCGAGAGGTTCTTGAACTCGTCGGCGAGTTCCTTGTCGTCGGGCTTCATCCGGACCGCGCGCTGGCAGGCGGCAACCGCCTTGTCGTACTGGCCCATGGCCTTGTAACAGTCCTTGAGCAGGAGGTACGTGGCCAGCGAGGGCTTTTCGATGGCGTTGTTGGTCTGGAAGATCAGGTTGGCGATCCAGTGGGCGGTGCGGTGGTATCCGCCCTCGACGGCGGCCTTGAGCATGGCCTCGGCGTAGGGCGTGTGATCGGGGTCCTTGGCGAAGAGGTACTCGGCGTTGAGCATCTGTTCGAGGGGGGTCCTGCCGCGCAGGCGCTTGACGCGTTCGACCACTGAGGGCTTTTTGCCCCCCCGCCCGCGTCGCTGGAGGCCCAGTTCGCAGAGGGGAAGGTGACCTTCTTCGAGTGCGTCGGGGGCCCGCTGGAGGCCATTGAGGTACATTTCGATGGCATAATCGTAGTTCTTGCCCTCGGCGGCATCGCGGGCCTTCTGGAAGAACGTCCGGGCGTAGGCCAGACCGCCCTGCTGTGGCGACTCGACCGGTGCCGAGGGCGCTGGTTCGGGTGCGGTGGGTTGTTCGGCCTGCGGCGGGGGTGCGGCCTGGACGCGGGTCCGCTGCGGTCGTGTTTTGGGCCGACGCGCTGCCGCGACGGGCGCTCCGCTGCCATTTCGCGGGGAAACCCCGAGCTTGGCGGCCAGGCGTTTGAGGTCCTCGATCAGGATCTGGTCGTCGGGCCTGAGTCGGGCAGCGCGTTGACAGGCGGCAACGGCGCGGTCGAGCTGGCCCACCGCTTCGTAGGAGTCCTTGAGCAGGATGTAGACCGGCGCCGAGGGCTTCCTGGCATTGTTGTTGGCGAGGAACATCAGGTCGGCCATCCATTTGGCGGTTTCGCGGTAGCGGCCGGCGACGGCGGCACGAAGGATGGCTTCGCCATAGGCCAGATGCTGGGGGTCCTTGGCGAGAAGGTACTCGGCGTTGAGCATCTTGTCGAGGGGCGTGTCGCCTTCTCGCAGCCTCTCCTCGACCTCTTCGGGGGCGGGCTTGGCACCGCCCTGCTGCTCGCGGCGGAGCGCCAGGACACGAAGTTCGATGTGCCCGCCCTCGACGGTGTCGGGGGCGTGTCGGAGGCCCTCTATATACGCATCGATGGCACGGTCGAAGTCGCCCGCCTCAGAAGCCTGGCGGGCTCGTTCGAAGTGGACCTCGGCCTGCGCTTTTGCTTGAGCATCCGGTTCGGGCATAGCGGCAAAGTGGACAATCACCTCAAATGATACGCAGTTAACCAACGATAGTGATCGGCAGGATTTTGTCAACGAATAAATGCTTGTTGAAAAAGGCGGGGGGTGCTATAAGGATGGGCTTTGCGGTTATCCGACCTTCCCGGGTCGAGAGCCATCACGGACGCGTCATTATAGGGAGAAACGGGCATGCAGACCGCTCTTGAACAGTACGACCCTCAGATCTACGAGCTGATCCGCCAGGAAGAGGCCAGGCAAAGCGGCTCGATCCGACTGATCCCGTCGGAAAACTACGTGTCTCGGGCGGTGATGATGGCCAGTTCGAGCTGTCTGACGAACAAGTACGCGGAGGGGTATCCGGGCAAGCGCTACTACGAAGGCCAGCAGGTGACGGACCTGATCGAGAAGCTGGCCCAGGATCGCGCGAAGAAGCTGTTCCAGGCGGACCACGCGAACGTTCAGCCGTATTCGGGCTCGGTGGCCAATCTGGCGGCTTATGCGGCGTTGACCGAGCCGGGCGAGACCATCATGGGGATGTCGCTGTCGCACGGGGGGCACCTTACCCACGGCTGGAAGGTCTCGCTGACCAGCAAGTTCTATAATTCCGTCCCCTACGAGGTCAATACCGAGACCGGGCTGCTCGATTACGACGCCATTCGCGAGCTGGCCAAGAAGCACCGCCCGAAGATCATCATCTCTGGTGCGACGGCTTATCCTCGGATCATCGACTTCGAAATTTTCGGCGAGATCGCCAAGGAAGTGGGCGCCTACCTCGTCAGCGACATCGCGCATATCGCGGGGCTGGTGGTGGCGCTCTATGGGCCGCTGATCTTCTACGAGGCGGAA
>CAZTGH010000234.1:0-8479 GCA_964612985.1 uncultured Pirellulales bacterium
TCTCAACCTACGCGTGGTGCGATACCACGATGTAGGAAACGCGTGGGCCAAGGACATACTGCGCGATTCCCTCAAACGGAGAGTCGAGCCATGACTTCGTCATTCCGAGCGCAGTCGAGGAATCTGGCTGCGAAACAGAGGCACGTCCAGTCTCTGTTTCGCAGCCAGATTCCTCGACTCCGCTTCGCTCCTAAGAACATGGGGGCGACGAGCGAAGAGGCCATAGCGCATGGCGGGTGCGTGGACTTCTGCAAAAATGGACCGTAGGCCTATATTCTCCAAGGAAATCGGTTTCACGATTTCCTTGGAGAACGGTGGGAGTCGGCTATAGCCAAGTCGTCAGGTTTGAGAAGGAAGAGCCCAAGACGAGGCTCTTCCTTCCCAAAGCAGGCCTACGGTCCATTTTTGCAGAAGTCCGGCGATGATACCGATGACCGTCATGAGCAATTCACGCGATGGGTTGATGTTCTGTCCCACCATCACGGCCTCGCCGCTGGTCAACTCAGGATGACAGTCCTGATAGTCCGCACGTGGTGAATATTGCTCACCACATCCGCTCGCCGAAGTTACCGGGAACGATTCTCCCAGTCTTCGATGCGGACGCCTTGATAAACCGTCAGCGTGTACTCGAACGTCTGCTTCGAGCGCGGCGCCAGTTCCACGGTGAATTTGACGGTATCGAGGTCGACCTTCTCGTAGGCGTCGATCGAGCCGGTCCGGGCAAGGTCCCAGTAGGGTGAATCGAAGTTCCGCAGGATCTCGGCTTGGACGAGGACGTCCCGCGTGTTGCGGACCTCGACCTTCCAGGTCTGGATATCGTCCCAGCCGGCGACGTTGCGATTGCGGTCGAAGCGATAGTTGTCGCTGCGGACTTCCATCAAGGTCGGCTCCACCACGACATCCTGTACGGCGCCGAGGTTCAGCTCCACCTCTTCCCCGACGGGGATGTACTTGAACGACGACTGGCCTTCATACGCCAGGTGCTTGGCGTCGTCGACGCCTCGATAGACCTTCAGCAGACCATCGGGAATCGGCGTCTCGCCCAGTTCGTGGTCCTCATCGTTGGTAAAGCTCAGAAAGCGCATTACCTGGTCGCCATACCGCTCGGCCTCGTACTTGTAGAGGTTCACGACGGGCACGCCATCGACGTCGAAGCTCTTGAGCCGCTTCGACCAGCCGTTCGGGATCGTCTCGGTGCCTTCGATCGAATAGAGGAAATACTCACTGAGCCCTTCCTTGACGATCTGCTTGGCCATCGCCGGGGCCTCCGCTGCCTCGGCCATCACCGCAAGATCCCGCATCATGCCTCGGGCCCTCATGGCAGGCGCAGCGGGTCTCGGAAGTGGGATGGGCGCGCCGGGACGACCATACGGGTACTCGCGGCGGGCCAGCTCGGCGATCTCGTCGAGCAGGTGGACCTTGCCGACGATCACGCGGACCTGGGCGTTCTCGTAGTCTTCCCCACTGTTGTTGGTCACGCGGACATAGCCTTCCAGGCGCATCGTCTTCTCATCGGCCGATAGCGTGCCCATATAGAACGCCCGCCAGGTGAGCCCGCTGGTCAGATACGTGATCTCGACGGGGACCTTGCCGCTGACTTCACTGTTGATGTTCCAGAGCCCCAGATTCTGCACGCGGGGCGGATAGACCAGTTCGGCAATGTCAATCTGCCCCGCGTGGTTCCTGGGCAGCATCTCCAGGCTCGTCGGGTCGATCAGCGTGTTGGCCCATGAGAATTGCAGAGAATTGGCGCCCTCTTTGAGCGTCAGGGATCGGCTCTCGCGCGCCAGGGTCATGTCGGCGCTGTTGTAGATCGTCAGTTGCACGGTGTCGCGGGTCGGCAGCGTGGTCAAATCGACCTTCGCCTGCGCCGCGCCCGTTATCGAAAGGATCATCAGGAATATCGTCACACGTTTCATAGGAAAGCTCCCGTTCAAAGGACTGTGGCAGGTCGTCAGTTGCGGATGTTGCGCCGGTGGTAGTGCATGGTCAGCTCCTGGACCGCCGGACCGGCGTCGGTGCGCGCGGGAAGCTCGATCTCGAACTCCAGCGTGTTCGCATCCTTCTTCGTGTACGGCAGGTTGCACTCTTCCATGTCCCACTGGCCCGGAATGTGCTGGATCATCGTCAACATCGCGGGGCTGTCCTTGAAGTTCTCGATCTTGGCGGTGATGATCTCGTCGGTGTCATACAGCACGACCCGATCGGAGTTGTTTTTGCGGAGGTTGATCTGGGCGTCACGCATCTTGCGCTGCGTGACCACGATGTCCCGGCTGTCCCCGATGTAGAGTTCCATCTTCTCGCCCACGGGGACCAGCGGCGCGTTGTCCTCGCCCAGGAAGATCGTGCTGCCGCGACCGTCGTCCTGGAAGATGCGGGCCTTGCCCCCCCACATCGCGAACTGGCCAAGTCCGCTGTCGGCGTTATTGACGATGCGATAGCTGACGGGGATGCCGACGTTCTGGTTTTCGAGTCGCTCGGGGTCCCAGGGCAGTTTGGCGGCGTCGAAGGTCCAGATCTTGCGGATCGGGACGGTCGGGCTTTTCAGGAAGAGCACCTGCTTGGTCTCCTCGTGGTCGATGCCCTGCTCGAAGGCCTCGCCGTAATCGAGCAGGATGCGGGCCTGGTCGAAATCTTCGCCCGAGAAGTTCCGCAGGACGACGTAGCTCTTCAGATCGACCTGCGTCTCCGCTTTGTCGGCAATGGCCTTGTAGGTGATGAGCCGATCGATATTGCTCAGCAGATAGCTGATCCGCACCGTCTCGGCATAGTCGCCTCCACTGCTGATCTCCCAGACCAGGGCGGCCTCTCCCGGCGGGTAGCTGACACTGAGCAGGTTCACGCCATCCGGATGGTCGAGGACCTCCAGGCGGATCGAATCCTCGTCGATCTGCACACCCTTCCAGGAGAAATCCACCTTGTTGAGTCCCTGCTGAAGCGTCAGGACGCGCTCCTCTTCAATGAGCGTCGCATTCGGATTGTCGAGCCGGATGATGGTGGCCGCCCGTTCGGGCAGCGCCACGAGCTTGATTCGCGCCTGGGCCATCGGGCTCACGATCAACAGCCCGGTCACTGCCAATAGAATTCGTTTCATCGCATTCATGTTTGGATCTCCCGAGAATTCAACGTGATTCGTTTTGTTCTTTCTGGATCAACACCTGTTCTCTTGCACCGTGATAGGTTCTCACAGTGTACGTCAACTCCTCCGCGCTTCGTGGCCCGACGGTGAGTTTGAATCGGGCGCGGGTCACATCGTGTTTCTCATACGTCGCTCTCTCGCTCTGCCACTGCAATTCCCATCGCGGCGTGTCGAAACCGCGTGTGATCTCGATGTCCACCGGCACCATCCCGGCGTTGGTGATCTCGATCTTCCACGTGCGGACCTCGTCCCAGCCAGTAACGTTGTCATTGCCGTCGAACGCGTAGTTCTCGGTGCGGAAGTCCATCAGCACGGGTTCGACCGTGACCAACCGGGCCGGACCGAGGTTCACTTCGACCTCGTCGCCCACGGGGATGTACTTCATCTCGGCGCCGCCGACGTAGGCGAGATGCTTCTCGGCGTCGGTCTGCCCATAGATCCGCACCGAGCCGTTCGGCAGAGGCGTTTCGCCCAGCTTGTGTTCGGTATCGTTGGCGAACGAGACGAATCGAATCGGATCGGTCCCCCAACGCTCCTCGTCGTACTTGTACAGACTGGCGACGGGGATATCGTCGGTCTCGAACGACAGCAGTCGCTTGCCCCATGCATTCGGAATCGTCTCGGTCCCCTCAATCGTGTACAGGAAGTACTCGCTCAAGCCTTCCTTGCGAATCTCCTTGCGCTCCAATTCCTTGAGATCGCGGCCATGCCATTCATACGAGAGAACGCGTTTAGACGAATCTGCGTCTTCATCGAGCGCCAGGGCGCCACCTAGGCCACCGATCGGTCCTTGGGATCGCGGATCGCCATAGGCATGCTGCCGTTCGGCGAGATCGCGGATCTGGTCGAGCAGGTGGACTCTGCCTACGAGCAGGCGGGTCTGGGCGTCTTCGTAGTCTTCGCCGCTGCCATTGTCGACGCGAACGTAGCCCTCCAGGCGCATCGAACGCTCGTTGGCGCTGAGCGTGCCCATGTAGAACGCCCGCCAGGTGAGTCCGCTGGTCATATAGGTCAATTCGAACGGGACCTGGCCTTCGGTTTCGGAGCGGATCAACCAGCGGCCCAATTCTCGCAGTCTGGGCGGAAAGACCAGTTGCTTCACAGCGATCTGGTCCTTGTTCTCGATTGGTTCGAGGCTGAGGCTGGTCGGATCGATCAGCGTGTCCGCCCACATGAATTGAAGCCAGTTCCAGCCCTTCTTGAGCGTGAGATTCCGTCGTTCGCGGACCAGCGTCAGATCGGCGCCGTTGTAGATCGTCAGTTGCACATCCTGGCGACGAGGCAACACGACGAGTTCGATTGCACTGGCAGGCGCGAACGGAGGTTTCTCGTCAATTTCCTCGCTCACCGCCCCTGCAACTTGTGCGACAGCGCCACTGGAAAGCTTCGCTTGAGGCTGCCCCCCGGCTGCCGGTGCTGCGGCGTCGGCCCCCTGCGACTGGTCCATCGCCCTGAAACGCTGCGGCTCGGTCGCTGCGCGTCTTTCAGACTCCGGGGCCGCCAGGCTCTTCTGGGCGACCGAGTCCTCCGCCATGGGTGGCACGACTTGGCGACCTGGCCCAAACGTCGAAACCACGAACAGCGCGATTCCAACGAGGACCACCGCCGCGACGGCGCCGAGCCAGGGTCGTGCCCACAAACGCAGGATCATCGGACGCCTCGCTTGGCTCGCCGCCCCGAGCGTGCTCGCGATCAGCGCCGGGGAGGCAGCGATCTCTTCGCGAAGCAACTCCAGCGAAGCGAACTTGCCCTTCAGCCCATCCAGACGCGTCCGACAAGCTTCACAGGTGTCGAGATGGGCGCGGATCTCATCGGTCTGTCGCGCTGAGAGCAGCTCGAACGCGTAATCGATCAGTTGTTGTTCGCTGCAATGAGTATTCATTTCGTCACACTGAAAGAATCGGGCAGCCGGCGGGCCAAGGTCGCCAAGGCCCGGGACATCTGGGTCTTGACCGTGCCGAGCGAGCAACCCATCACCTCGGCCACCTCCCGGTAGCTGAGTTGCTGATAATAGGCCAGCACGAGGGTCGCCCGCTGCTTGACGGGAAGGCCCTCGATCGCCAGACGGACCTGTTGTTTCTGTTCTTCTCGGACCAGCTCGTCGGCAGGATCGGGGGCATCCTGGGAGGCAATGGCCTCGGCCAGCGACGTGCCTTCGGTCTCGCCACAGTCGGCCTCCCGGTCCAGAGACAGCGTCGCCGAGCGTTTCCGACGGCGGACCTGGTCGATCGTCGCGCGCATGGCGATGGTAAAGAGCCAGCTCTTGAAGACCGGGCCGCGAAACGTGTGGGCCTTCTCGTGGACCTTCTTAAAGGTCTCCTGGAAAAGGTCCTCGGCCTGGTCTCGGTTTCCGGTCATATGAACCAGATACCTCAGCACGCTGTCGGCATACCGCTCGACAAGCTGGCGAAACGCCGCCGGGTCTCCACGCAGATGGGCGGCAATGAGGTTCTCGTCTGTCACTGGTGTCAAGGCTGCGACTCCAACTACCTCCTCCAGACGATCATCGTAGCCCATCGGTTGACAGGGTATGAAGCAAATTCCGCATATAAAGTGGATTCGGGTGCGGTTGGCAAACGGTGAAGGATTCGGCTGTGGCTTCTGACGACCACTTGCGGAGCGGGCTTACTCTTCTTGCCATCTGGGCCGGAGCCTTCTTTTTCTTGTCACGCTGAGCGGAACGAAGTGGAGTCGAAGGGTCTGGACGCGATGAAGTCAGTCCCCCCGCCTTCTATCTGGCCCTTGCGCATTGCTGACGAAGCATGGTGTGCAGGATACCGCCGCGAGACGCAGACGATGGCCTTTTGCAGTGCCAGATTCCTCCCTTCCGCTTCGTTCCAGTCGGAATGACAATCGCATCCGACAGACAAGGTGCCACCGTAATCCGACCGCACCCGTGGATTCAGGCGGGCCGGCTGCCTCAAGTCCGCAGGGCGTGGGTGTGGTCCGATATCGTAGCACCGTTCGATCGACTTCCGATGCTTGGAAGCAGCCCATCCCCGGGCTTAGGCCGCGGCTGCTCCGCACCTGTTCTACTGCTTGTCCAGTGCCCAGAAGACCGCGTTGGTCAGGAGTTTGCGGAATGGCTCGTTCTGGAAGTCATCGGGATGACCGAGCGAGGTGTAGAAGATGCGGGATTGCTTGTAGCGATTGGTCCAGGCGACCGGTTCAGGCGCCTGGTTCGGGATTCTGCCCATCAGCAACGGAGTGGTCGACTCGGCCAGCGGGCTGACCTTGTACAGCGAGCCCTCGCTGGAGAACGGCAGCTTGACGTCCTGGAGGATGGGATGGCGTCGGGCGCCGGAGGCATGCGTGACCGTGCAGGTCGGCCCGGCGCCGTAATGACCGTGGTAGTTGCCGCCAAGCACCTCGGGGTCGAACGTGGGCCAATCGGCGTGACCTTCGGGACCGGCGCCGCGCGAATCGAAGGCATGACTGGCGGTTCGCAGGCCGATCAACGCCCCTCCACGGTCGAGATAATCGTGCAGGTATTTCATCTGCTCGACGGGGAAGGCCCTCCGGCGGACGAAGACGACGACCAGGTCGGCCTGGGTGAGGATTTCCATACCGGAGATTTCATGGCGTTCGGGACCGCTCTTCTCCGTGCTGCCCTGGAGGATCTGGCAGGCCAGCCCGTGCTCGAGCTCCAGTTCGCGGGCGAAAGCGGGCAGCATCTCGGCGGCCTTGTACTCGCTTTCGGCCGACAGGAACACCACCAGGGGCCGCTCGTCTTCCTTGAACCGAAACGGTGGCTCGCCCGTCAGGTCAGTGGAGGTAATCGTGGGACAGACATATCGCTCGACGTGCCCGACGATCAGATCGTCGCCCGTGAAGTGGTTCACCTCGGGCTCCATGGCCGGGTTGTACATCGCGTCGGTCAGGTCGCGCATGAGCACGACGTTCTTTCCGAAGCGTGACAGATTGCGAAGTCCAAAGGGTCGGCCCAGGACGCACATGTTCGTGTGGACGCCCATGAGAATCACGTTGTCGATGTCATGCTGTTCCAGCAGGTTCCAGATCTCGACGCCGGAATCGCTGACGGCGTCGCCCTCCGCGATCTCGATCGCGTCGATCTGTCTCTTCCAGGGGAGCGATTCGGGGCACCTGGGCTCGCAGTCGCATCCACCGTCCGAATGATCGATCGGGTAGCCCGCCTGTTCCTCCGCGTCGTTTTTCCAGTTGCACCACCTGGCGATGCCGTCGGGCAGATTGGCGGCCTTAGGCGCGCTCTTGGCAAGTTTCCGACCGGGATGCTCCTGGTAATACTTCATCGTGTCGCTCGGTGCGTGGATGATGAGCATGCCCTTGTCGCGGGCGATGGACACGACGCGATTCACCACGGGCGCCAGCTCGACCACGCGGCGCGACGCTCCCTTACACCAGTGCCGGTCCCACATATCGCAGATGATGATCGCGGTTTCGCAAGGGTCCCATTGCGCCGTCCGGCACACGAAGCGATATCCGTCCGGCGTATCGGGCAGCGCAACGCGCGTGCGAGGATGCACCTCCAGTATCGCCGAATCGGTCGGAGCCGCCAGCAGTGGACCACACAGCAGTGGCGTCGCAACGAGAATCGAAAGAACCAGCATCCGGATTGAGGTCTTGAACTGCTTCATGAGAGATACTCCCGTGATCGTGCCATATGAGAAAGCTATATCATGGCGGTCCAGCCGCCATCGACGTAGAAGATCTGGCCGGTGATGAACTCCCCGGCCTTTGAAGCCAGCAGGACGGCCACACCCGCCAGATCGTCAGGCCTGCCCCAGCGTCCCAGCGGGGTCTTGGCGAGAACCCAGCGGTCGAATTCGGGGTCCTCCTGGAGCGGGGCGGTCAGTTCGGTGGCGATGTAGCCCGGGCCGATGGCGTTGACATGGATCCCGTACGCGGCCCATTCGACTGCCAGGGTTTTCGTCAGGCCCAGCAGTCCCATCTTGCTGGCGGTATAGGGTGCGATCGTCGGGCGCGCGGCGTGGCAGGCCAGCGACCCGATGTTGATGATGCGACCAGGTTTGCCGCTTTCCCGGCAGTGCCGACAGAAGGCCTGGGAAAGCAGCAGTGCCGAGGTCAGATTCACGTCCATGACCTTCTGGAAATCTGCCCGCGAAACCTCTTCGCTGGGCCCGCGAACCGTCGTACCGGCACAATTGACGAGGATGTCCACCCCGCCGGCCTCTGTCACGACTCGCGAGAACAGTTCCGCTGCGCCTTCCGGATCGGCCAAGTCGAACGGAAACGCCCATGTCTGGCGACCCGTAGCCGTTCGAATCTGCGCGGCAGCCGCATCAAGTTGATCGGCGCTTCGCGCCAGCAGAGCCACATCGGCCCCGTGCTCAGCCAACC
>CAZTGH010000235.1:0-8478 GCA_964612985.1 uncultured Pirellulales bacterium
AAGGTCGGCGCCCTGGTCGGCAAGGCCCCTGAGATGAGCCACGCACCCAGGTCCGCCGGCGAAACCGAAGCCCTTCAGGCAGGTCCGCCCGAGGACCGACCCGACACGCCCGGCCAGCAGAAGAGACAGAACGCCCTGCAACGGGTGATGAGCCTGGTGGGCTGGAACAATCGCGAACGCACCGGAAAACCCGAAGATGCCCCAATGGTCGCGCAAGGCGTCCGAGGCGATCGCGCGGAGCGGCCCGGCAAGGGCCTGGCTCTGAGGGCGGAGCTGGTTGAGCGACCCGAACGTCCGGATCGGCCCGACCGTGCCGAGAGACCCGAGCGACCCGAGAGGCCCGAACGACCCGAAAAGGTCGAACGTCCCGAGAGGCCCGAACGGCCCGAGCGGCCCCAAAGGCCCGAACGTCCCGAACGACCCGAACGAGGACCCATGCGGTGAAGCACTCTTTGTCTTCCTTCAACATAGTGGTTTGGGCGGTGGGGATGCTTCTGGCATCCCCCGCCCTTTCGGTAGCGCAGGACAGTCCGACCTGGCAGTACGGCTTGTCGTTCTCTTACCTGACGGGCGATTACGGGCAGCCCGAGGACACCGACATCCTCTACACCGCTGCGACGGTCAAACGCTACTTCAGCAAGGGTGACGTCACGCTGACCGTTCCCTACCTGGACGTTTCCGACAGCGGCGTCTCCTTCATCGATGGCGGCGCCGAGGTCTTCGCAGGCGGAGGCGGCTCGGGCCTGGGCGACATCATCCTCAAGGGCCGCTATTACGCGGTCGAGCAGACCGAGGTCCTTCCGTTCATCGACCTGGTCGGCAGCGTCAAGATCCCCACCGCCGATGAAGACAAGGGCCTGGGCACGGGCGAAGCGGATTTCACGTTCATGGCGGAATTCGCCCGCCGGCTGGAGAACGAGGACTGGCTGATCCTGGCCGATCTGGGCTACACCTTCGTCGGCGAGCCTTCCGGCTACGACGTCGACAACCGCTGGCGCTACAGCCTGGGGCTCGCCTATCAGGTCGATCCCAAGCTGACCGTCAGCAGCTATCTCGACGGACGCACCGCCATCTTTGAAGGCAACGACGATCCACTTTCGATCCTGCTGATCGGCCAGTACAAGTTCCGCCCGAGCCTGCACTTCGACACCATGGTGGAATTCGGTCTCAACGACGGCGCCGCCGATTTCGGCATCACCTTCGGCGTCCGCAAGCGGATGTAGGAACACATCGGGGGCAGCCTTGCGATTTCTCACTCCCATGCGGTCCCTTTCCGCGATGGGCCGGACCCGGTATGATCTACCGAAGGAAGTTCCCCCGGGAGTAGCCATCATGGACGATCGCAACATGGATGAAGTGTTTGAGGCGCTGGGGCGGTCTCGGTTTCGCAGCCGGTTCAGGCTGGGAGCCAGGGAGACCGCGTATCTGAAGCAGCGCGGGATGGGGACGATTCTCGAACATGCGCGGCAGTTCATCGAGACGCGTCTGGCGGACGCCCGACCCGCCAACGATGGCAAACAGACCCCCATGCGCAATCATCCCGTCTTCATCGCCCAGCACGCCACCGGTACCTGCTGTCGGGGCTGCTTGGAAAAATGGCACCACATCCCCAAGGGCAGGGCCCTGTCGGAGGACGAAATCGGCTACATCGTGCAGGTTATCGAACTTTGGTTAAGACGCCAGTCGATTTGACCGATACCACGGACAGATGAACGGACGCGATTTTCCGTCCGAGAAAGATTTTGTTTTCCGATGCCCGCAGGGCTATACTGCCCTTTTGGGCCCGCCGAAGGCGGATTGATAAGCAGAGGTTAGACATGGTGGAACGGATTCCAACAGTTGTGGTCGTCGGCAGCACCTACGTGGATATCGCCTTCCGATGCGCCAAATTTCCCTCAGCCGGCCAGCGCGTCAGCGGTTCGGCTCTCTCCTACACGATCGCGGGTCCCGGTCCGCTCGAAGCGGTGCAGGCGGCCCTGTGCGGCTGCCGCGTGCATCTGATCAGCAAGGTCGGAGGCGATCCCTTCGGTCCGATGGCCAAGAAGACCCTGACCGACTACAAGGTCAACGTCGATCACGTCTACACCGCCGAAGCCAAAAACACCGGCGTCGTCGTCACCCACGTCAATTCCGAAGGCGAGAATGCCTGCTGCCATTACTCGGGCGCCAACAGCGCATTGCAGCCGGCAGATATCGAGATGGCCGAGGAGTTGATCGCCCAGGCGGACGTGTGCCTGATTCACGGGTGTCTGCCTCAGGAAGCGATCACCAAGGCGCTCTGGTTCAGCGAGCTGCATGGCACGAAAGTGATCTTCAATCCCTCGCGACCGAGCGAGCACGAGACGAAGCACGGACTCGATCTGCCGGTGGAGTACTTCACCGCCGACGTGCTGATTCCCAATCTCTACGAAGCTGCCGACATCACCGACCAGTCGGCGGCAACGATCCGCACCGCCAAGATGATCGGTTCGGAACTCGTGGCGCGCGGAGCACGTTGCGCCGTGATCACGATGGGCGGACGCGGGTGCATGGTAGTCGATCGCAGCGGCGCCGACCACATCCCTGCCTTCGAGGTCGACCTGGTCGATCATACCGGCAGCGGCGATGCGTTTGCCGGCGCGATGGCAGCCTATTGCGCCGTCAAGCACGACATTCGCGAAGCGGTGAAGTTCGCCTCCGCCGCCGGCGCGCTCGCCTGCACCAAGTTCGGCGCCCTCGAAGCGCTGCCCAGCAAGGCGGACATCATCCAACTGCTCCAGCGCGAAGACATCGACCTGCTGCCCCGCAATTAGGCGTGGTCCCACGGACCTTCGTAGGGGCCAGGCTCCCCT
Organism: uncultured Pirellulales bacterium; assembly: GCA_964612985.1. Taxonomy (GTDB): domain Bacteria; phylum Planctomycetota; class Phycisphaerae; order Sedimentisphaerales; family Anaerobacaceae; genus Anaerobaca. Next base: position 2,832 of record CAZTGH010000235.1, read on the forward strand.
CGCCCTCACCCGGTCGCCTCGCGCGGGCGACGCATGCATCTTGCCTGACTGCCGTCTCGATCATTGTCGGACTTCTGCAAAAATGGACCGTAGGCCTGCTTTGAGAAGGGAGAGTCCCGGCGCGCCGGAACTCTCCCTTCTCAAACCCGACGACCTGGCTATAACCGACTCCGACCGTTCTCCAACGAAATCGGAAAACCGATTTCCTTGAAGAATACAGGCCTACGGTCCATTTTTGCAGAAGTCCACTCACCCGTGATGGATTCGTGCGTCATTGCCCATTGGAAGTGTGTTCCCAGGAGGGCATATCCCGCTTGCAGTCCGTCCGTAGTGAGTGGATCGCGGCATGGCATCGCGGCAACCGCGTATCGCACCACGGCATCCCTGCGATCCCGTGAGGAAAAGATCACCCTCCTCTATCGGGGAAGGGCCTCCTCCTCGTCCGTATTCGCGGACCATTCTGCGAACGGCTTCCTTCAAGACCCACCGTCCGCAGGGATCTTCCGTTCACGTTAATCGGCGTTGGCCGGAGACGGGCAAGGACAAGGCCGACAAGGCCAGCAAGGCCAGCAAGGCGCGCAAAGCTCACAGTCTCCGCAGGACACTCTGAAGCTCGTCGCAGCTTGGCCTACGAACATCCGTTGGGGGTACCACCAACATGGCCAGCACTGCGAGCCTTCGTAATTGCACCAGACGCGAACGACGAGAATGTACATTCCAGGGCATAGCGCTGGCTCCGGTATGTCGAGGGTTGCCCTGCCTTCTTGGCAGTCCAATTCGCAGCCACACTCGCAATCCAGGTCGATGTCGACGTAGATCACTCGGCCGAAGCGGCAGATACGGACATCCTCCTCGTAATTAATGAGTTGCCAGGCCTGCGTGCAACAGAGATAGCCCGAGACGTCGATGCTCGTGGCACCGCACTCAATGGGTTGCTCGTTGACTTGAATACTCATCCGGCAGAACCCGAACGCGGTGCTGCTGATTCCGAGCACCACAAGCAACAGAAAAGCGTACTTTTTCATAGTGTACCTCCTTGTCACTAAAGATTTGCCCCAGTTCCGATCGGCCCTTCCCACACCGATCACACATACTTGCCGTCGTACGTTATGCGCGCCCTCCGATATGGTGGCTTGCCCGCTGTCGATGGCCGGCCACTCCGAGCCGGAGGCCCACACCATCACCCCCAAGTGCTGGTTGCGTTCCGCTCAAATGGTCCGCGTGGGATGCAAGGCGAGAGACGGCCCGCCTGTTGTGTCGGCCCGCGCGCTTCGTCGAGGTGCTCAATCTCAAGGATGCAATGCCACCGGATTTTCCGTCTTTTTGAAAGGCTGTCAATTGTGGCAAGTACGTATTTTGTGGAGGTTATTTCTGAGGCGGGTCGGCGACGTCTTTGGCGGGTCGGCGTCGCAGGAGCAGAAAGCCCGCGACCGCGAGGCCGATGGCCAGAACGATCAAGGCGATTTCGGTCGGGCTGCGGTGCGACGAATGCCCTTCGTGTGCGTCTGCGGCGGGCGAACCGTTCGGGTCCGCCGTCCTTGCAGGACGTTGTGCAACCGCTTCGACACCGAACGCGGTCAACACGCTGGATGCATCGTAGGCGGGACGCGACCACGTGAGGAACTTCACCGCTTCTTTGCGATACGTTTCTTTGACCAGGCCGTTGGCGCGATCGTGCAGCCAGCGGTGGCGATGCTCGACCGAGTCGATCTTGCCGATCTTGATGTCGAGCGTCGAGCGCGTGGCGATCTGATAGTGTCGGCAGGCCTCGAACGAGCCCGCGTCGGTTTCGATCGTTTCGTCGGCCAGCCGTTCGAACTCGATCGTGATCGGCATCGCCAGTGCAGGCGAGTCCATGCGCAGCGTGCTGTCGATCGTCGCGGCCTGTCCGACCGCAAGCTCAGGCGCCTCGTAGGGGATGGGTGGATCGTATCGCAGCAGAGCGGGCTGCGCCTGCTTGCCCTCGATCTCGATCGCTACGAGCATGCGGTTGGGATCGACATGCGCCCGTCCGATCGGATCGGGATTGTTGGTATAGCGTTCCTCGATGATCCAGAGACCACTGTTGGGATCTTCAGCAATCACTTGCGCGATGCGCTGCCCATCGACGGGATCGGGTTCGATGCTTCCCGGCCTGGGACCGGTGTGCGCGTACGTCCATTGCTGACCCACCGCGAACGGAGCTTCGCCAGCCGCTGCGACAGCCGCGATACACAGCGCGATCGAAATGCCCTGCAACGTGTGTCCCATCGCTTGTTCCCTCCCTGCGCCTTTGGGTGGATCGCTATCGAATCACCCGGATGCCGGGCGGCGCTTCGATGTCGGTCACGATCCGCTCGCCATCGGCCTTCTTCTGGTGTCGGACTTTGATCACGCCCTTGGGCGTGGGGAACGTCCCCTCGACCCAGTCCAGGTCGCCCAGGTGCGGATCGATCCGCACGACGGCGCCGCCGGGCTCGACGATCTTGACGCCCAGCACGTGCTCGCTGAGCCAGGCGGTCGGGCCCGACGCCCAGCCATGACAGAGGCTGTGCCGGAAGCCCTTGTAGCAGTAGTTGCCGAAATCGCCATGGATGTCTTTCTTGCCCTCGGGCACCAGCTCGTCGATCCGCCCGGCGTTTTCGGTCCACTCCAGGTCGAAATCTTCCCAGAAGGTCGTCGCGCCCAGATCGAGCATCCCGCCCCAGTACTGGCGGATTACGTCCATGGCGCCTTCGTAGTCGCCCGCCATCGCGCGGGCCTGGAGGACGTAGTAGCCATAGAACGTGCTCATCCGCTGTGGCCCATCGACCGCCAGCACCTCGCGATTGAGCTTCCCTGGATCGTCCAGGCCCGCCAGCGCCATCAGCGCCGCCGCCTGCTTGCTGCTGGCCGGGTCGGGCGTGTGCTGGAGGAGCTTCTCGACGCTGTCGAGGCATTGGCGTCGCGTCGCTGGTTCATCGAGCACCTCGCACAGCTCGGCGCCCGCCCGCAGCGTCATCACCAGCAGCGAGTGCAGGCCCGCGTGGATCGCCGCCTTGTTCTCGCTGCTGGGCCAATCGAGGAAGCGGTGCGCCGGCAGCGTCTCGCGATTGTCGGGCCCGACGCAATCGGCCAGTTGCGACAGCAGACCGGTCAGATACGTCCGCTGCTGTCGCAGGTAGTCGGCGTCACCGGTATAGTCGTGCCAGGCATGGTGCAGCAGCACCCACCACATCGAGTACGAGCTGATCCCGTTCATCCAACGCGGCAAAGGCGTCTCGTCGCGGATCAGGTCGAGGCTGGCCGGCACGATGGCGTGGGCGCCGAAGATAGCGAAAATCGTCTCGGTCTCGGGGTGCATGTCGCCCACCCAGACGAGCCGGTCGCGCTTGATCCCGTCCCAGAGATAGTCCTGCATGTTCAGGTGCACCGTGTAGGCGCCCGTCTGCCAGATGCGGTTGAGCCTCTCGTCGCTGCAACGGAACGAGCCAAGATAATCGAGGTCGCGATAGAGGAACACCGCGCGGACGCTCTTGAGCTGCACGAAGCTGTCGTCGTCGACCAGGTCGATCCGCACGAAGCGAAACCCGGTATTGCCGATCTCGGCGGTCCCCAGCCAGGGCACCAGCGTGGTCTGGTCGCGGATGGCGTGATCGTTGGTCGTGTTCTTTTCGCCTCCGAACTCGGCCATCGCCTCGCTGGCCGATTCGCCAAAGCGGACCCGCAGGCGGACGGGCTTATTGTCCTTGCTGTGCCAGACCATGATCTGCACGCCCCCGTGCAGCTCCTTGCCGAAATCGAGCAGGATCGCAGCCTCGCCTTTACGGCTGTCCAGCACGCACGGGTTCGACGCATCGAGCGTGACCTGACCCGATCGCTGCTGCAGCAGCACGTCGGCATTCTGTACGCCCTCGTCGCTGTGCCAGAGGACGCGAGAAGGCCAGACATACGTCCGCACCCGCGGATCGCTCTGCGCCCGCGTCGCCAGATCCGCCACCGGCGCCGGCAACCCCGCCGCATTCACCATCCCCGCACACAAGCCACACACCACCGCCACTACGCTCAACCATCGATAGAATCGCATCATAATCTCCGAAAAACCCTTCTCATTGCCCCCCATGTCATAGCACACCCCCACCTCTTTGTCCATCGCTCCCTGCCATTTGGGTGACGCATGCGTCGCCCCTACCAGAGACGAGGGGCCAAGGTCGGCTGGTGCGTAGGGGCGAGGCACGCCTCGCCCTCGGGGTCAGCGTTGGAAGCGGTAGTTGAATCGGCGGTTGGGGGCGCTGTCGCCGTGGAGGGCGAATTCAGCGATGTCGTCGAGGCTCTGGATGTGATCGGCCCAATGGAAATCGAAGCCGACCGCGCCCTGGGACAGGCCCAGGACCGAGCGGGGAATAGCAAGCTCCAGTTCGTTGCGTTGGTAGCGGTATTGGACGCTGGCGGTCTTCTGCCAGGCGCCGTCGGCGAAGCGATGTACGCTCGTCTGGCGCTCGTCTGCGACGTCCTGATTGACGAGGTAGTCGTATCCGTTCCAGCCGGTGGCGCTGTTGCGATCGACATCGATGAACAGCAGCATCCAATGGCGGTCGGTGTGTGGCGTCAACGGCTGTGCCGTTTGGGCGTAGAAGCAGACGTCGTTGCCATCGAGCGCGACCTTCAGCGCCACGAAGTCATTACGGCCCGTCGTATTGACGTACGGACCGGCATCACCCCAGCCTGGCTCGTCGCGGTGTTCGACGTCTCCTTGCGTGTCGCGAAACTCGGGCTCGACCTGCTGCCAATCGTCGAAGCGGCCATCGACGGCAATCGCGTAATCCCGCTCGGCGACAGGCGGCTCGCGCACGCCCTTGTACCGACGGATATACGAGACCATCTGGTAGTAGTAATTGTCGGCGTATCCGCCTTTCATCGGTTCGATGTCCCGGCTGTATTCCTGGCTGTAGGCGTCGACAAAAAAGGACTTTCCCGCTTCGAGCGGCTGGCCCAGGAACTCGCCCGGCGCCTGGCCTTCCTGGCGGATGAACCGCTGGGCGACCCATTCGTTCCAGCCTGTGATGAAGACGAACTCGGGATCGACCTTCAGTGCCCTCTGCCATTGCTCGTCGAAGTAGAGACCCAGGTGCTCCAAACCGGTCAGAGCGCGCTCGTTCGGGTCGGGTTGGACGCCATCATGGCAACTGCGTCCGATGTTCGTCGTCGGATGCTGGGCGACGCTGACCGCCAGCTCTTCGGGCTTGTCGGGTGATTCATGCCAGCCGTACCGCATCTCGGGATGGTCGAGCCACTGCCAGGTATCTCGCCCGTGCGTCCAGGCCCAGCAGTCGCGATGGGTGAAGAACGCTGCGATCTCGGCAGGCAATTCGTCCGTCGCGCCGCCCAAAATCAGCGGCTTGCCCTTCCAGCGAAACCACAATTCCGGATAGAGGCCCTTGCTGTAGAAGTCGCGGTACAGCGTCTCGATCGTCTTCGCTGCCGACGAGTGCGTGAGGAAGCAGATCTGAGGCGTTCGCCTGCCTTCGGCGCGCAGTTGCCGATACACCTCGCACAGCTTGAGATACACGTCGCGATAGGTGAACGCGTTGGTCACGTCGAAGATCAGCACGTCAATCCCCGCGTCGGCCAGCATCGAGGCGTGCTTGCGAATCACGTACTCGCTGTCGGAAAGATAGTAGCCCAGCTC
>CAZTGH010000236.1:0-8418 GCA_964612985.1 uncultured Pirellulales bacterium
AGGCACGCAACCTTCGGTTGAGGCGGAACCGCAGGCCTGGGTCGAGCCCACGTGGGAGTCGAGCGAAGGCGAGCACAGGGACCAGAATCCCGCTGAGACACAATCGGGCACGGAAGCCGAGCAGGGCCCTCCGTCTGGGGGCGAATCGGAACCCGAGGGCAAACCACAGGCGCAGGACGATTCGTCTAATGAATCGACGCCGATCGAGATCCGCGAGTTCCAGCCGCCGATGCCACGACGGTACAGTCCGCCCCCGCTGAAGACCTATCCAATCCCCCCATCCCAGCGAGTTCAGGAACCCGAATCACAGGATGAGGGGTCGAGCGAACAGAGCGACTCGCAATCTTAGTCGTTCCTGGTCTCCGCCAGTGGGATCAGGCTTTCGTCGGCGATCAGGATGGGACAATCGTAGCAGGGGACGTCACGAAACGTGTAGACGGTGCCCTTCTGCGACCATCTTGGACGCGGGATCCGGTAGACCTTCCCTTCTCGCAGGTCCACGTAGACCGGTTTGTGAAAGGCGCCTGATGAGAAGGTCAAATCGACGGCGGTCTTCTCATTGCTATCCGAGGGGATATCCCCGTCCAGCCAGAGTGTGACGACCTGGAGTCCCGAGGTTCGGCTGGCGTAGGCGAACAGCGAGAGTGACCCCTTGGCATCGGTTTGATACGGATAGCCATCGATGCGTTGGAGGCGGTCGTCGAAGATGGCAGCGAGATTCTGAAGGGCGTAATAGGCGGGCTTGGCGTACTCGACGGTCTTGTCATCGCGGCACTTCAGGAGGCCCTTGCGGTTGATCTCGTCGGGATACTTCATGTCGACGATGGAGAAGTACGACGAGGGGATGTCGCGGCCCAGGTCGCCCAGCAGACGGCGTAACGCCCATTTGGCCTGCGAGAGTTCCGTCCAATCATACTTGCTGAGTGCCTTGGTGTTGCGGCGTTCGGATGGGGCGCCGTTTTCACCCTGTCGGATGGTGATCCGGTCGGAGTATCTGGCGACCGTCTCCCTCAGCCTGGCCACTGCTGCATAGCTCTTATCGGGATTGAACGAGTACGGATGGTAGGTGATCTCGTCGAGGAGCGACAACGCGTTTCTCGACGCGACGACGGCGAGCGTCTCGTCGGTGAACTTCGTATCGACGCCCGCCAGGGACATGGCGAGAATCCGGGCCTGCGGCTGCGTGCGACGAATCCGTTGCGCGGTGCGGATCAGGAAGTCGGCGTAGAGAGCGGGCGTGTTGCCTTTGCCGTGATTGGGCTCATTCCACACCTCCCACTCGTCGATCACATCTTTGTAGCGGGCGACCATCGCGGCGACGAAGTTCTCCCACGCCTGCAAGGCCTCATCGGTCTGCGGGATCTGCGCGCCGAGCAGGGTGCCCCCGCCATCGGTATAGATGGGGTTCCCATAGCAGAGGCACACCCAGGGCTCGACTCCCTGCTCGACCATGTCGAAGATGATCTCGTCGAGCCACTCCCACTGGTAGACGCCTGGGGTGCGCTCGGTCTTGGCCCAGCCGGCCTGGAGGCGGGCCTTCTTGAATCCCAGCGGGCCGAGGCAGGATTTCCAGTTTTCGTAGACGGTGTAGTCCCGGTCCATCGTCTCGGCGCCGACGGACCAGTTCGATGCCGAAATCTGCGAGGCGGAGCGGGGAGCGATCCGGGCCAGATAGGGCAGGTTCACGTCCTTATCGGCTGCTGCGGTGGTAGCGACGGCGGCGCAGATCAGCGCGACAAGTCCTCGCCAGGTCTTCGAGTCAGGCATGGCAGAATCTCCCTTCGTCTGTGCGGTTTACTGTCCCAGGAAGCCGGAGACGTTCATCCAGTTCCGGCAGAGGGTCGGCCAGGCGGAGGTGCCTTCGATCTGCTGGCCCAGTCCGAATCCGTGGGGGCCCTTGGCGAAGAGGTGCAGCTCGGCGGCGACCTTGGCCTTTCGCAGGGCGAGGTAGAAGTAGACGCTGTTCTCGGCGGGCACGCCGGTATCTTCCCAGGTGTGGATCAGGAAGCACGGGGGCGTCCGGGCGGTGACCTGTCTTTCGCTGGAGAACTTTTCCATCATTTCCTGGCTCGCGTCGGCTCCGAGCAGGTTGCGGCGCGATCCGACGTGAGTGAACGGTTCGACGAAGGAGATCACCGGGTAGATGAGGACGCCGAAATCGGGGCGGGCGCTGGCCTGGTCGATGTCGTCGCGCGGCTCGTACACCTTGTTGTCGAAGTGGGTTAGGGCAGTCGAGGTCAGATGCCCGCCGGCGGAGAAGCCCAGGATGCCGATGCGATCGGGCTTGACGTCCCATTCGCGGGCGCGGCTGCGGACGGTGCGCACGGCCCGCTGGGCGTCCTGGAGGGGGGCGGGATGACCATACCCGGCGCCGCTGTTGCGATGGCGGTACTGGAGGATGAATCCGGCGACGCCAAAGGAGTTGAGCCACTGGGCGATCTGGTGTCCTTCGTGGTCCATGGCGAGGTGGCCATAGCCGCCGCCAGGGCAGATAACGATGCCGGCGCCGGTGGCCTTGTCCTTATCCGGCAGGTAGATCGTCAGCTTGGGGATGTCGCCATCGGCGGTGCCCTTGGCGCCGGGGGCGCCTGTGGGCCAGAGCACCTCCACCGGCGGTTCGGACGCGATGCAGACGATCGGTGACGCCAGAAGCAACAAGGCGAGCACCGCACAGGCGTGGATCGTTCGGATACGGCTGTTCATGACGAGTCCTCCTGATTAATCAGTAGGTTTCTGAAAAAATGGACATTAGGCCTACTTTGGGAAGGAAGAGCCTCGTTTCTGGCTCTTCCTTCCCAAAACCCCAGCAACTGGGTCACAGCCGACTTGTGCCATTCTTCAAGGAAATCGTGAAAGCGATTTCCTTGAAGAATATAGGCCTAATGTCCATTTTTTCAGAAGTTCCGTCTATTTCAGTTCTTCGGGATCGTTCAACTGCTCTGCGATCCGATGCAGGAAATTCGCGGCATAGACGCCGTCGGAGATGCGGTGGTCGACCGCCAGCGACAGGCTCATTTGTTTTCGCACTTCAACGCGGCGGTTTTTCGGAACCACCGTTCGCAGCACCTTGCCGACGGCGAGGATCGCACTGGCGGCCGGCGGGACGATGCCGACGAAGGTGTCGACGTCATAGGCGCCGAGATTGCTCATCGCGATGGTCTCGCCTTCGATCTGTTCGAGGGTCAGTCTGTTGCTCCGCGCGGCCTGCGTCAAGGTTCGCTCCTCGGCGGCGATCTGGGCCAGCGTCTTGCGATCGGCATTCCTGACCACGGGCACCACCAGGCCCTGGGGGCTGTTGACGGCAAAGCCCACGTTGATTTCGGCGGGGATGTCAATGAAGGCGCCGGCACCCTCGTCGCGCAGGCAGCCCAGGATCAGCGGATAGCGGCTTGCCGCCACCGCCAGCGACCGGATCAGAAACGTGTTGCTGGTGATCTTGACGCCCAGCGATTTGCTCAGGGCGTGACGCTGAGCGAGCAGTTCGGTGACGTCGGCCTTTCGCTCGATATAGAAGCAGGGCTTGGTGCGCTTGGACGCCAGCATCCGTTTGCCAATGAGCTTCTGAATCCGCGTCAGCGGGACGTGCGTCTTCGATGTACTTTCCAATCCTACCTCAAACAGCGGGCCAAAACGCGGAAATCCAGTTCACGTGGCAGGTATGATAGCTTAATCGCCCCATTTTGCAAGCGCGGCGACGCGCCAGGTTGTCTGGCGTCTGGACGCCAAGCTGCCGGTTAGCAGGCCAGCGGGCCCGGTGTCAAGCCCATCCTCATCCGCCGAGGAGGTGGGTGCGGAACCAGGCTCGGGTGCGGCGTGCCATTTCGTCGGAGAGGACGTGGCCGGCGCCGGGTTCGATGTAGTGGCTGAGGTTCTGCGGCGCGCCGGCGCGCTCGTAGGCCTGGGTGATGGTGTGGAGGCCGGTGCGGACCTCTTCGATCGGGCTGCCGGTGTCGCGTTCGCCAAAGTTCATGTGCAGCGGGCGCGGGGCGATGAGGGCAGCGATGTCGGGCGTGTCGCCATACTGGAACCAGCCCGGGATGAAGTTGGGGAAGCAGTGCAGGATGTGCGTGCGGTGGATGGCGGCGTAGGTGGGCAGACAGCAGTTGGCGACCAGGCAGGCCAGCCTCGGCTCCCAGGGGCCGACGAGCCAGGTGTGGGTTGCACCCATCGAGTGTCCATAGCAGGCGACGCGGTCCGCCTTCACTTCGGGTCGGGAACAGAGGTAGTCCACCGCTCGGCGCATGTCGAGGATGTTCTTCCAGGCCATGGACTTGCCTGCCACGACGTAGCGGAGGAATTCGAAACGCTCGAAATCGCCATTGCGGAGGTGGTCGCTTTGGCGTTCCTCGAAGCACAGCGCGTCGGGGCAGAGGACGACGTATCCTTCCTTGACGAGGGCGAGGCCGGTATGGTGCATCGGATCGCCTGCCAAGCCCGCGGGTTCGCTCTTGCCCAGGTGCCATTGGCCGTTGTGCTGATGCCAGACCGCCACTGCCGGCGCGGGATGGTTGGCATCGATGCCATCGGGGATCAGCAGCAGAGCGGGCACGCGATCGTTTGGCTCGACCTCGTAGGTCACCGACTCGATGCGATAGCCTCCCTTGTGCGTCGTTTCGCGGACGATCGGTCTCAGGTCGCAGGGCTCGGGCCACGGTCCGCCCAGGCAGGTCAGGAGCCTGGCTTTCAAGTCGTCAGGTCGCATGCTGTTTTCCTCACTTCGCGCTGGTCGGCTCAGACGGTCGGCTGCCATAAAGGCAGTGGCTCCGGCGGCCGATTGTCTCAGGAAATCACGCCGGGCGATACTGTTCGAGGATATCTCGTTCATCTTCTCTTGCTCTCCAGGTAGCGTTGCCAGATGGCGTCGAGCGCGGGGGTGGCGCGCATGGCCAGCTTGATGTCGACGAAATGCGTCACGCGGCTGACGTCGGGATTGATCTCGATGGTGGTCGAGTGCAACTGCGCCGCAAAACGCACCGGTTCGGCGATATATGGAAACACGCTCGTGGTGCCCACGGAGAAGACCACGTCGAAGCCTCGGTTCAGCTCGTCGAAGAGGCGCTGGACCTTCTGCTGGCTCAGCAGTTCGCCAAAGAGAACCACGTCGGGTCGCAGGATGGCGCCGCAATGGGGGCAGCGCGGTGGAAACGACAGTTCGCGGTAGTCGTCGACGGTGCAGCGATAGTCGCATCGCATGCAGACGAGGTGGTGCAGATCGCCATGGATGTCGATGACGTTCCGCGCCCCGGCGGCTTTGTGCAGCCCATCGACATTCTGCGTCAGCACCCAGAGGCGCTCGAAATGGTCCTGCATCTCGGCGATCACTTCGTGGCCTCGGTTGGGCTGAGCGCCGCGGCAGTTCTCCTCGATCTGACGGAGGTATTTCCAGGTCAGTTCGGGCTGCTCATCGATGATTTCGCCCGAGAGGGCGCGTTCGATCGGCATGCCATCTTCGGTGGTGTTGACGTTGTAGAGCCCGCCGATGCCACGATAGGTGGGCAGTCCCGAGTCGGCGGAGATTCCCGCGCCGGTGATGAACAGGATGCTGTCGCTGCGCACGAGGGTTTCCGCGATCCGGGCGATGGCTTCGTCGTTGTTGAGAACGGTGTGCATGGGCCTGCGACGATGTCCGTGCGATTCTTATTCTTGGCTCTCTTGAATGATCCGTGGGTTGAGGCCTTCCGCCGCCCTCTTCCCGGCAAAACCGCTCGGGGCCCCAGAGGGCCAAATTACCCGCCAGGTTGCCCCTAATTTGGCCCTCTGCCCAATCGGTTTTGCCGGGAAGAGGGCGGCTCCGTACGAGGATGCCTATGGGGAGTATAGCGAGGCGGTCGTGGCGGGGCTAGTCTGACGTCGTGAGATTCTTGTACCAGACGTTCATGGACTCGATGCCGCCGGAGATCTGGGTGTTGTTGACGAGGGTCCCGGAAAAGCGGTATCCGCAGCGGGCGAATGTGATGTTCATTCCGGCCGAGACCGCCCGCGCGATGGTGTACAGGGTGGCGAAACCCGTGGATTTCATGTCGATTTCCATGGCTTGGAGCAGGGCCACGGCCAGACCCTTCTTGCGGTGGTCGGGGACGGTGGCGAAATCGGTCATCTCGGCGTTGCGCCCTTCCGGGTCGGTCTCGGCGGACGCGGCGGCCACCAGACGCTCGGCTTCGAACGCGCCGTAGTAGCGGATGTGCGTGGCCATCGTACGCCGGAGGTAGTTCGCATCGAAGATCGGGAATGGGTACGAGGGGAACACCTGGCGGTAGAGGTTCGCCAGTTCGGGTGTGTCCTCTTCGAGCAGGCGGCGTGTGGCGGTCGGCGGGCGCTTCGTCGCATCGCCCTGGCGGGCCAGAGCCAGTTCGAGCACGCCTTCGACGGCAGCTTTCTGCTCGGCGGACATGGTCGCCCGTTGGGGTTTTCGGAATCGCGAGAGAAAGGCGACATCGATCCGGCCATCGAAGAATCGCTCGATCCGCGCCTCTTCGTGGTAACCTGCCTGGAGGAACGGATCGCACCATGGCGCGGGGACCTTGCAGAAGAGCTTGCCATAGTCGTGGATCTCCGCCAGGCGTTCGATGCGCTCGACGATCGTGGGCGCATCGGCGGGGGCCAGCTTCATCAGGTAGACTCGATCGCTGTCCTTGCCATGCTGGATTACGCTGTGGCCAAGTTTCTCAATGACGTCAGGCATGCACTGTTTTGCGCTCCGGCAGGAGCGAAACCCCCACAAACAGGATCAAGGAAACGGCGATGCCGAAAAGGCTGGGCTCGAGACCCCAGGCCGGTTTTTCGAGCGCGAACGTCAGGAAGAGGGTCAGTCCGCCGCCACCGAGCATGCTGACCAGTGCGGCGGTAGGGCGGCTGCCCTTCCAGAAGTAGGCACCCAGCGTGGGAATCAGCAGTCCCGAGACCATGAAGGCGTAGGCGTTGAGGATGAGTCCGAGGACGGTGTCGAAGGTAGTGGCCAGCAAGAGGGCGAGGACGCCGACCACGAGCGTGACGACCTGGCTGAGTCTCATGAACGCACGGTCGGAGAACTTCAGTCCAAGCTGACCGATGATGTCGTTGACCCAGTTGGCGGACGAGGCGATCAGGCAGCTATCGGCGGTCGACATGATGGCGGAGAAATAGGCGGCGATGACGATGCCGGTTACGCCCATCGGCAGGGCCGCGCCCAGGAGCATGGGCATAGCCATCTCGCTGTCGGCGGTCGGAAAGACCACGCGCGCCATCAGGCCCAGGGCGACGCCCAGGAACGCCATGATCGGGTATTCCAGCAGCCCGGCGAAGAAGAACGCCCGTTTGGCGTCCTTGACATTGCGACAGGCGTAAATGCGTTGGTAGAGCGTCATGGCGACGAACCAGATTGGAATAATCGTTACGAACCAGTTGATGATCTGCACGGGCGAGACGTTCGTCAACTGAAAATGCGATTTGGGCAGCGCCTCGGTCATGCCCGCCCAGCCGCCGACTTTGATGTAGGCGAAGGGCAGCCCGAACAGCGACAGGCCCAGCAGCAGGATGATCCACTGGACCGTGTCGGTGTAGATGACCGCCTTGATTCCGCCCAGGACGGTGTAAATCAGGATCACGCCGGCCATCAGGTACAGCGAGACCTTCAGCGGATCGGCCCAGGTGATGTGGGTGAAGACACTGCCGGCAGCCAGCTTTGCCCCGGCCAGGATCTGGGCGCTGGTGAAGCCCAGGTAGCCGATCCCGGAGATGACCGCCGCGACGGCGGCGACGGATTTGCCATAGCGGAGGCGCAGGAAATCCGGATAGGTCAGCAGTCCATGCTGGACGTCGAGCGCTTTGATGCGGGGCACCATGACCACGGCGCAGAGCCAGGCGCCGACCAGTCCGGTGAAGAGCAGCCAACTGCCGGCCAGGCCGATGGCGAAGCCCAGTCCGCCCAGGCCGATGGAGAAGCCGCCGCCGACGTCGGTCGCGACGATCGAGAGGCCCACGTGGCCGGCGGAGATGCGCCGGCCGCCCACGTAGTAGTCTTCGCGGCTTTCGTTACGACGAAAGAAATACAACCCGATCCCCAGGACCCCCGCGAAGTACATCGCAAAGATGAGGTAGTCGAGCCAGGTCATGTGTTCTGGAGTTCCTCACCGCTTCCCTGGAGTTCCTCGCTGCGCCGTTCCATGCGTTCGAGAAGCTCGGGCACGAGGGTGATCCGTTCGTCGGCGTCGGAGATCAGTTGGGCGATTCCGGTGGCCTTATAGTCTTCCTCGTCGTCGTCGAGCTTGAGTTGGAGACTGCACTGATCGCACTTGCGATCGCAGAAGATCGGCTCGTAAGAGTCGGGCTCCTTGTACGTGGTGATCACGCCCTCGAAGTTGCGCAGGATGACCTTGTTGGTCGACCTTGCTGAATCATCAGATATCATGTTTTGGATTAATTCGTTGAGGTGCTGAGCTC
>CAZTGH010000237.1:0-8280 GCA_964612985.1 uncultured Pirellulales bacterium
ATCGCTTCGTCGAGGGCCAGCCGCTTCGACCATCCGCGATCGGGTCGGGCGGGATGATGCCACTGACCGTTGACCGCGGTCATGCGTCCGAGCAGAGCGGCCATGTCCAGAAGTTGTGTCTTGGCGTGGCGATAGCGCGGATTGCTGCGGCGCTGCTGACCAATCTGGAGGAGCTTGCCGGTCTGCTGTGCAGCCTGGACCATCCGGCGGGCCCCTTCCGTCGTATTCGACATCGGCGCCTCGCAGTAGACGTGCAGACCCGCCTCCAGGCACGCTACCGTCTGGTCGGCATGGCAGAAATCGGGCGTGGCAATCAGTACGGCGTCGAGGTCGTTCTCGCGGTCGAGCATCTCACGATAATCGGTGTAGCCATTGACCTCGTGGCGATACCGACCGAGCAGGCTGACCGCCCGTTTGAGATTCAGATTCTCCCAGATGTCGCAGACAGCCTTGAAACGGACGGGCGAATCGGCGCCCATCTTGATACAGGCGTTCAACAGCGCTTCCCCCTGGGTTCCAGCACCGATCAGTGCGACGTTGATCTGGTCACCATTGCCGTCGGCTGCCAGAGTCGCGGTCGGCAAGAGAACCCTGGCGGCTGCGGCCGCGACCGTTGAACCAAGAAAGCGACGTCTATTCATCAAAGGAACTCATCCTATAGGCATCTCGATCCGTCTCACGCACACCAGGGGCGCGAGCGATTCCGGACTTCATCCATCGCCAGGATTCTGTTGGCGATGATCGTGTCTTCGATGACTTGAAAATCGAACATGCCGACCGCCAGGAAATCGGCGCCGCCTTTGAAGCAGAACTTGAAAGCCGACTCGGGATGAATCGCGCCGGCCGCCAAGGTCTTGAAGGCGATCCAGGGCTTGTTCTTCCTGGCCATCAGGGCCTCGGTCTTATCGGGAAACAGATCGTAGATGTTGTCATGGTATTCATTGTGGTCGTCCGAGTAGGCCGCATCGACCGACCAGTGCTTGCGATTCTCGCGCGGGTGGGCGGACCAGTAATTATCGTGGTGAAAGGTCTTGAAATAGTAATCCGGATCGATTCCGTATTCGTCGCCGATCTCGATCACTTTGATATCGTGGCACCCCAGCCCGGCAGGATAGCCCTGTTCCTTGACGTATTCGACGGCTTTGACGATGACTTCGATCATCTCGGGCTTGCCCTGCTTCATCGCATGTTCAGTGAAGCCTCCCTGGGTGTACATCGTGGTGGCGCCCTCGTCGATGCTGCGGTCGATGACTTCCTTCATGCCGCTCCAGGTGGGACGATCCAGACGCGACCAGTCGTCGCGCACACCCACAACGGTTTGCAGTTCGCCGCCCCGCTGGCGTTTGTACTTGTTGATGATGCCGAGCTGACTGGGGTCGGGGGAGATTGTGTTGATCCCGTACTCTTCCATCAGTTCGAGGGTGTCGAACTGCTTGGCTTCGGTCAGATAGTGCGCGGCGAGAGTCGAGACGTAGAGCAGGTCCCGGTTGTGGCACCATCCGCTGATGACGTTGCCGCCGGCGATGATCCGGCTCATCCTCAGATCGCCGATCTGACCTGTGGGGATCTTGGGTTCATCCTGGCTGCGCTTCTTCAGTTCTCGCGTTTTCTTGCCATCGTCCTGCACCGCCGCCAGCAGATTCTTCTCTTCCATGCTGCGGATGCCGGCGCAGGCGGCGCCTGCCGCGATGGATTTGCCGAGGAAGCTCCTCCGGTCGATTCTGCATGCCATAGTCCAGCTCTCCTTCCAGCGGTCAACGATGCGATCGATCTTCCACAGACCTGTGTCCCTGATTCACAGACGCGGTCCATGATACCGTCGAAGGAGATCGACATCAAGACCGGAAAGGTCCTAGCGGGTGCGGTGGCCTGCACACTGCGTAGTGCCCCCTGTCACTGCAGGCGGAGCCCAGCGGAGTCGAAGGAGCCAACTATGAACCGGGTGCTGGCTCATTCGCGGGCGGATTCCTCGACTTACGCTCGGAATGACAAAGCGGATGCGGCCGATTCAAGCGCCAGCCCATTTGGGACATATCCGTCCTGTGCATTGTCCGCGAAATCGCGGTGTCCTGGTCTGGGGTTATCCCTGCCAGTTCTCGGCGAGGAGGCCGAAATCCGTGAAATTCACGATGGCGTCGGAGTTGAGGTCCGCCGTGGGAAAGGGAACGCCGGTATCCAGCCAGGAATTCGAGAGCGTGGCCAGATCGACGTCGGTGACCTGGCCATCGCCGTCGGTGTCTCCGACGGCTCTGTACAGCAGCGCGGCATGGGCATCGATCATTCCCCAGCCATACTCGGGGTCCCAACCGGCGGGTCCAAGGTCCCGGGCGGTGCCTTCGATCGCGCCGCGCACGGCGTCCGGATCGGTCACGCCCTGGCTGAGCAGCAACGCCGCTACACCACTGACGTGGGGCGCGGCCATGGAGGTGCCCTGCAAGAAGTAGTAGTGAAAATCAGGGGATTCGGCGGTGAAGGTCTGCTGGATGATCCCGTCGGGGTACCCGTCGCCATTCTGATCGACACGCAAATCGCCTCCCGGCGCGACCACGTCGACATACGATCCCGTGTTGGAGTAGTACGATCTCGTATTATCGTATCGGACGGCGCCGACGGCGATGCAGTAGTCATCGTAGGCTGCGGGGTAGGAGGTCGGATTGCCTTCCTCGTAGGCGTTGCCGGACGCACAGACCACGGTGACGCCATGTTGGTAGGCGTAGGCCACGGCCTCTTCGATCGCGGTGGACCGTTCCGGGCTGCCGAGACTCATGTTGATCACGCGGGCGCCGTTATCCACCGCGAAGTAGATCCCCCGTGCGATGTCGAAGGAATCGCCGACCCCTTCGTGATCGAGCACCTTGATCGGCATGATCGAACAGCCAAACGCGATGCCCGCGACGCCCTCGTCGTTGTTCGTGCTCTGGGCGATCGTCCCGGTGACGTGCGTTCCGTGCCCCTGATCGTCGTTAGGGTGGGCATCATCATTGACGAAATCGTATCCAGGGACGAATTGCGTGTAGGCCAGGTCCGGGGCCTGACGATAATCCCCATAATCCTCGTAGGCGACACCGGTATCCAGGACGGCAACGATTACGTTGGGATCGCCCGTCTCGATATCCCAGGCGGCCTCCATACCCATCCCGCCGGTCACGTCGTTCTGGAAGTGCCATTGATAGGGAGCATAGAATGGATCGGCGGGCACCAGATACATGCGTGCGTAGTGATTCACTTCGGCGTACACAACGCCTTGTTCGGTGTTGAGAAGCAAGGCCATCTCTTCCGGCGTGATGCCCTGCGGGACGCGGACGCGACGGATCCGGCGGAACCGGCACGCTCGGTCCGTGGAGCATCCATAAATTCCCAGCATGCCATCCTTTTGATCTTCGGGGTAATCCGGAGCGAATCTCACAATGACGCTCGTTGGACGGGGACGAGGCGGCAAATCTTTTGGAGCGCGATTGAGACTGCGACCG
This sequence comes from uncultured Pirellulales bacterium, assembly GCA_964612985.1. Lineage (GTDB taxonomy): Bacteria > Planctomycetota > Phycisphaerae > Sedimentisphaerales > Anaerobacaceae > Anaerobaca. Next base: position 3,471 of record CAZTGH010000237.1, read on the forward strand.
AGCAACGTCCTTTGCGGGGCTGATCCCGAATCGACGCGGACGTCGGCATGCAGGACAGATACGCAGAACAGGGCTACGAACAGTATGCCGGCGAGCAGCACGATTCGTTGCAGCATTAAAGGAAAACCTCCCTGGAAATTGCTATATAATCCGTCCTTAATTTACGCCCAACAACTCTCATATGTTCTTGAGCACTTTGAGGATTTCAGTATTCCGGAATGTGCTTGAGGGGGCAATCACCCGCACGTAAATGCGGATATCGTCGATTCCACCTGCTCAGAGATTATCGAACGGACGATTGGTCGGCCCCGGCAGGCCCTTACACAGGCTGGGGGTTCGACTGGGTATCGCGTGTCAATTCCACCGGTCCGAGGCGGAGTATGCGGCCATTTTCATCCCAGGCCAAACTCGGGCAGCGTCGCGTACCACGAACCCATCACATTTTTTCGGCTCATCCGGCGTCCACCTTTCGGTCCTTTCTTCTCGCCGGCGGCGGGCCCTGCCAAGGGAGGCTTGCCCGCAGGCGGTTCTCGCCTATAATGGGTCGTGTAGATGCGGTGATTCGCATCTGTGGAATCGCAAGAAGAAGACAATGGTGTGCGGAGCACACCGATGGAAACGCAATGGATCTGTCCATCGTCATCCCGGCGTACGAAGAGGGCCAGAAGATCGCGCGCGATATCAAGGCGGCCGCCCAGTTCCTGCGAAGCAACCACCTGGCCGGCGAGATCATCGTGGTGGACGATTGCAGCGAGGACCACACGGCCGATGCCGCCCGAAAGGTCCACGTGCCGTCGGAGATTCGCCTCGAGGTCATCCGATACGAGCCCCATCATGGCAAGGGCTACGCCGTCCGGACCGGGATGAAGGCCACGACAGGAAAATACGTCATGTTTGCCGACTGCGGTTTGTGCATCCCCTATGGCAACGCTCTGCAAGGGCTTGAACTGCTCCAGCAGGACGAGTGCGACATCACGCACGGCTCTCGACGCATGATCGAGAGCGATATCCTGCGGGACCAGCCATGGCATCGTCGGCTTTTCTCGCGGGCCTTCAAGGCAGTGGTACGTGCGCTTCTGGGCGTGCCCAGGCGACTGACCGATACGCAATGCGGTTTCAAAGTCTATAAGGGCGATGTGGCTCGGATCCTGTACGGTGAATGCGTCACGGATGGCTTCATGTTCGACATCGAGATCATTCTGCGGGCGACGCGGAAGGGGTATCGCATCTGCGAGTTCCCCGTCGAATGGGCCTGCGATCTGGACAGCCGACTCTCGGTCACGCGGACACCCTGGCCCGTGCTGGCCGAATTGGTCGAACTGAAGCGTGCCATGGCTCAGGACCGCCGGCAGAGCACGGAGCCCAAGCCGGAGAGTTCAAGTCAGTAGACCAGCGTTCCCTGTTGCCAGGTTCCAACAGGAATGATTCGTTCATCCGAATCCTCGGACGGCACGATCAGCAGAGCCGCCACGTGGGGATGGCGCTGAGCGTAGGCCTGCACGTCCTCGACTGCCATAATCAGGAAGGCGGTCGAAAGTGCGTCGCCCGTGGCAGCGCCGGGCGTGACGGACCAGGCCGCGATCTTGCCCTCGACGGGTCGGGCGATGCGCGGGTCAATGATGTGGCCGCCCTTCTCCAGGCCGGAACCACTAACGGCCATGTCTTTCAGCTTCAGGCGAGCCAGCGTCCGGCTTCGATCGTGCGGATGGCTCAACGTTATGGGCCATCCGGCCATGCCTTCGGGCCCCTCGAGCGCCAGGACGGAACTGAACCCGCCGTGAAGCAGCGCCCGCTCGATGCTCCACTCCCGCAACAGGGTCGCCATCTGGTCGACGGCATACCCCTTGCCCACTCCTCCGAGGTCCACGCGGACGGGACTGGCCTCCAACTCGACCGTGTAGCGGTCCTCATCCAGGCGCAGCAGCGACATGCCCGTGTGTTCCCGGGCGAAGAGTAGTTCTTCGGGCGAGGGGATTCGCGGCTTCTTGTCTTTGTCTCGCCAGCAGTCCAGGAGCAATCCCACGGTCACATCGAACGCCCCGCCGGTATCGGCCCAGATTTCGGCACTGATCTGGAGGCATTCGAACGTTTCGATCCCGACCAGGAGCGGTTGGCCGGCGGGCAGATGGTTGAGGCGCGCGACATCGCTGTTCTCGACGTACCGGCTCAGCTCGTTTTCGATCCGATCCAACTCCTGAAAGGCGGCGCCGGCCGCCTGTTGGGCATAGACCTTGTCTTTGTGCTGAACGATGATCTCGAAGGTCGTCGCCATCGCCTGGTGAGCGAAGCGATGCACGTTCGGCACGGCGGCCCAATCGCTCTGGACGACCGAGCTATCCGGGTTGTTCGGCGGACTGACCATCGGCAGCTTTCAGTAATTCAGCCGGGTCCGGACGCTCGTCATAGACTTCCCAGATATCCTTGCGGACGAACCCGAGCAATTTGACCTTGGGACGCAACCACATGTAGTAGGGATCGTCGAACAAATACATGTACATACGACGATCCTCGACGGGCGTTTCGACATAAAGCCGGTGGGCCAGGGCCCCTTCCAGATCCTCGGAGATGATGATCAAAGGTCCGATTCGGGGCGGAAGCTCCACCGACCAGCGCACCGCATAGCCTCGCAGGTACCACGGCAGTGGCCAGTAGTCTTTGCCGGTGCAGGCGACCTCGATCGGAACCGACTCGCCAAGTCCGGCGATGCCGGCGTAGTCCTTGACGCGATCCACCACGGCAAAGATGTCGTCGGCGGTGTGGGCGTAGACGTAAGGATTGCGGCTGTCGGCAGCGTAGACGAAACTCCCTCGATGGGCCTGGAAGGCCAGGTGACCGGCCAGGGCGAGCAGCACGACAACAGCCACGGCGCGAGCGACGGGCCTTCGCAGCCAGCTCAGCATCGCGACCGCACCGGCGCCCGCCAGCAGAATCATGCCATGCAGAAAGCCCAGCATACACCAGGGGGTCTTGTACGGAAGCGCGGAATAGACCGCCGTCATCGCAACGGTGTAAACAGCGACAAACTGAAGCAGACGGGGATCCATGCCGGCGAGGGTTCGGCGTCGGAGCGCCACGACCAGACCCACAAGGGCCAACAGCAAGATGACGCCTTCGGTCCAGAGCGGGCCGCCTTCGTACTTCGCGAAGGCCAGCATCTGGAGGTAATAATACCACGGATGTATGTGGGTGGTATCGTGCCCGCCGCCTCGGCCCAGGTAGATCGCGTACGTCAGGTAAGAGTCCAGGATGCCGCGAGGATAGGTAAAGAAAGACGAATGGAAGAGGGCGGAAACGCCCAGGGCAGCGAGCAAACCGATCGCGAGATGCCAGAACTTGATGCCCGCCAGGCCCCCCGGCCAGCAACGATGCCTGGCTCGATGGACCAGCAGCAGAACCCCACCGGCCAGGGCCATACTGGCGAAGGCGATGATGCACGTCTCTTTCGTGGCATGCATCAATCCGATAAAGACACCGGCCGCAACGATCCATGGAACAGATTTGGCGCGAAGATAGCGATACCCACAAACGATCGCGCCGAATGTGAAGCAGACCAGCAGCGTCTCCTGGATGTAGTAGCGACTGTAAAAGAACATCGCCGGGGAGATCGCCGCCAGCAGTGCGGCGAGGGCCGCTGCCGGGCCCAGACCGCCGGCAAGCAGCGCCGTCAGCGCGATGAGAACCACACTGAAGACCACGGGAACGATGCGAAGGGTCGTTTCGCTAATCTCGGTGTATTTGTGCTGACCGGCAAGCCAGGCAGGGATCAACGTCGAGTAATTGAGCGTCGGCCCGTGGTACTCATGTGGATCGTACCGGTATTCACCCGCTTCCAGGAGATCGCCGAACTTGTCGGCGTGAACGGCCTCATCGGTGTGCATGGGCCGCATTGGAAGACGTGGCACTCGGGTCGCCAACGCCCCGAGTGCCACGACGATGATCACGAACCAGTAGTACCCGGCTGCCTTCTCAGAGGCAGCCCAGTCAGGCCATCTCATTCAACCGGCTTGCCGTAAACATCGATCTCGATGTAGTGGTTCAGGTCGTTGCTGGTATTGCCGTTGCTGTAAAGACGGACATAACGGCCCTTGGGCATCCCTTGCGAGACGCAATCGATCAGCTCGCCTTCATTCGTCTCGGTGTAGTGCATGTTCTCACCGATACCCAGGCCCGCGGAGTTGTCGATGTCGTTGTTGAACACCGTCTTGACGTCCGTGATGAAATCCTTGTCGTTGGAAATCTGCGCCACGACATCATAGTACACGCGGGGCTGCTTGTGATAGTGCCAGACGACGATCGCGGCGATCTCGGCCTCCTGCTCGAGGTCGATAGTCACGTGCTGGACGAATGGTCCGAGCTCGACGTAGCTGCCGTCCGCGGCCTCTTTGTCGCCATCGGTGATCATCTCGATATCACCGATGATGGGCTCTTCATCGCTGGCTGAGACGGGCTTGTTCAGCGACAGGAGCTTCGTGCCGGCCGGCGCCAGGAACGGCGGACGAGCCGACCCTCTGGGCTTCCTGAGATTGGGCACCCGCGTATCCTGGGGCGTTCCCACGAACATCGGTTTGGGCAATTCGATGTCCAGAGGCTCCATCCCGGCCGCTGGTGCGGCGGCCTCTTTGACCTCTTCGACTGCGTCAGCCGCTTGTTCCTTGGCGGCGTCGGCCGCCTCGGCGGCCGTCTCCGCGGCGGCATTCATCATTTCGTCGGCCGTCGAAGGCGTTTCCGTCTCCGCAGGCGCTGCGGCGGCCGGCTCGTTCGGCGTCGGCGCCGGGGCAGGTTCCTCCTGTTCGCTACAGGACGGACCGAA
>CAZTGH010000238.1:0-8265 GCA_964612985.1 uncultured Pirellulales bacterium
CGTTTGTAGACTTCAGAGGCCTTACGAATTTGTGCTAGACTCGGCCTGAGTTCACCCGATTCCCAAGCTCCGATTTCATCCGGAGATCTACCGATTCTGCGCGCAGCTTCTTCTATTGTGAAGCCGGCCGATCTACGTGCCCACTTGGCTACTCTGGGAGTTATGTCCACATCACGCAATCGTGTCATTCGAGAACCTCGCGGGCCCACTGAACTCTATACGGCGACAAGCCAGACAACTCTGCAATCCTCAGCCCATTTTCCTCAACTCGCACAACCCTCTGCGAAGAAGAAGTGAAACGAACGTGCCCATGGGCCGCGCAGGTCAACAAGGGACACCGTCCATTCGGTTCTCCTCAACCGCGATGAGCAGAACTACAAACTAATTCTACAGTGTCGCACTGCCATGGGCAAACCCTTGGCGCCTATAGCCGCGCAGTCAGTCACGTGCTTGGACGTCGATGCGTTCGATTTGGAAGCGGCCGAGGGCGCCGGCCATGTTGAAGAAGTCGGCGGGGTCTCCGTTGCCGCTGGCGAGGGCGATATGTCCGGCGTCGTAGCCGCCGCGACCGCCGCTCTTGAACGCCGCATCGAGACCGACCCATCGGCCCCCGACATACGCCCGCGTCCAGGCGTGGCCGCCGAAACCCTCGTGCCCCGCGAAATCCTCCACGTACGCGACCCCCACGACCACCTGGGCGGGAATGCCCACCGCCCGACACATCGCCGCCGTCAGCACCGCGAACTCCGAGCAGTCCCCCTGGCGACTCGACGCCACCTCCGCGGCCGACGCGTAGCCGACCGACAGACTCTTGTCGTCGATGTAGTCAGCGACGAAGGCCTCGATCCGCTTGATCGCCTCGCCCGCGTCTTTCGTATTGCCGATGGCCTCGCGGGCCAGCTCGATGATCTCCTGGCGGTCGCTCTGGAGGAATCGCGTCGGCTTGACCGCCTCGATCAGTGCCGGATCGTCGCCCTTATAGGGGAACGTCGCACCCTCCGGCGCCGCGACCGGGCGGATCACCAGCTTGACCTTGCCGCCATCGAGTTGCTCGGCCTTCTGATTGTCCATCGTCGGGATCGTGAACCCCTCGCTGCCCTTCGGCGCCAGCCAGTAGGTGATCGCCGAGGCCGAACGCGGGTTGCCCAGCGACTTCGGGCTGTCCACGAACATCGCCCCGATCAACTCGAGCACGTCGTTCTCGCCCAGCGCAAACTCCTTCGCACAGGCGATCATATCGACGTTCATCCCCGCGATCGACATGCTGTTCTTCAGCGCCCGCATCTCATCGTCGACATAGCTCGTGCTCGAGATCGGCCCGGTCCCAGGCATCGCCAGCGTACTGGTCACCTCCGTGAGCTTCACCACCCGCCCGAGCAGGTCCACATCCTGCTTCTCGCCGACCAAGACAACCGCATCGACCGCCTGCATCATCCCTCCGTTGAAGATCTTCACCGTGTATTCCGATCCAGGCGTCAGCCCCTTCTCCAGCGTCACCAGCCGCAGCCCCTCAGCCATCACCGCACCCTGGGGCCACTGCATCGTGCTCTTCTCCGTCGCCCCCATCGACGAATGGGTCAACGACACCGTCCCGTCGCGCGCGACCGTCCCCGAAACCGTCATCGACATCAGCGATCCGAGACGCTGCACCGACTTGAAACTCAGCGGTCGGCCCTCGGTCGTCTCCACGCTCGTCTCGCTCATGCGCACCGTCACCGGGATGCCCACCCGACTGATCGTGATGCTCACGTCTTCGCTCGTCGTAACCTTGCCCGCCTCCACCGATCGCGTGTTCACCGCATGGCCCACCTTCTTGCCCTGCATGAACACCGCAAAGTACTCCGCCTCTTCGGCCGTCCAGGCGGGCGAGCACCAGACTGCCAACAGCAAAGCCACCGCCAGAATCTTCTTCATGGTCGTCCTATCCTTCCGGTGATGTCGTTTCGAAAAAGTCATCGTTCGGTCTTCTTCCACATACTGCTCGTGCCGCGAGTCGTTCGCCCTGCGCTCTCGATTGTACGCGCCAGGGCGCCGTTTTTCATCCCAAATCCCCTCGCCTGCCGATAACTACACCGGGTGAAGGTTTGCGCGTCTCGATCAGGGCTCCGCAGCGTTGCACCCTCGGCAGCTTCGACGTAAACTAACCTCATGGAATTACTTAGCTCCGTCTGCGCGGGCACAGGCAAAGGGTGGGCAACGATGACGTTTGATGAACTGCTGGACCTGATCTCCGGCGACGATCCGCCGGGCATCCGCACCGACTCGCGCCTCGTGCGAACCGGCGACGTCTTCGTAGCCATCGCCGGAAACGCCGCCGACGGACACCGGTTCATCGACCAGGCGCTGGCCAACGGCGCCCGCTACATCGTTTGCCAGCAGCCCAACGGTGTATCGCCGCCTGCCGCTGCGGTCGTGGTCGAAAACTCCGCCCGGGCGGCGGGCCTTCTGGCCCAGGCCAGCAGGGGCAGCCCCGCATCGAAGCTGACCAATCTCGCGGTCACCGGCACCAACGGCAAGACCACCGTCGCTTTTCTGGTCCACGCCTGTATCACGCACGCCGGACCGCGCTGCGGACTGATGGGCACCGTCGTCTACGACACCGGCTCCGGCGCCAGGGCCGCCTCGCTGACCACGCCCGACGCCCTGACGATCGCCGAGATGCAGCAGAGCATGGTCGAAGCCGGCGCCGAGTACATGGTGATCGAAGCCAGCAGCCACGCCCTCGACCAGAACCGCCTCGCCGGCATCGACTTTAAAGCCGCCGCGTTCACCAACCTCTCGGGCGACCACCTCGACTACCACCAGACTGCCGACAACTATCTGGCCGCCAAGACGCGCCTGTTCTCGGCGCTTTCGCCCGACGCGACCGCCGTGTTGAACCAGCACGCGCCCGAGTCCCAGACCATCGCCCAGCGGACCCGCGCCCGCATCTGCTGGTATGCCGTCGATGAGAAGGCCGACCTCACCGCCCGCGTCGAGTCCATGACCGTCGACGGAGCGCGATTCACGCTGGAACATGAAGGTCAGCAGGCCCCCGTCAGCACGCCCCTGCTGGGCGCGTACAATATCGCCAATCACCTGGCCGCCGCGGGGCTTTGCCTGGCCGCCGGGTTCGAACTGCCCGCGGTCGCCGCCGGGCTCTCTTCGCTCAAGGCCATCCCGGGTCGCCTCGAAAAGGTTGGCGGAGGCGCATTCTCCGTCCTCGTCGACTTCGCCCACACCGACGACGCCCTCCAGAACGTCCTGACGACGCTCAAGCCCCTGTGCCGGGGCAGGCTGATCGTCGTCTTCGGTTGCGGCGGGGATCGCGACAAGACCAAGCGCCCCCGCATGGCCCGCGTCGCCCAGCGCCTCGCCGACGTGGCGATCGTCACCAGCGACAACCCGCGCACCGAAAAACCCGACGCCATCATCGCCGACATCCTCGCCGGCTTCGAACCCGAACCCCGAGCGACCAGCGACGAGCGACGAGCGACCACGGCGGTCGAGTCCGACCGCCGCAAAGCCATCGAACTGGCCATCCGCCAGGCCCAGCCCAACGACATCGTCCTGATCGCCGGCAAGGGCCACGAGACCTACCAGATCATCGGCACCGAGAAGATCCACTTCAGCGACAAGGAAGTCGCCCAACACTGCCTCCGAGGACGCCGATGAGACCCATTGCCGTCGAGACCCTGGCACGAATCCTCAATGCGCAGCTCACCGGAGATACTTCCGCGTCCATCACGGGCGTCAGTACGGATTCGCGGACGGTGAAGGCGGGGGACTGCTTCTTTGCGCTGCCGGGCGACAGGTTCGACGGGCACGACCACGTCGCGGATGCATTGGCCAAAGGTGCGGCCTGCGCCGTCGTCGGTCGCGATCTCCAGGCGCCCGGGCCCTTGCTGAAGGTTCCCGACACGATCCTCGCCTTGGGCGATCTGGCGCGCCACTACCGCCGGACCAACGCCTTCAAGGTCGTCGCCATCACGGGGTCGGTCGGCAAGACCACCACCCGCCAGATCGTCTACCACGTCCTGAGCCGGCACTTCAGGGCCCACCAGGCGCAGAAGAACTTCAATAATACGATCGGCCTGCCGCTGACGCTGCTGGATGCCCGACCCGACGACGAGGTCATCGTCGCGGAATTGGGCGCCAATCAACTGGGCGAGATCGCCTACATGACCCGAATCGCCCAGCCCGACGTAGCGGTCGTTACGAACGTCCACCCCGCCCACCTGGCCGGTTTCGGCAGTCTCGAGGCAATCGTTCGCGAGAAGAGCTCGATCGCCGAAGGCCTCGGCGACGACGGCGTCTTCATCATCCATGGCGATATCGAAATCCTGACGGACGCCTGCCGCAAGCTGGGTCGAGCCTGCCGCACGTTCGGAAGATCGGAAGCAGTGCACTACCGCGCCGAGCAGATCACGCACACCGGACTGACCAGCCGCTTCTCTATCAAGGGCACGCCGATCGAGCTGCCCCTGCCGGGACAGGGCAACGTGGACAACGCGCTGGCTGCCTGGGCCGTGTGCGAGCAATTCGGGCTGACGCTCGACGATTTTGCCGAGGCGGTCCGAACGCTTTCCGGCGTGGCCATGCGGGCCGAACCCCTGCAGATCGGCACCCTGACCGTCCTGAACGACTGCTACAACGCCAGCCCCGCCTCGATGAAGAACGCCCTGGCCATCCTGGCATCCTTGAAGGCCGACCCCCAAACCGGCCAGAACCGCCGGACCGTCTTCATCTGCGGACACATGGCCGAACTCGGAACCGAGAGCGAATCGCTCCATGCCCAACTGGGAATCGAAATCGCCCGCGTCGAACTCGACGTACTGATCACCGTCGGAGAGCCCACGAAAGCGACCGCCGCAGCCGCCCGCGAAACGGCGCAGCACGATCTGCACGTAGTTTCATTTGACGACACCGCCTCTCTCTGTGATAATCTGGAGAGTTTCGTGACGGATTACGACCTGATACTGGTCAAGGGCTCCCGTGCTGCCCGTTTGGAGACCGTGGTTCAGGAACTGATAAAGGATTATGGATGATCGACGGTCCTCGGCGCCGCCGGAGAATCGCAAATCATCCATGAAGTACGCATGATCTACCACCTGCTTCGCTATTTCAGCAGCTTCCTGACGGAAACGCTGCATTTCTATGCCTATCAGTACGTCATGTTCCGCGCGGTCATGGCGATCCTGACCTCGCTGGCGATCGCACTGCTGATCGGCCCGCGCATCATCCGCTGGCTGATGCGCAAAAAGATCGGCGACCGGCCCGAGTTTCACCACGCCGCCCTCAACGAACTGACCAAGGAGAAGGCCAACACCCCCACCATGGGCGGACTGATCATCCTGTTTTCCGCCGCCGTGACCACGCTGCTCTGGGCCAAGCTCAATAACCCCTTCGTCCAGAAGGCCCTGTTCGTCCTCATCTGGTTCGGCATTCTCGGCGGCATCGACGACTGGCTCAAGCTCACCGCCACCGCCCGCCAGCGCGGCCGAGACGGGCTCCACGCCTGGGAAAAGCTCATCTTCCAGATCGCCGGCGCCGTGCTGATCGCCTCGTTCCTCTTCTTCGACTTCGCGAACATCCCCGACGCCAAGCTGCTCTGGGTCCCGTTCTACAAGAAAGGCCTGATCCTCGCCAACTGGACCTTCATCCTGATCGCCATCTTCTACATCTCCGCCACCAGCAATGCCGTGAACCTCGCCGACGGGATGGATGGGCTCGCCGCCGGCTGCGTCGCGATCATGAGCCTCGTGCTGGTCGTGCTCTGTTACGTCGCCTCCGAGACGATGTCGCGGATGACCCCGATGACCTGGGCGAGCTATCTGCTGCTGCCCCACATCCCGCAGGCAGGGGAGCTGAGCATCTTCTTCGCGGCGCTGTTGGGCGCGGTGCTTGGTTTCCTGTGGTTCAATTGCTATCCCGCGCAGACTTTCATGGGCGACGTCGGTTCGCTGCCCCTGGGCGCCGCGATGGGCTACGGCGCCCTGGTGACGCGCAACGAGCTGCTGCTGCTGGTCATCGGAGGCGTCTTCGTCATCGAGCTGATGAGCGTCGTGCTCCAGGTGGGCTATTTCAAGTACACGCGGGGTAAGCGGCTCTTCCGCTGCGCCCCGCTGCACCACCATTTCCACCTGGCCGGCTGGAGCGAACCCCAGGTCGTCGTCCGCTTCTGGCTCATGGCCGCCGCCTTCGCCGCCCTGGCCCTGGCCACCATCAAACTCCGCTGACGCGCCTGGAGTGTCGCTTGTAGTGTGCCCGTAAGAGCATAAGACATAACGCCTTACGGCGTCACTACCAGCGCGTTCGCAATGTTCTCATTACGCTGACGACCGAAGGTTCAAGAGCTCCGTTTTGTGGCTCATCCGGTTCTTGCGTACTTCCTGGGTCAGGCACGCCTGAAACGGGCGTGAAGACGCATTCGTGGTTCGAAGCGGGATGCGAAGGGCATGGGCGGTTTGCATTGGACGGACATTACGGTCCTGGGGATTTATCTGGTCGGGGTGGCGGCGAACGACGGTCGCGGGGGCATGGGCGACGACGCTGGTGAGCTTCTTTGCGTGGATGGCGACGAGTCGGGTGGCCTTCGGGCGGGTGGTCCTGTGGGATTTCGATTCTCTGGTCACGCCGCACCTGGCGGAGTTCATGGTCTGGGGCGGGCGGCTGTACCTGCCCTGGCAGATGTTGTTCTATCTATGGGCGGGTCTGGTCGGCGGGATCGCCGTGAGTCTGCTGACCCGGCCTGTGGAGGAGGGCAAGCTGGAGAACTTCTATGCGTTGCTGCGGACGCCCGTGGTCCCGGGCGAGCAGGTCGCGACGCCCTGTACGCTGCCCGAAGGGGCGCGGGTGCCGGCGCGACGGAACTTGCTGCCTCACACAGAGTTGGAGATTCCGGTTCCCAGCGCGGTGGGTGTGATTGGGTTCGTGGTGGGCTGCGCGTGCGCAGCGGCGCTGGTGGTGGTTGTTTATGCGATCACGCAAGGTTGAGGAAAGGAGCCAACGATGAAATCCATTCGAGTGCTAAGTCTTTTTCTGGTTTGTATTTGCAGCGGCGGCGCGGCGTGGGCGGCGTACGACATCACCAATTTCGGCGCGAGAGGCGACGGGCAGACGCTGTGTACGGAGGCGATTGGGAAGGCGATCGACCGATGCGCCGCCGATGGGGGTGGCACGGTGCGGGTGCCTGCGGGGAGGTTCGTATCCGGGACGATCGTTCTGAAGAGCGGAGTGATGCTCTATCTCGAGAACGGAGCGGTTCTGCTGGGCAGCAAGGACCTGGGCGACTATCCGGTCAAGGTCCCGGCGTACCGGTCGTATACGGACAATTACACGGACAAGAGCCTGATCTATGCGGAGAGGTGTGATCGCGTCGGTATTATCGGACAAGGGGTGATCGACGGGCAAGGGGCGTCGTTCGAGGGGCCTTACAAGGTGCGGCCTTACATGATTCGCATGATCGAGTGCCGGGACGTGGTTGTCGAGGGCGTGACGATCCGGAATTCGCCCATGTGGGTACAACATTATCTGGCCTGTGATGACGTACGGCTGAGCGGGCTGACGGTCAAGAGCCTGGTCAATCAGAATAACGACGGGATCGACATCGACTCGTGCAGGCGGGTGGTGATCAGCGGATGCAACATCGAGTCGGGCGACGATGCGATCGTGCTCAAGAGCACTTCGGATCGGGTCTGTGAGGATGTGGTGGTCAGCGGGTGCGTGCTGCGGAGCGAGTGCAACGGGCTGAAGATGGGCACGGAATCGCACGGGGGGTTTCGGAACATCGTGCTGACGGGCTGCGCGATCTGGGATACGCGATTGGCGGGCGTGGCGCTGGAGATCGTCGATGGCGGGATCATGGATCGGATCGTGGTTTCGGATATCACGATGAAGAATGTGGCGGCGCCGATCTTCGTCCGCCTGGGCCATCGGGCGCGGATCTACAGGGAGGGCATGGCGAAGCCCGGCGTGGGGGTGCTGCGGAACGTGACGATCCGCAATATCGAGGGGACGGGGACCTCGGACGTCGGGCTGGCGATTTCGGGCGTTCCCGAGGCCAAGATCGAGAACCTGACGCTGAGCGGGATCCGGCTGTCGCTGCCGGGCGGGGGCGATCGCGAGGCGGCGGCGCGGGCGGTTGCGGAAAACGCGGAGGCGTATCCGGAGTTCAAGATGTTCGGCAAACTGCCTGCGTATGGGTTCTATTGCCGGCACGTGAAGGGGATCAAGCTGGCGGACGTGCATCTGCAACTGGCGGGGGCGGACGGGCGGCACGCGGTG
>CAZTGH010000239.1:0-8253 GCA_964612985.1 uncultured Pirellulales bacterium
CGCCGATCCGAGCAGTTGCTCGCGCCGATGGCGCCACCCGTCGGCAATCGCCAGCAGCACCTGCTGAAAGCTGGGTCGTCCGTACATGCTGACCGGTGGAAAGTACGTCCCCCCATAGAAGGGTCGGCCCTCCGGCGTCATAAAGACCGACAGAGGCCAGCCCCCCGAGCCCGTCATCATCTGGATCGCCTTCATGTACGTGTCGTCCACGTCGGGCCGCTGCTCGCGATCGACCTTGATCGAAATGAAATGGTCGTTCAGGATCGCCGCCGTCGCCTCGTCCTCGAAGCTCTCCCGCTCCATCACGTGGCACCAGTGACACGTCGAGTAGCCGATGGAAAGAAATACCGGCTTGTCGTGCTCCCGCGCACGATCGAACGCCTCGTCGCCCCAGGGGAACCAATCCACGGGGTTGTGCGCGTGCTGGAGCAGGTAGGGGCTGGCCTCGTGAGCGAGCCGGTTCGCGTGTTTGGTGGCAGTGTCTTTGTCACCCATAATGGTCCCTTAAAAGGCCGGCGTAAAAACCAATCGGGCCGACCGAATCCGCCGCTCGTCAGGCAATTTGTTCGAGCGACTGAACGAGAATTCGAACGTGTTTCATCTCTTCCTGAATGATCTCCTCGATGGCCTGGCGATCGGGTCCGTTCGGAACGAAATCCCGCAGCCCCGTGTAGTAGACGATGGAATCCTTCTCCTTCTCGATCGCCATCCGCAGCACCTGAGCCCTGCCTTCCGTGCCGGTCAGTTGCTGGTTGGGATCGGGCTGAATGCCGAAGACCGCCAGGCCCGCCAGCGCCCTTGCGTCGGGCGTATCGGTCTCCTCCAGCGCCGGAGCCCCGAGTGGCGAGTGCTCTGCGATCAATCGCTCGCGCATCTGCCTGAACACCTCCACGTGCCGACTCTCCCACTGGGCCAACTGCACCAGCAGCGTGCTGATACTGGCGTCCTTGCACTGCCCGGCGGCCCGACGGTAGAACTTCATGCCGCTGCGCTCGATCTTCTCGGCAATCTCGAGGACCTCGTAGCCGCTCATTTCGACGTCCATCCCGTTGTCTCCCGCATCCGAATGACTTCCGCCGCCGGTGCCCTCGGCCCCCGACCGGCACAGACTATAGACCCGACAGCCCCTCCATGTTCAAAAACCACGATGCGCCGCCCACGCACGCACCTGTCCTGAGCGAAGTCGAACGGAAATCTGGCACCGAATGGGCTATCACCCACGTTTCGCGACGGTGTCCGACACGCGACGGTTCGAAGGGGGCAGATCCAAGGCAGGGGACCGACTTCGCCGCGGCCAGATCTCTCCACTTCGCTTCGCTCCGGTCGAGATGACAAACAGAGGCTCGGCGGCCTGGAACGACTTTTGCATATTAAGGATGGCAAAAAACGCGAGATTGGTTAGAATATGGGATCAGGATGGACGAGATTCGGAGAAAGTTGGCCCTCATCGAGGCGCAGCTCAGCGGGCGGAGTCTGCATGCCAGGCTGATCGAGACGGCGGGTCTGTTCTTTCCCGCCATGGGCCTGATCGCAGGCATTGTCGCGCAGCAGACGCTGGCACTACCGTTCTATCCACGAGTCGCTCTGGTGATCCTGCCGGCAGCGACAATCGGCATGGCGATCGCCTGTGCGTCAGGACGTCTGCGTCCCTCGATCGCTGCCGGGGGCACGACGCTGTGCTTTGCAGCGTTCGGCTTGGTCCGCTTGGCGGCCTTCCAGAGTGTTTCTGCAAACGACGTTCGTCGATTCGTCGGGCAAGACCGGGCCCTGGCCACCGTGTATGGACGCATCCTCACTGAGCCCATGTCGGTTCGGCCGGACTGGTCCTTTGCCTCGCTGAGTTTTGTCGATCCGCCCACCAGCTTCTACCTGAAACTCGACCGAATCAAGACCGCTCGCGGCTGGGTCGACGCCACCGGCGTCGTGCGCGTCCAGGTCGATACGCCCGCACCCCATCTCGCCTTGGGCGATGCCGTTACCGCCTATTGCTGGCTCTATCGCTTCGAGAGGCCCACCAACCCGGGCCAGTTCGACCTGGCCGCCCACCTGGCCCGCAAGAACATCTACGTCGGCGCCTCGGTCCCCTCGAGCGGATCCATCGAGCAGCACCAGGACGCCCCGCGTGGACTGCTGCGAACCGTCCACGCGCGATTCCGAGCGGCCATTGGCGAGGCCCTGCTGCCCGGGGCCACCGAACTGGATGATCCGCACGGAGTGGGGGCGGCCCTGCTGCTGGGCGAGCGGAGCCGCATCGACCGCCAGACCTACGAGGCCTTCCGCAGAACGGGTCTGCTGCACTTCGTCAGCCTCTCGGGCATGCACCTGGGCATCTTCGCGGGGCTGATCTGGTGGCTGGGAAAGGCGGCGGGCCTGATGAAACGCGGACGGGCCCTGCTGTGCATGGTCGCCACCGCCGCCTTCCTGCTGGCGGTTCCCGCCCGGGCGCCTACGGTCCGCGCCGCCATCATCGTCTGGATCTTCTGCATCGCAATTCTCGTGCGCCGTCGGACCAGCGTCCTGAATTCCCTGAGCCTGGCAGCCATCGTCCTGCTGCTGATCCGTCCTACACAGCTCTTCGAACCGGGCTGGCAGTTGTCCTTTGCCGCCGTAGCGGGCATCCTCGCGCTGACCGCTCCGACCGAGCTCTTCCTCCACACGCTGACCCGCCACTGGTTCGCAAATCGCAATTTTGCCATGGGCTGGCCGCTGTATGGGGTGAAGACTCTCGGCCACAACGCAATCCGCCTCCTGGCGACCGGCGTGGCCGCCTGGTTCGGAGGCGCTGGAATCCTGCTCTACCACTTCTGGACCATCGCACCTCTGGCCGCCTTCTGGACCGTCCTGGTCTTTCCTCTGGTGGCGATGATCCTGATCCTGGGATTCTTGAAAATCGTCCTGTTCTTCCTTCTGCCGACCGTGGCGGCCGCTCTGGGGGCCCTGCTGACCCTCTGTACCGCCCTGCTGGTCCATATCGTGCGACTGCTGGCCCGACTGGACGCCAACTCGATCCTGATCGGACAGGTCACAATCGCCCTGATCGCCGCCTACTATGGACTGGTCCTCTTCATCCGCTTCGGACGTACCCGCCGACCACGCCTCAAGATTGCCCTGTGCGTCACGCTGACGGTTGCCCTGCTCGTCTGGGTCGGCGCGATCCAATGGACGCGGACTCATCGCAACCGTCTGGAGATGACCTGCCTCGACGTCGGGCATGGTCAGGCCATCGTCGTGCAATTGCCGGGCACGCAGACGCTGCTATTCGACGCCGGTTCGATGTTCCAACGCGACATCGGATCGCGCATCATCCTGCCCTTCCTGTGTTACCGGGGCATTGCGAGCCTCGATGCGATCCTGATCAGCCATGGCGACATCGACCACATCAACGGAATCCCCGAGGTCGTCGCCGGCTGCGAGGTCCGTCACGTCTACGCCCGCCCATCGTTCCTGACGCAGGCGCCGGGTGACCGGACCGCCCGATTGCTGATCGATTCACTCCAGGCGAGCCATCGCGAGATCGAGCCTCTGGGCGAGATTCTCCAGAGCGGTCCGGCTACGGTTCGCACGCTCTGGCCGCCCGAGGATCCTGATCTCGCCTGTGCGATGGGCGACAACGATCGGTCCCTGGTCAGTCTGATCGAATTTGCCGGCGTACGCATCCTGCTGTGCTCCGACATCGAAAAACCCGCTCAGCAACAGGTAATGACTCGATTTTCGGACCTGAGAGCCGACGTGGTGGTCGTTCCCCACCACGGATCAACTACGACACTCGACGAGACCTTCCTGCGACGCCTCGGCGCCGGCGTGCAGATCGTCAGCGGCGACCGAAGGCAGTACACGCGGAGACGCAACTCGACCGATAAGACAAATGGCGCAGAATTCCATACTGCGCGGAACGGCGCAATAACCGTTTGCGTAGAAAGCGATGGTGTGGTATCAACAAAGGCACATACACAACTGCCATAAGGAGATTAGGCCGATGACCAAGCATTCCAATGCACTGACCCTCACCCTTGCCGTCGCCACCATCGTCATCTTCATTTCCTCCGTCCTTTTCGCCACCCAGGGCTTCAACTATCCGACGCCTCGGACGGACCCGAACGATATCAGCTTCTACCGGGGCCCGGCGCGGGACCGGTCGTATCCCGCCGATTCGGGGCGAGTGCGAAACGTCATCCTCTTGATCGGTGACGGGATGGGCCTGAGCCAGGTGTCTCTGGCCCGGATGAAGGCGCTCGGGAGCGAGGGCAACCTCAACATGCAGCTTCTTCCCATTCACGGCCTGATCCGCACCCACTCGGCCGATAGACTGGTCACGGATTCGGCGGCGGCGGGAACCGCCCTGGCCAGCGGGGTCAAGACGAACAACGGCATGATCGGCATGACGCCGGACGAAACGCCCTATTGCAGCATCCTGGAACTCGCCCAAGCCAAGGGGATGGCCACCGGCCTGGTTGCCACATCCACGATTTCGCATGCCACCCCGGCCTCGTTCGGATCCCACGTCAAGAGTCGGGGGATGGAGCCCGAGATCGCCGAGCAGTTGATCGGCAACCGGATCAATGTCCTCTTCGGCGGGGGCCGCAAGTATTTTCTCCCCAAGTCCCACGCCGATAGCGGACGCAAGGACGACCGCAACCTGCTGGCCGAGGCCGAAGAGGCCGGGTACACCGTCATCGAATCAGCCAATCAGTTGCGCTGGGTCCATGGACCGCGCGTGCTCGGTCTGTTCCAAGTCGACGCGTTGACGACGATATCGCCGGAACCGATGTTGGCGGAGTTGACGAACCGAGCCATCACCATCCTCGATGAGACCGCGACGGATTCGCGAAAATACGGCCGGGGATTCTTCCTCATGGTCGAGGGCAGCCAGATCGACTGGGCTTGCCACGGCAACGATGCCAAGACCTGCATCCGGCAGACGCTCCTGTTTGACGAAGCCGTCCGCCAGGCGGTCGATTTCGCCCGGGCCGACGGCCGCACCCTCGTAGTCGTCACCGCCGATCACGAAACGGGCGGACTGACCATTCCCGGCGGAAGTCTCAAGGGCGACGACGTCAAGGTCCACTGGTCCACCAAAGGGCATTCCGCTGCGCCCGTGCCGGTCTATGCGATCGGACCCAAGTCCGAACTGTTCGCAGGGGTCTACGATAACACGGAAATCCCGCAGAGGATCGCCCGCGCCCTGGGGATCAGGGAATTCCCGCAGGCTCGGAAATGACCGCTGGGCACATCGTACGGATCGACGCCACGCAGTCGCCTGCCGTCGGCGCGGGCGACCGCGTCCGGAAGGGACAGAATCTGTGCGCAGAAGAGGCCGAGAGCCCATTTCCGTCTCCGGCCTCCGGAGTGGTTCAGGAAGTGCGGTTCGACCCGGCGCAGCATGAATTCGTGATTTCGATCTCGCCGCTGGACGGATGAACGCAACAGGGGCGACACCTCGATAACCGTCGAGAGGTCGCCCCTTTCATTTGCCTCGCGACCAAGGGGTCGCGCGATTTACTCGAAGCAAGCGTCAGCGCATGTTGACCACGATCTCGACGCGCCGATTCTTGGCCTTTCCGGCGCTGGTGCTATTGGACGCCACAGGGCGGGCCGGACCGGCGCCGGCCGCTCGAACCAGCTCATCGGCAATCCCGTGATCCATCAGATAGCGGGCCACCGAAAGCGCCCGCTGAGCGCTCAGTTCCCAGTTGTCCTTCCACTCGGATTTCTTGATCGGATCGGCGTCGGTATGGCCCACCACGTCGATCTTCTTGCCCGCATAGTTGGATTTCAGCACCGAGAGGATGTGGTCGAGTTCGGCGCTCGTAGCGCTCTTGAGCGAGGCCTTGCCCGAGTCGAACAGGATTGTATTGGGCAGCGTCACCGTGATCGTCCCGGCCGCGGCATCAAAAGCCACGTCGTAGCCCTCGCCGAATCCCGTCGCCTGGGCGGGCGTCTGGTTCAACTCCTCGATCTGCCGGCGAAGCTGATCGATCGTCTGCTGGTCTTGGCTGATCCGCTGGGCTAGCTGCTGCTTCTCGTTCTGGAGGTTCTCGAAACGCCCCTTGAGATTCTGGTGCTCGACGTTGAGATAGTCGTATTTCTTCTTGTAATCGGTGCAGCCGGAAACCAGGGACAACCCAACGACCAACAGCAGCGGGACGATCGCTTTCGCTTTGACGACGTGCATTCGAGACCTCCTTGCAATCCTATGAACGCAACCCTGCCCTCTTAGTGCAAGAAAAGAAAGGCAAATTCCTTCATGATCCAATCGTGGAAAATCATAACCGTAAAGACAGCGAATGACAAGAAAGGACCATAGGGAATCTGGCGAATTTTTTTGAAAAACATCTGGAACAGGGCCCAGCCGAGCCCGAAGAATGGCGCGACGAAGAAGGCGATGACGATCATCACCGGGCCGATCACCGTCCCGGCTGCCCCCATCAGGTGGACGTCGCCCAGGCCCATCGCCTCTTTGGCAAACGCCAATGTCCCCAGGGCGCGGGTGGCCCAGACGACGGCGCATCCGACGAAGTAGCCGAAGAGGCTGCCGAGAAAGCCCGCCACCGCCGGGATCTCGAACAGGCCAGCCCACCATGTCGCGATAGGCTCGGGACGCGTCAGCACCGCCTGGGTAACGATCGCGCCGACGATGATCGGCGCCAGGAACACGATCTCCCGCAGCGCCTCGACACGATGGTTGAACTCGGGGTCGTCAGCGAACGGAAACGCCCCCTTCTCGGGCGCCGGTTTCTCCTCGACCGGTCGGGTCCCGTCGGCCTCGGGCATCTCGTAGCTGCGCTTCAGCAGTCCCAGCTTGAGCAGCAGCAGGCTGATCGCCAGACCAATTGCCGCCCCGAGCGCCAGCGCCCCCGTCCGGGGCGAGGCGATCGGCAACAGCGAGAACGTCTCAATCACCTCCGGATCGATCAGGTATCCGCCGATTGCCGAGCCCACGAGCCCGACCCCCGTGGCAAACCAGCAGATCGACAGCGGAATGATCCAAAGCTCCAGGTCGATCCCCGAGCCCGCAATCAGCGCCGCCAGCAGCACGATGTGGATCAGGTAGATGAACCGCCCGTTGGGCACCTGCATCCCCTGTCGCAGGGAGGTGTGAAAATAGACAAGATAGAGTCCGAGAAAGACCAGCCCGGTAAGCAGCTCGACGATGAAATAACGAGGCGAGATGCGCGTCCCGCAGTACCGGCATTTGCCCCTCAGCAGCAGCCAGGAGACCAGTGGGATGTTGTCGTAGAAGCGGATGGGCTGGTTGCACCCGGGACAGGCCGAGCCCGGCGTCACCAGCGATTTCTCGCGCGGCAGCCGATAGATCACGACGTTGAGGAAGCTACCGATGCAGCAGCCGAACGCAAACGTGAACGCACTGATAATCCATTCCTGTGCCGCCACATCGCCTCCCATGCCGGCTCATCCCGGGCACTCTACCGGTCGGTACTGTGCTGTTTCGCGCCCTTCTGCTCCCGCCGGCTCACCGCCCCCGCCACCTTCATCGGCAGCCCGAACAGGCGGATGAAGCCCTTGGCGTCGATTTGGTCGTATTCGGCGCCCATCGTGAAGCTCGCCAGGTCCGCCTGGTACAGGCTGTTGGGACTCTTCATCCCCGCCAGCGTGCAGCGGCCCTTGTACAGCTTCAGGCGCACGTCGCCGGTGACGCTGCGCTGTGTGGCATTGACGAAGGCGTCGAGCGCCTCACGCAGCGGGCTGAACCACTGTCCGTAATAGACCAGTTCTGCGTACTTCAGCGCCACCTGCTGCTTGTAGTGCATCGTTTCGCGCTCCATCGTGAGGCTCTCGAGGGCCGCATGCGCGGTCATCAGGATCGTGCCGCCGGGCGTCTCGTACACCCCTCGCGATTTCATGCCCACCAGACGGTTTTCCACCACGTCCACCTGGCCGACCGCATGCCGGCCGCCGATGTCGTTGAGCGTCTCGATCATCTTGACCCCGCTGGTCAGCTTGCCGTCCAGCTTGACGGGCACCCCCTCGTGGAAGCCGATCGTCACGTAATCGGGCTTGTCCGGCGCCTTGCTGACCGGCTGCGACATCACGAACAGATCGTCCTTGGGCTCGTTGGCGGGGTCTTCCAGGTCCGCCCCCTCGTGGCTGATGTGCCAGAGGTTGCGGTCGCGCGAGTAAATCTTCTTCTTGCTCTGGTCGATCGGGATCTTGTGCTTCTTGGCGTAGTCGATCGCCGCCTCCCGGCTCGTCAGCTTGAACTTCGGGTCCTTCCACGGCGCAACGATCTCCAGC
>CAZTGH010000240.1:0-8246 GCA_964612985.1 uncultured Pirellulales bacterium
GATCGAGTAGGCTGGAGGGGTCGCGCCCTCCGGCCTCTCACACCACCGGGCATACGGTTCCGTACCACGGCAGTTCACGACCGCCAGGAGCATGGACGAACCGTTTGGAACAGGGAGATAAGACCTGAACGCTCGAAGTAGATCTTCGGGAAAGCCTGGTGCATGTGGGAGGCCCCACTATTGAACCAGGCGCCACGCCCATTGTAGGTGCCGCGAGCGGCCCGCTCCGCAGGCAGACCGCGACGGATGAGCCGACGAAGACGCGTCCGGGGACGTTTCCATTGACGCCACTTCAGCAGACGCAACCTGCGACGAATCCACTTATCGAGATCGTCGAAGACCTCCTTGGTCTGACTAAGGCGATACTAATTGCCCCAGCCACGGAGCGCCGGAGTGAGGTCCTCCGTAATGAACCGAAGCAGGTTCCGGCCTCGGCCCCGTCGAAACAGGGCCTTGAGCTTGCCCTTGAAGCGTTTCAAGGACGTACCGGCCGGGCGAAGCTTTGCTCTGCCGCTGGGACGTGACACTATAACCCAGAAACGCACGCGTCCACGGCCGACCGACCGCACTCTTGTGCCGGTTGACACGCAGCCGGAGACGCTCTGCTAAGAATCGCTCCAGCGACGCCATGACCCGCTGGCCCGAACGCCGACTCCGAACGTAAACGTTACAGTTGTCGGCGTAGCGGACAAAACAATGCCCACGGGCCTCCAGTTCCTTGTCCAGTTCATCGAGCAACACATTGCTCAGAAGCGGACTGAGCGGGCCACCCTGGGGTGTCCCCTCAGTACGAGCCGAGACGACACCATCGCAAAGCACGCCGGCTTGCAGGTAACGCCGAATCAGACCCAGGACGCGTTTGTCGTCGATCCTCCGGGCCAGCCGTGACATCAAGAGGTCGTGATTGACCCGATCAAAGAAACGCTCCAGGTCCAAATCGACGACCCAGCGTTGGCCCGAATCAATATACCGTTGGGCTTGCTGAACCGCCTGATGCGTGGAACGGCCCGGACGAAATCCGAAACTCGACTCGGAGAACGTCGGCTCATATAGCGGACCCAACACCTGCAAAAGCGCCTGCTGAATCAAACGATCCAGCACCGTCGGGATCCCCAACTGACGAGTACCCCCGTTCGGCTTGCGGATCTCAACCCGCAAAACGGGTTGCGGCCGATAGCGGCCTTCGAGCAATTGCTGTCTTATCTGGGGCCAGTCCGTTCGCAGACGCTCGGCCAATTCGGCGATACGTTCGCCATCAGGACCGGCACAACCTTGATTGGACTTGACCCGCGACCATGCCGTCAGCATGTTCGCACGTTCGACCACGCGTTCCATCAGTTCGTCTTGTCCTGCCCCGATCCATGCTCCGGTCGTCGCCAACACTTGACGTACCGGGACAGCCCGTCGACGGTTCCGCCGTCTATCCTCTGTCTCGGCATGACCTTTGCTCATCTTCTACGCCTCCCTGTCGATGAACCGAAAGCGGTCAGAGCCGACGGTCATGTTCGGGCCTTCGGCCGGGTCGAACCATCGCCCTACTATGCCCTCGGCGGACTTCTGCATGGCCATCCCATCGCCTCTGGACGACGGTAGCACGTGGCAGCCATACAGATCTCCCCGGGTAATGCACACTTGCCTTCGCACTTATGCCCGCCGCATCTACGACCCTGCCTTCCGGGCAGCATTGGGACTTTGAAGATATTTGCCTTCGCATCCGACAGAGCGGCCTCCTATGCGATTCCTGTCCGTCGGGCCAGTGTTTTGCCTGCGGCTTCCTTCAGACCCCGCCTTACGGCGGCAGCCCTTGCCGTCCGGCTAATGGTTCCCGCTGCCGGGCCCATAGAGGACTCCCGCCTCCAAGCAAGTGTGCCCTGCCGGGCACACAAACAAACAGGGCCCGGTCGTTGGAACTCGCCGGGCCCTGAGATCAACTCTTCACACTTTCTCACTTCTGTGAGGTATCCGCCGCCCGACGTTTGAAGGTGGTCTCCCCGCGCGGACTCGATTCACGATAGCCGCTGGATCCCACGCCATATTCGGTGACTTTGAAACTGTCATTGTCGACCTTGCGGTAGATGTGCTCGATCCTCTCGACGGTGCCGTCGGGCCTGCGCATCTCGTGGCGGTTGGCAACACCGTCGTAGGTTTCCGTCCAGGTGCTTTTCCAGACGCCCCCCATGTTGTCGGCCCCGACTTGTACGACCTCTTCACCCGATGGGGCCAGGGTAATCATTCCTCTATATTCGAACTGTCCCATTTTGGCGTCGACGAGTACCGCGTTTCGGTCGAGGGCCCACTTGTACTGCACATCGATGTCCGTGTCCGCCTGGTCGTTGCGCGTCTGCCACTTGCCGATCATCCACTCGTAGCCATACTGTGCCAGCAGATCGCCCAGCGTCATACGGGCGCTCCAGCCGGCGCTCTGTCCGGCATCTCTCTGTGAGGCATCTACCTTCTGCCGCTTATAGGTCAGGGTCGCCCAAGGCTGCGATTCGCGGTAACCGCTGCTGTCAATCGGGTACATCGCAACTTTCATCGTATCGGCATCCACTCGCGTGTGGACCATCTCCATCCTCTGGACCTCGCCATCCGGCTGTTTCTGCTCCGCCCGATGGATGGCGCTGCCGTATTCGTCCCGCCAGGTCCCCTCCCAGGCGCCCCCTCGGTTGTCGGCCCCGACCTGAATCACTTCTTCCCGATAGGGAACGAACAGGATCATGCCGTGGTACTTCATGTCACCCGCGTGGAAATCGGCGACGATCGCGTGCCGATCCAGCGCCCACCTCTGCTCGAAGACGATCTGCTGCCCCTCGTCCGTCGTGGCCACCCACCTGCCGATCAGCCAATCGTAACCTCCCTGGGCCACCAGATCGCCCAGACTCTCCTGCGCTGCGACCGGCGAGACCGAAATCGCCATCAGGACCGCCGACAACAAGATGCTCACTGCCTTCATAGTGTCCTCCCTTCATAAGTCAAAATCCGCATTTCCACAACCAGTGGCTCATGCACCGCGTTGCACCCGTCTCGGGAAACGCTCCATGCACATCAATATAACAAGCGAGAGCCCCTGTTGCCTTAGCGAACTGCGATTTTTCTCGGGTCGCGCGAAGGCGCCGGATGCGCCTCTCAGAAGGGAGCATCCCACAGATCCCACAGGGCGGATCTCCTTGCAACATAGAGGCGGACCAGGCAGGCGCAGTACACCCTCTCTTGCAGCAGAATTCCAAGGTTGCACTCGGCCCCCCTGGGTTCAAGACAGTTCCCTACCCCGTCGGACGCATTCCCTGCCGGCCAGATAAGATCCGCAGAGTGGGGCCTCAGGCAGACATAGCCCCTGCGACAGGGCGTCAAAGCCGCAATCCTCTCGATCCGGGCCCACTGCCCTGAGGATGGCCGTGCCATCTCACAACACATCGGGGTCATTCGGTCAACTCCGGCTACCCGCTTTCCAGTCATACCACGGGATCATCGCAAGGAGAATGATACGACCGCGCGGTTCGTTCCAGATTAGACCGCCATGAGAATGAGGTTAATGTCGGATGCTCCCGGAAGGAGCGCAGACAGGACCCCGGGTCGTCCTGTCTCATGATATGCGTTGGTCGGGCCGAAGGCACATCCCACGGTCCGCGGAAGGGATGCCAAGTGTCGAGTGGCAGCGAATCTGCCGTACGTGGGATACCCGTGCGTTGAATCGGCTCCCCGAACGACAAATCCACCTCGTCAGCAATGCTGCTGATGAGCGAGTTCCAGCCTGGCCAGGGCGGTGAATCGGTCGTCCGCGAATCTCAGCACGCGGGCGAAAGCGGGCGCCGCCAATTTCCTCTTCAGAGTGGACCGCGATCCACAGAGCACGAGTTGGTGCCCTCGCGAGATCAATGCCCCGCTCAATTCCAGGAGCAGACGACAACTCGATTGGCCCATTCGCTCGACTTCCGAGCAGTCGAGCACGACGTCACAAGCTTCTCGTCCTGCGATCCACCGGGCTACCTCGGTCAGTTCGTCGGCAGTCTGGGGCTCGCCTGGCAGACTGACCAACACCACATTCTCAGACCAGTTCTCTACACACATCGTCGCTCTCCTTCGTGCCTGATGCCGATCGCGTCACCTGCTGGGTATCCGGACGAGTCCGTCTCTTGGACTCGATCCCGCCAGATCGATGTCATACAGAGCCTACGTCACTCTTTCTATCGCCAGGCACGGTGCGCCAGGATGAGAGCGATTGACTCGATGGGACAGTCGATTGCCCTGAGAGTCGAACCACTTGCCGGCCGACGCCCGGGTCTACCTGGCGGAAAGGCCCTTGCCAGTGCTGGCAGGCCCGCGACGAGGCGTGGAAAATGTGGAGAAATAAAAACGGCCGGAGAGTGGAATATTCTCCGGCCGGATGGGGTCAAACAGTGTCTGCGGCAAGAATCAGGCGGACTTGTGGTCCAGGAACCCTTCGAGCTTCCGCGCTCGCACCGGGTGCTGAAGCTTGCGAATGGCCTTGGCTTCTACCTGCCGAACGCGCTCGCGGGTCACCTTGAAGATCCGCCCGACTTCCTCGAGGGTGTAGGTGTATCCGTCACCGATCCCATACCGCAATTTGATAATTTCCCGTTCGCGGTACGAGAGTGTCTTGAGGACTATGTCGATGCGTTCCTTGAGCATCTCCTGCGTGGCGGAGGCCACGGGCGAATCGACGTCGTCGTCTTCGATGAAATCGCCAAAGTAGGAGTCCTCGCTGTCACCGATCGGTCGGTCCAGGCTGATCGGGTGCTTGGAGATGTTCAGGACCCTTCGGGTTTCCTGGACGGTCATGCCGACTTCGCTGGCGATCTCCTCGATGGTCGGCTCGCGACCGAGTTCCTGATGCAGAAGCTTGGAAGCGCTGCGAATCCGGCTCATCGTCTCGATCATATGCACCGGGATACGGATCGTCCGGGCATGATCGGCGATGGCCCGCGTAATCGCCTGGCGAATCCACCAGGTGGCATACGTGCTGAACTTGTAGCCGCGGCGGTACTCGTATTTGTCCACCGCCCGCATCAGGCCGGTATTACCTTCCTGGATCAGATCCAGGAAGCTCAGGCCGCGATTGCGGTATTTCTTGGCGATGGAGACGACCAGACGGAGGTTGGCGCTGGAAAGGGTCCGCTTGGCCTCTTCGTACTGGGCAAAAACCCGCTCCATCGCCCGGAGTTTCTTCTCCAGCAGATCCGGCGTCTCCAGGACCAGATCCTGAAGACCCGCCAACTCCTGCTTGGCGGCCTCGATGTCGTCGGCCGTCATGATGTCATTGGCGCCGGCCTCGATCATCTTCTCGAGCTGACGCATCTTCTCGCAGACACCGTGGAGCTTGACCTTCATGGGCTGAATGCGACTGGTGCGAAGGCTCAGCTCTTCGAGCAGGGTCGCAATCTTGCGTCGATTTCGCCGCAGCCGCTTGGCGTCCGCCTTGTGCTCTTCGCTGTCCGGGCTGCCGCCGATTTTCTTGAAGATCCTCTGGTTGATGTCCAGAAGCTCGGTGACGGTCTTGAGATTGGCGACCATGCGCTTTCGGATCACGCCTTTGACGGTCAACGGAGTCGTCCCGGTCTTGATCGTCCGATCGAACGACATGGAGCCGTCGTAGACCTGCTGGAACAGCTCGACCGCGTTGCGGGCACAATAATCGCACTGGAGCATTTTGCGGCGGAACGCCATGCGAGCGATCTCAATCTTGCGGGCGAGCGAGATCTCGTCTTTGCGGGTCAGCAGCGGAATCTGGCCCATCTGCGTCAGGTACATGCGAATCGGGTCGTCGATGCGGCGGGACGATTCGGTCTCGACCAGCTCTTTGTCCAGCGCCTCATCGTCTTCCTGGGAATCCTCTTCCTCACTGACCTCGTCGTCCGGCGCCTCGGCGTCTTCTTCGAACTCCTCCCCCTCCTTGCGGGCCTCTTGGCTCTCGACGTCGCTCTCGTCAATCAGGCGCACGCCCATCTCGTCGAGCGTACCGAGGATTCGTTCGAGACGGCTCGGACTGACTGCGTCGTCGGGCAACGAGTCGTTCATCTCCTCGTAGGTGAGATAGCCGCGCTTCTTGCCTTTGGCGATCAGCATCTTGATCAGTTGCTCGGTGTCCTGCGCCTTGGGCTCGTCCGTTTGCGGCGTCTGAGTTGTCTCACTAACCTGCGTCTGATTCATATCTGCTGCCTTCTTCGTCTTCCTTACTTTCTTCGCCACAATGCGGACTCCACTAAAGCCAAAATGCCAGCGCCCGGGATCATCACCCTGATCGGATCACATTTCTGATTTTTGCGATTTAAATCACTGGATTCCCTTTTATTACGGCCGGTTGCATCCGACAGTTCGCCGGTCGCGTCGTTACCGGACTACGCCCGGCTACGAGATGCCCAGGCTGTGCCGATTCTGTCGAGGGGCAGAGCTCTCCAGTTCGGCGACGCGCCGGACGTCTTCTCCTCCGGTTTCCGGTTCCCTGGTCTGAGAATCTCTCCGATATCGGCTCAGAACCTCCATCGCATCGTTCAGGCGAGAGGCATAGTTGCCCTTCTGTTCGCCGACTGCCTGGAGCTCTACGATCGCCTCTGCCAGCGACAGGGACTCGGTTCGAGCCAGCAGCGTTGAAAGAGAAAAATCGTCACCCGACCGCAGCACGTCCCATAACACACCGGTAACCTGCCGCAGGATCGGGACGTCAAACCGCGAGGCCGACAGTTCCCTTTGGTGCTCCTCAAAGAGTCCAGGCTCATTGAGCAGCACCTCGAGCACCTCGCGCTGCGCAGCCGCGTACAGCCCCTGTCCCCAGTCGATAGGCCCGGTCCGCTGGCGCCGGTCGTCCTGCGATTTCATGGCCCTGGTAACCTGCCCCATGCGACGGCTCAAATCGGCATTGATCTCGCGAGGCGTCAGTCCGATGATCTTCGAGACCTTGTTGACGATCAACCCGCTGTCCAGCACGGGAATGTTCTCGGCGGCCAGCCCTGTGGCGATCGCCTGGAGAAACTCGTTCAATATGGTTCGACGCGTCGCCAGGGAGTCATCGCCATCAAAGGCGGCTTTGAGCCGGTCCCATTTGAACTGGAGCACGTCGGTGGCGTCCTCGACGATTCGATCGAACGCCTCCTTGCCGGCGGCCAGGAGAAAGTCGCAGGGGTCTTTGCCTTCCGGAACGAATCCCAGTTTGATGTCCAGCCGCTGCGAAAGGCAAACTTCCAGGGCTCGGTTGGCGGCCTCCATGCCTGCGATATCGCTGTCGTAGACCAACACGACCCTTTTGGCGTAGCGGCGCAACGTGCGTCCATGACCGGTGGTGAAACTGGTTCCCAGGGTCGCCACCACGTTCGTGCAATCGAACTGATGGGCCATGATCACGTCGGTATAGCCTTCAACCACGATGGCCGTACCGGTCGCCACGATCCGATGACGGGCACGGTCGAGGCCGTAAAGCGTGTTGCTCTTGTCGAACAGCGGCGTAGTCGGTGAATTGATATACTTGGCACCCGCGTCGCTGAGCGTACGGCCGCCAAACCCGATACAGCGGCCCGTCGCATCGGCGATCGGGAACATCAGGCGGTGGACGAACTTGTCCTGCCCGCTCCCGGCCGTCAGACCGCCCTGCTGGAGCAGTTGCGATGGGACCTTCTGGACGGCCCCCGCCTTGGCCAAGGCATCGACCGCGTTCGGCGCCACCCCCAGATTCCACTGCGCGATGCTGTCGGCGGAGATCTTCCGCATGGCGAGATAGTCGCGGGCCACCTTCCCCCGCTCCGGATCACTGAGCCACTGCTGGAAGTTCTTCATCGCCCATCCGTTCAGCCGAGCCAGCAGGTTCGGATCGACGTCCGAGCCGGAGTCGCGACGCTGCGGTGCCGATCGCCGGGATTCGAGCGCGATTCCCGCACGCTCGGCCAGCCGTTCCACCGCCTGGGGAAAGGTGAGATTCTCGCGCATCTGCACGAACTTCAGCACGTCTCCTCCGGCGCCGCACGCGAAACACTTGAAGATCTGCTTCGTTGGGTTCACGCACATGCTGGGCCGATGGTCTTCGTGGAACGGGCATAAGCCCACCATCTCCCGACCTTTTCGCTTGAGACTGACGTGTTCGGCCACCACGTCGACGATATCATTGGCCTGCTGCACGCGACTGATCATCGCGTGATCGAATATCCCTGCCATGAGTGCTTATGCACATCCTTCCCGAAACGACACTCTCCGTGGAAATCCTCCACCCCGTCGTAGTCCAAGGGGCAGAGATAAGAGCC
>CAZTGH010000241.1:0-8222 GCA_964612985.1 uncultured Pirellulales bacterium
CTGCGGTTCCTTGGCACAGAGGGGGACCGCGATGACGTTGCGAATGCTCTCGGGCCATTCGTAACGGAATGGAGAGTCGATCTCGCTGTCCAGCAGCGCTTCCTGGCCGCGTTCGATTTCGTCCGCCAGTCGGCTGTGCACCAGGGCCGTGGTGTGCGCGTCCAGATCGATCAGACCGGATCCAGCGGCAATCATGAAGCGTTTCTCGCCTTCGACGACCCGCTCCAGGACGACCGCAATGCCCTCGACCAGGACGATGTCGGTCAGACTGTCGCAGGCCATCTGCAGGAAGGTCCCGTCGGATTCGGTGACCTTCATATTCGTACTGATCTTGTGCAACAGGACGAGTTCTTCGTACACCTGGGCCAGTTCCAGACCCATCTTTTCCATCTGGGCGTCACTTTGCGCCGAGGTCCGGAAATTCGCAGCAGCCAGTTGAAGCATTTGGTTCAGATACGGCACCTCATCGGAGGGTCCTGCACATCGGCCTGATGCGGACGACTCGGACCCGTCGTACGGCGCATCCGGCCCCAGATCGGCCACCATCACTGCGGCCACCTCTCGCTCGGCCATGGCCATGCGCGGCAGAGTAAGCGGAACGGCGAGCAGTCGGCGGCCATCGCTGAACTGCCAGAGGCGTTCCTCTGCAATGCCGCCGGTCTGTCGCGCGGGCGCCTGCACAACGGCACGAGCGGCATCGAGTATCGCATCCGTATCGCTCTCGAAGCGTCCGGCGCTATGCAGAACCACGATGCCCCCGCCGCGGTCCACGACCGCGAGATTCACGCCAAACTGCGCCACGCGCTCTGCGAATCGCTCCAGTTCGCGTCGTTGCAGTCCCGTCAGTGCTGGTGTCCTCGTACTCGGCATGGCCCTCCCCGGAATCCTTCAGTGTGCAGCATGCACCGGCAAACGTCGTGGGGCGGCGTCAACTCCGGACCGCCACCGCACGCTGGTAGAGGATATCTTCGATGGTCTTGAGCAGCTCTTTCGGGCTGAACGGTTTGCTCAGGCATTCTTCGACGCCGAGCGACTCCTGGACCTCCGGCGTGATCGCGAAACTCCGCGCCGTCAGCAGGATCGCCGGGAGGTGCTTCGTTTCTTCGTTCTTCCGCAGCTTCTCGATCAGTTCGAGCCCGGTGACGAACGGCATCTGATAATCGGTCACGACGATGTCCGGGTGCTCGCTGCACGCGAGCTCGTACGCCTCGGCTCCGTTGTTGGCCGCGATGACTTCGTATCCATTGTTCCGCAGCTTGATGGCAACGACGTGAATGATGTGGA
This sequence comes from uncultured Pirellulales bacterium, assembly GCA_964612985.1. Classification (GTDB taxonomy): domain Bacteria; phylum Planctomycetota; class Phycisphaerae; order Sedimentisphaerales; family Anaerobacaceae; genus Anaerobaca. The sequence goes on from CAZTGH010000241.1 coordinate 1,285, forward strand.
TCTCGTCGTCGGCAATCAGCACCTTCTTGCCTGTCATGTTCATCCACTCCAAAACGGGGTTTCAGGAATCGCCTCTCCGTGAAGAGGTGCCGTGGTTCGCTATCGGCTCGCGGCGGCCAGTTCGGCGGCCGCCAGGGGCAGTTCGAATCCGAACGTGCTTCCGACGCCAACCTCACTGGTTACGAACACACGTCCGTTGTGTATCTTCTCGACGATTTGCTTGACCAGGTTTAGACCGAGTCCGGTTCCTTTGGCTTGCTTGTTGTTGGCGCCCACGCGATAGAACTTGTCGAAGACGTGAGCGATCTCGTCGGCGGGAATGCCAACCCCCGTATCCGTCACAGTAACGCGCGCCATCGCGTCCACTTCGTTGACGTCTGTCTTGATCTGCACGGTGCCGCCGGCCGGCGTGTACTTCACGGCGTTGCTCAGGAGATTCACGACGACCTGGCTGATCATGTCCTTATCGGCGAGGACCTGATCGAAGACGATGGGCTTCTGACCGCCAACGGTGATGCCCTTCTCCTCGGCGAATCCCTTGATCATCTGCATCTGTTGTTCGATCAGGACGGTCAGGCTGACCGGTTCCTTCTGGACCTTGATGAGTCCCGATTCGATCCGGGAGACGTTGAGGATATCCTCGATCAGACGGTTCAGTCGCTGCGCCTGGGTTTGAATGACTTCGTAGAACTCCTTTCGCGTCTGCTCGTCGTCGGCCTCGCCATCGGCGAGCATCTCGGAGTAGGCGGTGATGGAGGCCAGCGGCGTCTTCAACTCATGCGAGACGTGACTGACGAAGTCGTTCTTCATCTGCGAGACTTCCTTTTCCCGCGTGATATCGTGCAGCACGGCGACCACACCGGAGACTTTGTCCTGCTCCAGCACGCACGAAACGATCGTATCGAACGTGTGGGGACCGTCCGGGCTGTCGAACTGCAATTCCCGACGGGTGGCTTCCGTGCCACTCTGCCGACTGCGCCGGATCAGTTGCACGAACGGTTCGTATTGTGGATCGATGCTCTGACCGAGCGGCTGATGTCGCGCCTGTTCAGGGTCGAACTTGAAGAGTCCGGCCGCCGCGGTGTTGGCCATCAGAAGCCGATCGGATTCGTCCACGACCACCACCGCATCCCGCAGGCTGTAGATGATGGCTTCGGTATGCTGTTTCTGTCGGTCGGCGAGTTGCGATCGGATGCGAAGCTGCTTGAGTTCCGCCTCCAGTGCCTGGATGGCGGTCCGGTCTTCCTGGAGACGCCCCTGCACCTCGGCGACGATGCTTTCGAAAGCCCTTTGATCCGCCAAACCAGCCGGATCGCAACCGAGCTGCCGGGCGACGGACGCCATCATCCCGGCCAGCCGATGGTAGGCCAGACCGAGGACGATCGCGCCCGTCGCACCCATGCAGCAGGCGATAAGACGCCACGCAACGAATCCGTTGCGCCACCCTTCTCCGAAGCCAGTATCGCGCAGCCCAGTCAGGGCCGCGATGCACAGCGAGGCCATCACCATGACCATCGCGGCCCAAACTAAGCGTCTTTGGCGTCTCACGGCAACTCCTCCGAGCCCGCCGGCGGCGGGTCTGCCATCCGATCATGCAATCGCGCGTTAGCGCCTTTTCCAGTTCTTGGCCTCTTGTTGATCGATCGCCTGTTGAACGATGCTGTCGATCCGCTCGAGTTCCTCGGGATCGGTTTCGACGACGATCCGTTCTCTCAGACGCAGCGCCTCCAGATAGGTGGGCCGCATCATCAAAGCGACCTTGAGGTGGTAGACAGCGCTGTCGACATCTCCTTCGAGATAGTACCTGGCCGCTCGGGCGTACGCGTCCTCGGCCAGTCGGGCACGACCGATGCCCTGCATGCTGTCCTTGGCGCCGTCCATCTTCATGCGGACGTCGTCCATGCGCTCGGTTCCACCGGTTTCCGAAGGTTCCTCGATGATGTGAGGCGTCAGCATGATGATCACTTCTTCCCGCTGCGAGGTATCGGTAGTGCCCCGGAAGGCTGCACCGATGAGGGGCAGGTTGCCCAGCACGGGCACCTGGTTGCGGACCGTTTCGATACTGTCACGGAAGAGGCCGCCGAGAATGACGGTTTCGCCGTCTTTGACGATGACGTTCGTACGCAGCTCCACGGTCGTCTCATCCGGAATGCCCTGGGCGTTCAAGTTCCCTTCGCTGTCCTTGGGATAGATATCCATGCGAATGTAGCCGTCACTGCCAATATAGGGCCGGAAGATCAACTGGGTACCCGTGTTCAGGAACGACACCGACTGCGTCGTCGACGTCTGCGTCTGGGTGGTCTGATCGAGATAGCCGAGCTTGCGGCCGATCAGCACCGAGCCTTCCTGCTTGTTGACCGCGAGGATCTTCGGATTGGCCAACAGCGTGGTATCCGTCACATTGTCCAGCGCGGTAATGATCGCCTGGACATTGTCCGAAGAGAAGCCCACCTTGAGCCCGCTGGCCGAAGGACTGGCGGCAAAGCCGGTGGTTTCCCACGGAGTTCCGGCCCCCCCCAGCGAGGCAGGATAACCGGTAATCGCCACGCCACTGAGAAGGTTCCAGTCCACGCCAAACTGGGTGATCTCTGTCAATTGAGCGGATAGGATGGTCGCCTCGACCAACACCTGCTTCGGGCGGGCGTCCACCTGGGCGATGACGGCCTCGGCCTTTTCAACATTCTCGGGGAAATCGAAGACCACAATGAGGTCATTGGTGGCCGTGTTGTCACCGCCCCCGCCGCCGCTGAGTCCACCGGCGGAACCGGCGCCGCTGGCCTCCGATATTTCCTGCTCGGCGGCCGTCGTCCGGGTGATCTGGGCGCCGGCGCTGAGGACCGGTCGGATGAGCTTCTCGGCTTCCTCGGCGGTGATGTAGTAGAGCGTGATGACCTTGAAGACCATCCGGTCCGGGTCCTCTCGGATCTTTTTGTCCTCTTCCCTGGTGCGAACGTGAATGATGTTGCCTTCCTGCACGGCGACGAACTTGTCGCCCAGCATGGCGGCCATCGCCTGCTCGAAGGTCACATCCCTCAGTTCCGGGCAGTTCAGGGGCCCGGTGACCCCGGGCGACGGCACGATGTTCTTCTCGCACCGCTTGGCGAGCAGCCGCAGTCCGTCGCGCACGTCGCTGTCCTTGCGGAATGCGATGTACTTGATCAGATCGCCCTCGACCCAGGCCTGATCGGTCTCGATCGCGACAGCCTCCAAGCTGTTTGCGTCATTCTCGACCGCGGCCGCCGTGGCAGCCAATCCGGTCAGCAGGGCCACGGCCACCAGCCATCGACCCCAACGAGGTTTCGTGAATGTCCTGTCATCATACATGAGATTGCTCCTGTTCTTCCACATCCTGCTTCGTTGTACTGATTTCATTATCGTTCTAAAGCCCATCGGTTACTTTCTTACGTCGGTAGGCGGCGACAGCTTCAGCGTGAACCGGCTGTCTCCGCAGGTCACAATCACAGCGTCTTTCTGAATCTCAACTACTTCGAATGGATAGGAGTCCGCACCGTCGCGCAGCGCGAGCGTGTCGCCGATCCGAACGAGTCGGTCGTTGACGAACGCCTGCGGGTCCGCGCTCCATAATACGGCCTCCAGCTCAAGTGTCCCGGCCAGTCGGGCGACCCCTTCTTGCCTTTGATTCAACGGAATCTTCTGTACTTCTGGATCTGGGTTGGTGCGTTGGGATCCGGAGCCTTTGGAGAAACGGCTCCAGTCGTCGGTCGTGAAGAAGTTTCGATGGATGCGGTCGTTCCGTCCGGATTGGACGGGCAGTTCGACGAACCGCATCACGCGTTGGGGCTTCGGCGCTTCGGCGGTCTGCGGCGCCGGCCCGGCGGTCGCGGCGGCCGACGTGGGTTTCTGTCCGGTCAGGACGCGCAGCCACATCACGGCCATCACAGCCACCAAGGCCATGGCCATGCCCACCTTCTTGCCGTCGTGGAGCAGATAGCTGGCCATCTGTCGGGCCGAGCCGAGCGTCTTGTTCGCATCAGGTTTCATCGTTCGCCCCGTTTTTCGAGGGATTGCCTGCGGATGGACTTTGCTGCGTTTCCTGGGCGCGGTAGAAGATCACGGCGTCGGCCTCCATCTGAACGACGCCGCTAGATCCCTTCGCATGGGTCAGGGTGGTCCGCTCGATGCGGACCAGCCGCCCGAGTTGTTGAAGATCGCGGAAGAACCCGAAGATGCCATTGAGGTCGCCAACGCACTTCATATGGATCGGGATGCATACCAGATCCTTCGAGGCGACCTCGGGACGAAGGACCACGTCCTGATCGGACAACCCGTTGTCGGTCATGACCGTGGCGATCTGGCTCAGGAACGGGCCCAGCGCGCTGTCGGTCGGAACCCATTGCTGGTAATTCGTCGCGTACCGGTCGGTGTCTCTGAGACGCTGGACCAAGGCCGGCAGGATCTCGCTCTTCGCCTCGGCCGTGGTAATCAACTGCATCTGGCGGTCCTTGGCCTCGGCCAGGGACTGGAGGCGTTCGTGCGACGGCAAATAGCCGTACAACACGAAGTCGGCCAGAAACAGCCCGCCGATGGCGAGGACCCAGAGCTGCTGCTTGCTCAGGAACGAATTGGACCGGCGCTTCGTCATTCGTTGTCCTATTGCTCGTAGTTGGCCAGGTAACAAGTGATCTCGAATTCCGTTCCACTGACAGACGCTCTGTCTTTTGAGGGGATCGCGTCCCGGCGTGCCGAAGGGCTCTCGGTCCCCGACGTACCGATCTGAATTGTGTTCAGGGGACGTACCTGCTGGAAATACAGCGAATCCTCCAGGCGGCAGACCAACGCTCCGACCTCGGCGGAATCGACGGCGATCCCCGCCAGCGCCAGACGGAACCGGACCGGCCCGAGCGAACCAGTCGTGGTGGAAGCCCGGGAGGACGGGGCCGTTCGGACGGCTGCCTCGGGGCGATCGGTCGTCTTCTCATCGGACGCGAGGGGCTCGGAGATGAAATCCAGGCGTTTGAGAACCACCCCATCGCCGATGACATAGCTGATCTCCGCCAGCACGGCAGCGACGTCGATGCGTGCATCCGCCTGCTGGACCGTCGCCACTTTCGCCTGCCGTGCGCTGAGCTGTTCGCTGACCGCATCGTACTCATACAATATGCCTTCGGCCCAGAACCGCCGATCTTCAAGCCGGTTGAGTTCCGCACTGGCTTTCGAGATCCTGTGGGTAGCCAGGGTGTTGTAGGTCACCATGACCAGAAAGAAGACGGCCAGCACGACGTATTGCCGCCTCATGTGCAGTCGGCGACGCCGGCCTTCCTTGTACCATTCCGGAAGAAAGTCGATGTCTTTCATGACGAGGCGCCTTCCAGGATGGATTCGAGTCCCAGATCCGACTTCACCAGAGTGGCGGTGGAGGTACCCCATCCGCGCAGACTCAAGCCGACCGCCAGGGCGAAATCGGCGGCAGGATCGCGTTCGCCGAGTTCGGCTCGAACCGACTCCCGGTCGAACCCGCGCAGCGGCTCGGCAATATCCGTCTCGATGGCCAGGTGGTGCTTCATGACGCTGAGCAACGCCTCTTCGTGTACTCCTCCACCGGCCATGATCGCGCGCTCGACGCGTTTGCCTCGGAACGTTACCGTGTAGTAGCGCAGGCAGAGCGAGATTTCGCCGGCCAGCTGTTCGGCCGTGGCGTGCATTGCGTCCATGACGAGGCGGCGTGTGGCCGCGTCCGTCGTCTCGTCAGGCGGCATCTTGCGCCGCAGGGCATCCGCATCCGCGATCGGGATCGACAGTCGTTCGGCAATGTCCTCGGCGAACCGCGCGGTCCCGAACATCAACTGCTTGACGAAGCAGATCTCATCGGCGCGTCCCAGGACGACGGTGGTGTATCGATGGCCAACGTCCAGGAACATGATGGTGCGTTCCCGGTCCTCCTGACGCCGCATCATCCGTTCGAAGCATCGGAACAGGGCGCAGGGCGCAGCCTCGATGCCGGCCGGTCGCAATCGCACGCCCTCGACCCATCGGATGTGATTGCGGACCGTTTCATCGTCGCCGGCAAACAGAATGTATTCGTTCTTGAGTTCGTCGCCCTGCCGTACCGTACCGGCCAGGACATACTCGATGGCGCCGTTGCGAGAATCCAGAGCAAAGCGTTGCGCCGCCTCCTTGTAGAGCGTCCGTTGGACATCCGCCGGGTCCGTCTCCGGCAGCCGCAGAGAAGTGATCCGCAACCGGCTCGCCGGCAAGGCGAAGACGACCTCTCGACCTTTGAAGGCGCCCCCGGCCAGCCCGCGTTCGATCGCCGGGGCCACTTGCTGCCGCCAGGCATCCTCGTCGCCGACATCCTGCACGTCGACGGGCTCCCGCCGGGCCGCAAGCACGCGGACCCCGTCCTCACCGACGCCAAACTGAATCATCTTGACGAACCGGTGTCCGATATCCAGCCCGATCGGAAGGATCTTCTCTCTTCTTGTCATCCAGTCGCGTAATCGCATATCAAGCACTCAATCGGAGACGGAGATGAATCCGGTTACCGCCTCCACGCTGATGGTTCGCGTGAAATCGCCCGCCTGTAAGACGACGGCTCCGCTATTCAAAGGATTTCCGCCCGCATCGAAGGGGCTTCCCAGGTAGTCGAATTTCACGGCACTCGTATTGCCACTTGCGCCGGTGAACGTGGCGCTGGCGATCTCGACGCGGTCGAGCCTGCCATCCGTGGAGAAATCGACAACATACGGTTTCTTGGTCACGGGGTGGGTCATCGGATTGCCGTTGGGGTCCTGAACCTCGTATCGCTCGTTGGCCGTGTCAAACTCGACCGCATACCTCTGGCCTCGGCTGATCGCCATACTCTTGGCGTACTCGAGATCGGCGGCGACCATTCCCCCGGCGGCACGAATCTGCATGCTCGCAGCGGAGGAGATCAGCGGCACCGCGATCGTCGCCGAGATGCCGATGATCACGATCAC
>CAZTGH010000242.1:0-8155 GCA_964612985.1 uncultured Pirellulales bacterium
GAGCAGGTACAGGGCGCCATCGAGGACCAGTTTGAGGCGAGGCTGGAGGCGATCGGGGAGGGATTTCGACCAGCGACGAACGATTCGGCCTCGGCCAAGAGGCGGAGTCCGACAGACCTGCATGCTTGAAATCGGCCGGCGTGGTTGGTACCATGCCGAACCGAAAGGATTCTTGAGGTACGTGACTTCTCGACAAGGGATAATATGCAGCGGATGAACGGTTCCACGACGGTTGTGGTCAGTTGTTTTGTTGTTCTGGCTACTGTCGCGACCAACTGGGCGCACGCCTCTGGTTTCGATCGCCAAGATGCCCGCCCAGGCGAGAAGATCTCAGTGGCGCAGTACCTTGAGAATCAGCCCAAGCCACAGTTCAGGCAGGGGCACAGGCTAGCCCCGCTGACGCGGTTTGGCTGGACTTTGCCGGTGGAGGCGCGGATCGAACTGTCGCGGAACTGGGGCTATGCCCTGGAGTTCGGCGGCTATGTGACGGAGGCAGTGGCCGCGCGGCTGGAGGATCCCAACAGCATCGAATCAAGATTGGCTGAGTTGGCCGCCTCCGATCCCGAGACGTACCGCTTGGGGGTGATCTGTAGTCGGGAGCTGCCCAAGGAGGTGCCGCCGGAGACCTGGACTCGTACGGCCGACGGCAAGTTCATTGCCGGAAACGGCGAGGTATGGGAGCCGAACCACACAGGCACGCCCGGCAGCACGATCTGGAGCCCCGAAGCCCCGGATGAGGTCTTCCGAGAGGCGGGCCGCTTGCGCGCCGATCCCTTGCGGAAGATTCGAGCGAAAGCACCCATTGCCGTGATCCTCAATGGCGGGGAATATGCCCTGAGTGTGCCGGGGCATCATGCCACGCACTGGCAGCGGGACCCGCGGATCCTGCGTGCGAAGGGGGACCGGAACTGGTTCGCGTATACCTCCGAGCGCAAGGCCCATCAGGAGATGATCATCAGCCAGGCCGTCCGGCAGGCAGTGCCCGACCGAGAACTCTATATCTATTACCCCTGCGGTGGCGGTACGTACCGCGGCCAAAACCCGGACTGGGAGCAGTGGTGCTGGGGGTACGAATGGATGGAGCCGATCTCGGATCTGCCCAGCAACGAAAGCTACTACCTGCACTATAACACCGGCTGGACGGGCGCGCGGGACATGCTGACGCTGATCCTGAATGCCAAGGGCTTTGAGATCGCCCATGGGCGGCCGCTGTCGTACAACTGGCTCTGTGCCGGCTGGCCCCGTGCTGAGCACGGTGACCAAGCCCTGGGAGAGATCAACCGCTATACGGGTTTTCTCAAGTGCCTCTATACCACCGGCATGATCGGCGCCAATGCCGGGTACTATGCCTATCCGGAGGGTGGTTTCGATGCCACGTTCCCGGCCGACCGGCCGCCGCATTGGCTGCAGCAGATGATAGCCCTGGCTCGCGTCCAGGCGCTGTTCTCTCATGTCGAGGAGTTCCTGTGGACGGGCGACCTGTTGCCGGGACCGGACGCCCACCGCTGGTCGAAACAGCAGCCTGCCTACGAGATTCCCACCGGTGATACGGAGGTCCGGGTAGTCGCCAGAAAGAAACGTCAGGCCTTCGAATGGCTGATCACCGCCTGGGCGGCCAGTGGTGACGAGAGGATCGTGCAGGTAGACATCCCGAATCTCGGCAGGACTTCGTTCACGGCACGTCCTTGCGGCAGCGTCTATATAGCCCGTGAAGGGGAGGGCCGCTTCGAATTGAATCAGATGGACTGAGGCTCTGGGCGAATGCGGATTGGTTATCTCTGCGCAAGCCCTGAAAACAAACGGGTCCACATCCCAGATCGTGAGATGTGGACCCGTGTGGCTCACTTCGAATCAGACCATATCCTTCAGGTTCTTCAGCAGCCGGATCTTGACAACATTGCACGCTGGCTTGGCCTTGAATGTGGTCTCTTCGCCGGTGAAGGGATTGATGCCCTTACGCCTGTCGTGGACAGCTTTCGCACGACAGCTACTCTCTTCGGTTCGGGCAATGGGCCTGGAGAGCAAACTGCTGTGCTCCTATTAATCCTCCATACGGTACAGGTGCGTCTTGGTACGAAGCAGCAGTGATTTGCCGGCTACCGCAGGAGAGGCGCCCAAGAAGCCATCCAGCTCGTTAATCGCCAAGATTTGAAATGTACGTCCCGGTTTGATCACCGTCGTCTTGCCCTGCTTACTGGAGATGTAGATCCGGTTGTCCGCATACAGCAGGGAAGCGCCATATTGGCCCGCCAGACGCTCGGACCAGAGCACTTCTCCCGTGACGGCCTCCTTGCATGTCAGCACCCCTCTATCGCTCAAGGTGTAGAGCTGGTCGCCGACCAGTACCGGTGAACTTTCGGACGGCGTATCCTCGGTCATCTTCCAGACGACATGCGTATCGGTCACATCGCCCGCACCGCCTTGGCGTATGGCCAGCAAGTGGGCGGCGCCGGGAGAACCGCCGGAATTAACGAACAGGAGGCCGTGACCGCTGACGATGCGGGAAACAGGGTTATCATCACGGTAGCGAACGCGCCACAGTTCTTCACCGGTTCCAGGCTCATGGCCCGTCACCAGCATGGCGCCGTTGTTGATCAACTGGGGCTTACCGTCGACTTCCACGATAACCGGCGTGTGATACGATTTGAGGAGATACAGCGGCTCAATCCCCTCGTAAAGCTCCCTGGGACGGTCGTAGCGCCAGACGGTGTTGCCCGTCTTCTTGTCCAGGGCCACGGTGAATTGAACATCGGTACCCTCGATAGGAACGATCAGCAGATCTTCGTACAGAATCGGCGAGGAAACCGGTCCCTGTAAGTGATCGCAGTTCAGATCGCTCCGCCGCCACACGACCTCGCCCGTACCAGAATCGAGACAAGCCGTGCCATGCGTGCCGTAGTGAACGTACACGAAGCCCGCTTCCACGACCGCCGATGGGGTGGCATAGGAGTTGTTTCGATGAATCCGCTGAGGTTTCTCGGGACGGAATACTTCCACGTCGTGGACGACCTGACCGCTATCCAGATCGACACAGACGGCGTAGAGAATTGTTCCTTTCATCGTTGCGGTGGTAAGCCAGATCTGATCGCCCCACACCACCGGTGTCGAGTAGCCCACATCATGGATGGGTGTTTTCCACACGATGTTCTGTGATTCCGACCAGTGCAGAGGCAAACCGGTGGCGTCGCTGTGTCCCTGTCCCGTCGGACCACGCCAGTCCGGCCAATGACCAGTATCACTCGCTCCGATGGCCTGGACGCCCAACAACAGCATCGCCGCAGCCAGACGCAATAATGATCCTGCGCCACCTATTGTATTGGATTTGACCATAAGCCCTTTCTCCTTGATCCTGCCCCACTGGAAGTGGGGGGTAGCGTTTGCGAAGCAGCGCATTGATCATCTCTGCGTCAGCGCTTCTCGTGCTCTCACCATCCCATTCTGTCCTCGCACCTGGCATACACATGGGAATCCTACCCGGGACCTCCATGACCGAGTCGGCGTACGCCCCCAAAGGGCGAAGCAACCATGTCCATTCTATGAATCTACAGCCGTTCCTCCGGAGAATTCAACTGTGAATTACGGGCACATTGGGGCAAAATCCAGGCTGATGCCCCCGACTGGCGGTTTGTCCGTAGATTAGTGATGGCAGCTACTCGCCAGATGAACAAACGGGCCCACATTCCAGATAACGAGATGTGGACCCGTGCGACTCACTCGAACCTTCGGATCAGACCATGTCTTTGAGGTTCTTTAGCGGTCGAATCTTGACGACATTGCGTGCTGGCTTGGCTTTGAATGTGGTCTCTTCACCGGTGAAGGGATTGATACCTTTACGCGCCTTGGTGGCGGGCTTCCGCACCACGGCTATCTTCATCAATCCTGGGACGTTGTAGGCGCCCGGACCTCGGCGCCCGAGACTCTTCTTGACCTGTCCCGCCATCGCCTCGAACACGGAGCTGACTTGCTTCTTGGTCAGACCCGTCTCATCGGCGATTCCAGACACGACCTCACTCTTGCTCATCGGTTTTGCCGAAGGTTTCCCTGCAGTTGCCGTTGCCATGGTAGATGACCTCCTTGTACTAAAATAGAACAACACTTGCGCGCTTCGGTTCGCCGCTCCAAGGCGGAGAATCTGCGCATCCATAGAGACTTTCACAAGGGCTGTCAAGTAAGAAACGGCTGCATGGGCGGGAATTAGAAATGAGGCGCGACCATCAGGCATCTCGCCTGCGGTTGAAGCAGGCGGTCTCCTACGACCTGAACATATTGGGCCGCCCCATACTCCGGCGGTCATCCGGAAGTATGCGTCTGTCCTCGTCCTACCTCATTGCACGAAGCAGTCTCATCGGTGCCGTTCTGACTACGATCTGATTCCCATGGGGAACTCGGTCTGTAGCCCGGTCCAAGTAAACCGCCGTGTGACGGTAGTGCGGTGGGAACATGTGGTACGTTTCGACCGGATCATTGAGTCTCTCCGGTGTGTGTCAATTCGTCGCTGTGCGGTCCTGTAGCTACCCCCAGCTTCCACGCACCCACTCTGCCCTTGGCACCATAGTACAGAAGTAAGCTGCCATCTTTGCTGGCCGTCGCAGCCGCCGAGAAGACACCCTCCTCAACATTTCCAACCGGCTGGTGAGTTATGACCGGGTTGCCGCTGTACTTGGCAAAATGAATGCCGTTGGTACTTGTGGCCAAGGCCAATGCGCGGTCCTTCGGACCGCCATCGGTCGCACCGTCGCCGCTGGCCCCGACGTAGTAAAGGTAGAATCTTCCGTCTTTCTTTACGACCGTACAGGGGCTGATCTGGCCGAAAAGCCGCGTGTCCCAGGAGCCGGATGAACCACTTTCAAGGACGACTCCGGACTCAATCCAGTCGGACGGTTTGGGAATCGCCACCTCCGGCAAAGTGGCGCCGCAGGTCGCGCTGGCACATGCAAGAATTGTCGCCGCAGCCAGGAGCACTGGAATCTTTCTCTCTGTGAGAATCATCCACCATGGCATTTGTTTGTTCCTCCACCATGCTACACTGATCCGATGCTCTTCATTTGACCGACCCCGTCTGCAACGGGGTTTCGTTCTCGGTACAAAGCCCATTACTGGTTCCCATTCGCGCTTGACGGGTACATCTTGTCTCAATTCGAATCGGCTGTGACGAATGGCGACCGGCTGCCACCAGGCGCCGCCGTCGCATACATCCGGCCCATTCCACGACTACTTCCGAGCTGCCTCGAGTGGGCCGCGTGGGGCGAACTGAGCCTTCACGCCGAATCGCATCTTCCCGGTTCCGCGTTCGTGACCGCCCACGTCAGGCGGGTTCCCGTTGATCGGCTCGCAGAAGTTCGGGATGACCACCCCTGCATCCACCCCCTTGCTTCCGGGGGCCAGTTGAAACATGCCTGTCTTGGTCTGGGGATTGAACCCCGCGTCTTCCACGTACCGCGGCACACCTTTCAAGCCATGTTGCTCGTGACCCTCGGGAAAGGCTGCGGACATAAAATCGTGATCGAAGTCGTTGCCCGCATGGCGCCGGTCGACGGCGATGCTGTGGCGATCTTCCTCGCGGACGTGGAGAATGTTGTTGCGAGTGGTGCAGTGCTTTATGATCCTGCTGTCGCCACCCAGCCCGCCCGCGCCATTGCCGTGCTCCTGGAAGATCGTGTTGTTGAAGATGTACATGTGACCGGTCATCCACTGTTCACCGTCGGCAAAGCCCATCTTGATGAAGGGCCCGTGAGTCATGTCCCAACTGCTGCCTGGAGGGCTGTAGGAGCGTCCCGAGACGTTTCGCCAGACGTAGAGCGGCCCGATGGAGGTCGCCGCGTTGGCGATGGGAATGAGTACCTCCTCGACGTAGTTGTTCCAGATCCTGACGTTCTGATTACTACCCTCGGCCTCGATCCCATCATCCCAGCAGTTGGCGATGTAGTTGCCGTAGATGTCGCTGTCGGCCCCGGGGAAACCCCGATAGCTGCCGTTCTTTCCGGCGCCCATGCCGTCGTTAAAGTAGTGATCCTGGTCCGACCAGACCTCGTTATAGCGGATGACGTGGTTGCCCGCCGACTCCCAGAAGACCACCGTCTGCGGCCCTTGTGGGTGCGTGGATTGGCCGTGTTTCTCCGCCCAACTGTTGGTGTCCCACGAGGGGTGGTGCATCCTGCAGCGCTGGATGACGACGGTGCTGAGGTCCCTGTTGTTGCTGAAGACACAGGCCTGGTAGTTCTTGCCCCAACCCTTCTCGCTTTCGCTGCCCCACTGGCTGATATCGCAGTCCTCGATGACGATGTGATGGCCGCTGAAGAGCCGAATGCCGTGCTCTCTCACATTCTTTATTGCAAAGCCGCGGAGGATGACGTAGCTGGCGCGCACGGCGATGCCGATCTCGTCTTCGTTGCCGGTATCGATGGTGCAGCCCGTCCCGTCGTACAGCACGTAGGCATTGGGCTGCCCGGATTCGTTGACGCCGAGCGTGGTGTCGCGATCGGAGACCTTCACCACGGAACTCACGGGGAACTCTTCACTCCAGGTGGTCCCCTGGCATTCGACGTGCCGGCTGCTCCCCTCGAGGGTCAGGGCAATGTCGTAAGTCGTTCCCGGCGTCAGGTTCACAAGACTGCCGCGGTAATCAGCCTTGCACTCTGGGGTCTCCACAGGGTGGTAGCGTAATGGAAGGCCCGCATGCCACTGCTGTTGACCGCGACGGCGGTACTTGACCAGCACTCTGTGCGCTGCGCCGCCCTCCGCCGGCGACCAGTAGATGCCGATGCAGTGGAACGTCGGAACCAGCAAGGGCTCTACCCGCTGGTGCTGCGTTTCAGCGGAGGCGGGCAGGGCAAGCGATACAACTATGGTGGAAATCGCTGCGTGTATCGCGTTTCTCTGCATAGGATTCTCTCCTGTCTATTGAGGTGGGGACCACTGGAGCAAAGGCTGCAACTCCACCGAGGTCCTGGTCTGTGCCGCCGGTGGGGTCAGGAGGACGGCGGTACGAGCAGCCTGCCCGGCGGACAACGCCACCTCGAAGCCGATCATGCAGGTGCCCGGATTGGGGGCGTCGTAGTCGGCCTGCGGTGCCGTCGAGTAGGTTCGCAACTGCACCTTCGCATCCGTGAGTACGCTCAGGCGCATGGTCTTTCCCTCCTGGCTCAGCAGGGCATTCTTCTCGTCTTCGATGGAAACCGAGGCAGGTGTCACCATGGCCCACCGTACGGTGGCAGGCTGATCGGTCCCTTTGAACTCGTCCTGGATGAGGATGTGCCCGCTGGGCAGCAGCGAGGCGCCGCGCAACGCTTGCGCCAGTTGGCCCTCATAGACGCTGGAGATGTCGAAGACCACGTGGGGAAACGCCTTGCGATCGGAATACCGGATGATCGGCGCGCTGCCCTGGACGCGCTGGTGCTGACCGTCGACCGCCAGCGTATTATGCGAGAGGTTGTGGTAGCGGAAGATCGTCCATCGCTGCGCGTCCTGGCTGCGGCCCCAGAGGCTCATGCCACGGGACTCGATCTTATGATAGCCCTCGGGCCCGAGGTCCGCGGCCCAGCGGAGGCCACTTGCATCGATCACGAACGATCCCACGTCCATGTGCCCGTGAGAGACGCCGGGCGAGCCACCCTTGATCGCCAGGTAGACGGCGTTCGGGTCCGTCCAGGAACTGCGAAACATCGCCACCGGGTTGCTGCCGCGTCCGCTCCAGCACAACGCCTTGGGAACAGTCGGCTCGCCCTGACGCCAGATCAGCGCCAGCGCCGCGAGGCGATCCCCAACCAGCGCCGACGGATCTCGCGACATGGCCTCCTTCCAATGCTGATCCTGACGCCAGGCCAGCGCCGGCTGATTGTACCGCTGGGCGAACCAGAAGACCGTCGGAATAAAGTGGTCTCTTGAACCGCTGTCGGGATAGTTGAAGTAGGCTCCTGTCGGTCCGGTGACCTGGAGGTAGTAGGCGGCGGCGCCCGCGAACCCCGGCGCCTCGGAGAGCCCGAAATCGGTGCCCAGAGCCGACTCCAGGGCGGCAAGGAGAACGACGTTGAAGCTGGTCCCATACACCCAATAGCCGGGGCCCTCCGGATAGGCGCCGTCCGGCTCGTACTCGGCCATGACGACTTACACACCGTTGATCGCGCGATGGACCAACTCGCGGGCCAGTTGCGGCTGG
>CAZTGH010000243.1:0-8140 GCA_964612985.1 uncultured Pirellulales bacterium
GGCCGGCCGGATGCATCACGAAGGGCACAAGTTCTACCTCTCAGCCAATGGTGTCTGGCTTACAGATGCTGTCCCGCCAAAAAACGTGAATCTCCCTGGTGATGGAGTTGGGCCAGCCGAAGCTCTGTCGCGTCTGGGCCTGGATTGCCAGTGAGCCTATACGTCAGGGTTGTTCCACGCGCATGTCGAAGTCTTCGAGACTGCGGGCCGGCTTGCGGATGAAATCGATCCAGGCCCCGCACTCGCACTCTGCGTAGAAATGGTGGGCGATGCGATAGTCCACGGTATCCAGCGTGTTGCAGAGATCTCGAGTTCGAAAACCGTCCAGTCGTCTGCCGCAGTGTGGGCACGAGCATTTGAGGTCGACCCAGTCGAATAGCCCTCCGGGCAGCTCACCTTGCAGTTGAAGCTTTGGATCAAGGGATTCGAGAGTCATCGATCCGTCCGTTCGTTGTGCCTCCATATCTCTCCGTCTCCAGAATATGCCGTGTCGCCAAAGAGCAACGCTTGGTAGCTCTTCCTCCACATCGAAGACCTATCATACACCAGGCAGGACACGTAAGTCAAGCGAAATGCGCTGAGCATGCGTAACCGGACAGCATGTAGCGGCCAGTCCGCACCCTTCAGTCCTGCCGCTCGGGTCAGGAAAGGTGCAATGTGACAGACGTCCCCATCCGGACGATGCTCCTGAGTTGACAGGGAGAGAGAACATATCTGAGGTGGCGCGGAACGACTGGCTCCACATGGGTTTACCGACTCGATATCGTCTGAGACTGCTTCTGGTAGACGCGGACGTAGTCGACTTCGAAGCGGGCGGGGAATTTGGTTCCTGACGGGTCTCCGCCATTGGTGCCGCCGATGGCGAGGTTGAGCAGGATGTAGTGGGGCTCACGGAAGGGGTTGGCCCTATCCGGCGTGCGGTTGATCGTCTTGTCCAGCTCAATGGTGTTGAGCAGCTCGTCGTCGACGTAGAGCCTGATGGCGTCCTGGTCCCAGTCCATCCGCCAGACGTGGAATTTCGAGGACCACTCGGCCGGGTCGCCAAAGTCTGCGATCGGTTTCTTGAGGTCGTCCCAGACGCCGACCCACCGTCGTTCGCTCGCCCAGCAGGCATTGGCCAGCAGCATCCCCCGGTAGTATTCCATGATGTCGATCTCGCCGCAACCAGGCCAGGGACGAGCGGAGCCCAGCGTCCAGAAGGCGGGCCATAGCCCCGGGCGCGTATCGATGCGCCCGCGCATCACGAACCGCCCATACGTCCAGCTATGCAGACCCGCTGTCTTGAGGCAGGCCGATGTATACTGAGCATGCTGCCGGCTGCGACGCCAGTTGTTGCTGTCTGCGTCGTAATTCGGGTTGGGCACGCGCTCGCGCTTGGCTTCGATGATGAGCAAGCCGTTCTCGCAGCGCGCATTGGCCGGCTGGTACCACTGCGACTCCTCGTTCCGTACGAATCCATGCTCGTACGTCCAGCGGTTCGGATCAGGCCGGCCGTCCTCGTTGAATTCATCCGCCCAGACCAGTCTGTAGTCGGTCGATTCCTCGGCAATGCTGGCTACCGTCAGACCGGCGGCAAGGGCTGTAATCACACACGCAAGATAGGCCAGTTTCATATTCTTCCTTCTTCTGAACGCGTCAAAACGGGACGTCACAGCCGGCAAGTTCGTCCTCGACCAGATCGTCGGCCTCCGGATTCGGCACCAGGAAATACATCCATTCGCAACCTGGATCGGCGTATTCCGTCAGTGTCAACGTCAGCGGCGCCTGTCCGGCGGCATTATAGTCGCCCGGTTTCCAGAACGAGGCTTGGCACGTCAGCCCGTCCGGACGAATGCTCTCGTCGGGTTCGCCCATGGCGAACGACGAGGTATCCAGTCGCAGGAGCTTCGTCATACTATGATCGAGGCCATCCTGCCTGGAGGGATTGAGGCCAAACAACATCGGGCCGCGCATGACCGCCACACGTCCAGCCTGACTTTTTCGCCCTTTGATCGTTCGCCAGGGCATGAGCATCTGGAGCCTGATTTCATCGCCCGCGTGCCATCTCCGGGTGATCTCAAAGAATGTGCCAGCGGCAGCGATCGTCTCCAAGACATCCCCATTGATGGTGATTCGAGCGGTATCGGACCAACGGGGAATCCGCAGAAAGAGCGGGAAGCGGCTCGGTTCCGACGGTTCAAGTCGAATCGTCACATCGCCCGAATTCGGATAGTCCGTTTGCTGTCGAATATCGAGATTCGTCCCGTTGGCAAGTGGCGCCGTGGCAGCCGAAGGTGTGTAGAGATTGACCGCCAGCCCATCGTCACGCCGGTAGTAGATCATCTCAGGCAGTTCCGCAATGATCCTTCGGAAGTTGCACGGACAGCAGTAGGTGTCGCCCTGGAAATACTCGCGCGGGCCTTCGAACGGAGCGTAATACCGCAACCGACGCCCATCGGGCGACTGGGCGGCAAACAAGCCATTGTATATGGTTCGTTCCATAATATCGCCATAGAGCGAATCACCATCGTTGCGCAGCAGGGCGTCGAGCCAGCGGAGCAGGTATGCGGTCGCGCAGGTCTCGCCCAGTTTGTAAAAGCCCTGCTGGTTGCTGTGCCAGCATTCGTGGTAGCCACAGAGCCCCGGCGCCAGCATCCCGTCCTTGCGGAGCAGGAAATCGAGCGTCGCCCGCGACTGGTTCAGAAGCTCGGCATCGGGGTCGATCTCACGCAGACGCAGTTGCGAAAGGCAGTGGGCCAGATGGTAATAGGCATGGCCCTCGAGATTGCCCCAGCGGCCCTGGATCAGCGGCGTATCCCATTCCGCCAGCTTGCGATGCTGCACACAGAAGTCGAGATAGCGTTTGTCGCCACTCTGCCGGTGCAGCGCGAGCATCGCCTCTTCCAGCCCTGTTGTGGCGACGTACGTCGAGACCCAGCCTTCCGTCTTACGTTCAGGGTCCAGCGACCAGCGGTCGATGATGTAATCCGCCAGTTCTTGCGCCGCTTCGAGTGATGTCTGCTTGTCGAAGTATGCGTGGTCGGCCGTCAGACCCAGGACGAGATAGCCCATTTCATGAATATCCCAGAGGTGCCACATACGCTTCTCGGGCACGCAGATTCCGAGGTAGCCATCGTCCTCCTGCGTGGCGATCGTCTCACGCACCACGTGCTGCTTGAGAGCGAGAACCTTGGGGTCCTTGCTGTAGGCGGCGAAACGGACAAGGCTGTCGATGAACTTGCCCAGGCCAATGTATCCCCCCTGGCTGTCCCGCTGGCGAAAGGGTTCCAGGAAGTCCTTGTCCGCGTCGATTACGAGCACGTTGTTGCCGATGGTGATGTCGATCCGCCGCCCGATCTCACCACCTGCCTTGACGTCCGCGATGTCGAGCGGGGTCATCGTCGCCGCCTGGGACCCGACACCAGTGACCAGAATCAGGTACAACGCAGGGAATCTCAGCTTGATCATCGTCCGATCTCCGAAACAGGGGGCATGAGATACGATCTCAACTCGTCGTGAGATCGACCCAGTCGATGCCGATTTTGCGTGTCGCATAGGCCAGCTCTTTGAGATGGTCGCCGTAGACCATCATCCAATGCGAATCGCGGACTTCGCTGCGCAGCTTCTCCCAGTCGCCCTGGATTTCGACATCCTGCTGCGAGCGGCAGACTTCGTACAGCGGATTGCTCCTGACGAGCCCGGTAAAGCCGATCCAGCGCCGGGTGGCATATTCGGGATCGACGAACGTCACCTGCTGACCGACGGGAATCTCGACCTTCGGCGCTGCGCCGTATTCCGATTCGTAGTGCGTCATGATCCTGGCCGGCTCATAATGCACGCCGTCGAGCCGGCGCGGAGCGCTGCAATGAGCGGCGGTGACGATCCCGTCGTGCGGGAAAGTCGAATTGTGCAGGAAAACGGGCTTGCCCGAGATGTAGTGCAGCAGGATGCCGGCCGGGATAATGACGAAGTCCGACTCGCAGAACGCCATGACGCCCTCGTCGTTGAGCAGTCCCAGCGTCAGGCAGGGCGTCGTCTTTGCGATCGGCAAAATTGTGCTCATGCATCCGCGAATGGTGAATGCCGGCGCATCGCTCTCTTGCATCAACTCTTTGAACAAGCCGTGGAGTACGAAGGCGTTTGTCACGAAATCCCGTTCTGTCATCAACCTCGTTCCGGGAAGCGCAAGGTACCGGTCCGTCATGCGCTGTGCGGCCTGCACGCGATTCCTGTCTTTCAAGGCAGTTTCGACCCGCCCGGAGAACGTCTCGTACGGAATGTCGATGATGTTCAGCTTGTGTCGCTCGCGGGCCACCTGTGGCGCGTCGGGGGCGTACTTGCCCCACGGTCCGCCCAGTGCCACGATGCGGGCGCCGATGAAGTTCTTGAGGCCATAGAGTGCCCGCAGGCGCCACAGCAGTTCACCGGTGTCATCCACGACGACGTCATCGACGTGGACCGGTCCGTGATCGAGGCACGAATTCTCCGCAGACCGCTCATCGCCGGTCGCCAGGTACCGCGTGCTGATCGCCTCGTACCAGTAGTAGGCCGGACCTGACCGGTGCCGCACGAAGACCACCGTATCTCGATCCTTCCTGGGGGCGAAACAGGCCTTCAGTGTCTCCCCCGATCCCGTCGCGGCGTAGACCACGACGCAATCGTAGTCGTTCTCATGCACCCTGGCGGCCTCCTCGGGCGATCGGACCTTGGCAACAGACAGGATTTCCATCGGAAACCCCGCCTGGGCCGCCAGCGTTCGCAACTCCTCCGTGATGCGGGCGCTCTCTTCCGCAGCCGCCCGGTCGTCCTGGACGCCACCCCACGACTTCCACGAGGTTGCCTCCCGCCTCTGCGCGACCCGGTACATCAGTACCGGCTGGACCCGCAGGGCCCTGCCCGTGCTCACCATGGGCTTGTCCGGGTCCCACGAATCGGCTTGTGCCCCCCGGTTGACGGTGGAACCCAGGCCCAGCAGACCGGCGGCGCTGGCTGCCGAAATGCTTACGAACTCCCGACGATTTATCTGACGTGCGGCCATGATCTTCCCCTTCATCGACATAGCGGAAATCGGGCAACATCGGTCCGGCAACCAATGTACCCTGCCGCCGGATGGCCCACAAGGCCTCTTTGCGAACCGCTTTTGCGCTTGGAAAAGGACCTTTTGGCGAGTATGATACCCGGATTGTCGATAGCACATGCAACGGACTTTCGGATAGACCCTTTTTCACAGGTGGACGATGAAGAAACTGGTGGCGGATCGCACGAGTCTGATCGACGCAAGCGGGATACGCAAGGTCTTCGCCCTGGCGGCGGAACTGAAGGATCCGATCAATTTCTCCATCGGCCAGCCCGATTTCGACGTGCCCGAACCCCTCAAGCAGGAGGCCATCAAGGCCATCCAGACGGGCATGAACCGCTATTCGCAGACCGCCGGCGACAAGGACCTCCAGGACAAGATCGCCGCCCAGATGGCGACCGAATTCGGCTGGGACAACCCGAGCGTGCTGGTCGCCAGCGGCGTCAGCGGCGGGCTCCTGCTCGCCTTCCTGGCCCTGATCAACCCCGGCGACGAGGTGATCATTCCCGATCCGTACTTCGTGATCTACAAGCATGTGGTGAACCTGCTGGGAGGCAAGTGCGTCTTCGTCGATTCCTATCCAGACTTCGATCTTCCCGTCGAGGGCATCGCCCAGGCGATCACCGACAAGACGAAGATGATCATCCTCAACTCACCCTGCAACCCGACGGGCATCGTCTACAGCGAGGAGAAGGTCCAAGCTCTGGCAAAGGTCGCGGCCGAAAAGGACGTACTGGTCCTCACCGACGAGATCTACGAGCAGTTTTCCTACGACGGCGTCTGTCCGAGCATTGCGAAGCACCATGAGAAGGTGCTCCTGATGCGCGGTTTCAGCAAAAGCTATGCCATGACGGGTTGGCGGCTGGCGTATGTGGCAGCGCCGCCTTCGCTGCACCAGGTGATCGAGGAGATGACCAAGATCCAGCAGTACACGTTCGTCTGCGCCCCGAGCCCCTTCCAGAGGGCGGCTCTGGCGGCCCTGGATTACGATGTCAGCGATCTGGTCGCCCAGTATGCCAGGAAGCGCGACCTGCTGTACGAGGGCCTTGCGGATGCCTTCGAACTGGCTCGCCCGGGCGGGGCGTTCTACGCCTTTGTCCAGGCCCCCGGCGGTTCCGGCACCGAATTCGTCAAGAAGGCCATTCAGAACAACGTGCTGGTCATCCCCGGCAACGTCTTCAGCGAAAAGGACACGCACTTCCGAATGAGCTTTGCCACGACCGACGAAAAGATCCGTCAGGGCGTCGAGGTCCTCCGCAGCCTGGCCTAGGCCTATATCCCAGCGGGGCGGCAGGAATGATCGCATCGCCGACTTGCCAACATCGTTCGAGGCAAGTAGAATCGGCGGCATGAGACAGAGACGTTCGTTGATTGCGGTTGTTCTGGTGTGCCTGCTGGCAGGGATGGACGCATTTGCCGCCGACGCCAACGAGGCGGCGCCTGAGGCCAAGGCGGTAGTGATCTCCCTTAAAGGGATGATTGACCAGGGCTTGTTTGATTCGCTCGTACGCCGCAGCGAGATGGCTATTGACGCGGGTGCCGGCTATCTGATCTATGAGATCGAGACCTATGGGGGTCTCGTCGACGCTGCCGACAGCATCGCCAAGTACTTCATCCAGACGATTGGGGACCGTGCCCTGACGGTGGCCTACGTGCAGACCGAGGCGATCTCGGCGGGGGCCTTGATCAGCGTCTCCTGCAACAACATCATCATGCGCCAGAGCACCACGATCGGCGACAGTGCCCCGATCACTATGGGCGGTCCGCTGGAAGGCGTCGAACGGGAGAAAGCCGAGAGCTTCATCCGGGCGGCATTCCAAAGGGCCGCCGAGGCGAACGGATACCCCGAACTGCTGCTCAAGGCCATGGTCACGATGCAGATCGAGGTCTGGCGGGTGCAGAACCTCGATACCGGCCAATGGGAGTTTTTCGAAGGCGACAGCCTGCCCACTGACCCTAATGAGTACGACCTTGATACTGCCGAGGAGATTGTCGGGCCCGACGAACTGCTTACCCTGACCGCCTCACAAGCGTTGGAATATGGGGTCGCCGATGCGGTGGTGGCTGACCTGGATGAGGCGCTCGCCTTTCTAGCAGAGCGGGACGGGGTACAGTTCACCGAGCCGGTGATGCGGCTGGAGACCAACTGGTCGGAGGAGATGGTCCGCTGGCTCAATTCGCCAGCCGTCATGGGCGTCCTGATCATGCTGGCCTTGCTGGGGGTTTACATCGAGTTCAGCACGCCGGGGTTGGGACTGCCGGGTCTGGTCGCGGTCATCTGCTTTGCCCTGATCGTCGGCAGCAAGTATCTGACAGGCCTGGCCAACTGGGTGGAGATCGTCCTGCTGGCAGCGGGGGTGATCCTGCTGCTGATCGAGCTGTTCGTGCTGCCAGGCTTTGGCATTGCGGGCATCTTGGGGATCGTACTGCTGCTGGCAGGCCTGTTCGGCATGCTGATCCGGAACGCGCCGGGCGAGTTGCCCTGGCCCGAGGGACCGGAGGACTGGACCGTCCTGACCAACGGGCTGCTGGGCATTGTCTATGGTTTCATCGGCTTTCTTGTACTGGCGTCGATCGTTTCGCGTTTTCTGCCGAGGTTGCAGTTCATGAGTGGTTTGATCCTGGTGCCCACGCCCGCTGTACCGCGTGGAGCCGGGGCGCCGTTGCATGTGACGGCTCCCCCTGAAAGCGCGCCGCATGGCGTTCGCGTCGGTGACGTCGGCGAGGTGATCGGAAAACTGCGTCCGGCCGGGAAGGCGCGATTCGGCGACGCCATCGTGGACGTCGTCGCCATGGCCGAGTTCCTGGAAAAGGGCACACGGGTCGAAATCGTGGAAATCCACGGAAACCGGGTGGTTGTAAAGAATCGCGATAGCGCGTAGGATAGTCGCGGATGTCCCGCGTGGCGTGGCATCGGCGAAGAGATCGTGCGAAAGGGATAGTCGCATGGGCTGGTTGTTGTTTGCGGTGTTGCTCTACGTAGCCTGTGCGGTGTTGATCGTGGCGGAGGTGTTCGTACCCAGCGGGGGGTTGCTGAGCATTTGTGCCCTAGCTTGCGCTGTCGGGGGGGTTGCCATCTTCTTT
>CAZTGH010000244.1:0-3423 GCA_964612985.1 uncultured Pirellulales bacterium
ATCGAACGCCGCCGGCATTCTCTTCACCACAATGGGATTCAAGACCCTGCCCGAAAAGTACAAGATCTCGCTCGATCCCTGGGGTAAGTTCAGCCATACGCCATACAACTTCCCGACCCTGGTCCGCGTCTGCGAGGATCTCGCCCGTGATGCGGTTGTCAATTGCGGCGGCAAAATCGAGAGGGATGAACTGGGACACGAGTACTTTACGATTCCCGTGCAGAGCCCTCGGCCCAGCCGTCTGGAACAATGCTGGGACCCCGCTCCACCGGACAACGTGCGCTATTCGAAGCAGGAGATGGCCCAGATTACCGCGTTGCTGGGCAAGGACCTCTCCGACGCCATCGAGAAATTCGCCCCGGGTTGGAAGGTGGCCCAGTGCGGCGAGGACATGAACCCCGGGCTCAAGGATGAGCTGCGCGGGCGTAAGAACGTGCTCGTGACCCACCCGCTGAACCCGGAGATGGGCTGCGTGATCAGCCGGACCGTCAAGCTGCCGGTTCGCGAGGATACGACGCTGAAACTCACCGTCGGACACGACCCGCGAGGCGACTGGGACCTGATCGTCAAGGTCGATGGCAAGCAGCTTCTACGAAAGACGATCGGCCCGGAGACGACTACGGTCGGATGGACCGATCTGACCGTCGACCTGTCGCGATTTGCCGGTCGAAATGTCAAAATCGAGCTCGTCAACGAACCGACCGGCTGGCGCTACGAGGCCGGTTATTGGGCCGAAATCTCGCTGGTCAGCCGGTAGAGCCGACATCGGAGAGACCAGGGTAGCCCGGTCGGAATACGGTGGCGCTTGTGTCGGCTGCATGCGCATTGTCATTCCGACTGGAGCGAAGCGGAATGGAGGAATCGGCGGTTCTTGAGCGCTGCGCGGGATGCGGTCCTGTTCTCTTCTACAAGGGCGGCCCCGCCGCTGTCGAACTCGGGATGACAGCAAGAACAAAACCGGTCGAGATGATAACCGGGGCGCCGGCACCGAGGCATTTGACAAGAGGGTCTTTTCTGATATCATGGAAATGTCTCAAAACGCTGCATGGGCGGTTTTCGGCAAGCATGAATCCCTATGCGAGGTAGCGATATGTCAAGGAATCTCGATCGTAGATCGTTCCTGAGAAGCTCTCTGGCCGGATCGGCTGCATGGGCTGCGGCAATGAGTCTGGAAGAGCGGGCCCTGCTCGCGGGACCCCAAGACGGTCCGTCGCGGTCGCCAGGCACAGGCATCGATGGGTTGCCGGTTGCCAAGATCGGCGACGTAACCATCAGCCGGATCATTTGCGGCGGCAATCTCATCGGCGGTTATGCCCATAGTCGCGATCTGCTGTACGTTTCATCCTTGCTCAAGCACTATTTCACCGACGAGAAAATCATCGAGACGCTCGAACTCTGCGAGGAAAGCGGCGTCAACACGATCAACGCCGGCACCAGTTCGCTGGGCGTCCTCAAGAAATACTGGGACGAGCGGGGCGGGCAGATTCAGTGGCTCGCCCAGTGCGTTCCCTCGGCCGACGACCTGACGAGCGACGTGCAGAAGGCCATCGATGCCGGCGCGAGCGGCGCTTACGTCATCGGCAACGTGGGCGACGCATGGAGCCGAGCGGGCCGCGTCGATCTGATCGGCAAGGTGGTCGAGTTCATCAAGCAGAACGGCCTGATCGCGGGCGTCGGAGGCCACGAACTGGAGACGGTCATGGCCTGCGAGGAGGCGGGCCTGCCGGTGGATTTCTACATGAAGACCCACCACAGTACCGATTACTGGTCCACACGAAGGCCCGACCAGACCAAAGACGTGATCGACAACTATTCCGTGGATAATTACTGGGACAAACATCCCCAGGAGACCGCCGAGTACATGCAGAAGGTCCAGAAGCCCTGGATTGCGTACAAAGTGCTGGCGGCCGGGGCGGTACATCCCTCCGACGGTTTCAAGTTCGCTTTCGAGAACGGCGCCGATTTCCTGTGCGTCGGAATGTTCGATTTCCAGGTCCGTGAGAACGTGATCATTGCCAAGAACACCTTGGCCGGGCAGTTGAACCGGCGTCGTCCGTGGCGCGCCTAGTCCGCCGGCGTCCGCACGCCAAGATCAGATGGGAGCAAACGCATGGCTGAGAAACAAGTCGATCGACGTGGGTTCATCCGTAAGTCCGTAGCGGCTTCCGCGGGTATGGCACTGGGATTGGGCAGTTTCGAGGAACAGAACCTCCGCGCCCAGATGTCCGGCGGCAAGTCCGATGCGAAGCAGGGCTCATCGCAAGCCTCTCCGATTCCGTGTGGCAAGATCAAGGACCTGACGATCAGTCGGATGTTCTGCGGCGGCAATCTCATCGGCGGATGGGCGCACAGCCGCGACCTGATCTATGTATCGAGCCTCGTCAAGGCCTATCACAGCGATGAGAAGGTGTTCGAAACGCTGTCGCTGGCCGAGGAGATGGGCATCAACACAATTCTGGGCAATCCCAGCGCCGATCGCGTGCTGAACCGCTACTGGAAAGAACGCGGCGGCGAGATCCAGTTCATCTCCGATTGTGCCGCCGGCAGCAGCATCAAAGAAGGCGTCAAGCGGTCGGTGGATAACGGCGCCCACGCTGTCTACGTGCAGGGCGGGCTGGCGGACCAGGCGGTCCGCGACGGCAAGATCGACCTGGTGGGCGAGGCGCTGGAGTACATGAAAGAATTCGGCGTCCCCAGCGGGCTTGGCGCGCACGAGTTGGAGACGATCAAGGCGTTCGTCCAGGCGGGCTTCAAGCCCGACTTCTGGGTCAAGACCCTGCATCCGGACAATTACTGGTCCGCCACCGCGAAGCAGAATCGCAAGGAGTTCGACGTCGTCGGCCCCTATGGCCAACAGCATGGCCAATACCACGACAACATGTGGTGCCGCAATCCGAAAGAGACGATCGAGTACATGCAGAATCTGGAAGAGCCCTGGATTGCCTTCAAGGTGCTGGCGGCCGGGGCGCTGCATCCGCGCGAAGGTTTCAAATATGCCTTCGAAGGCGGGGCGGACTTCATCTGCGTCGGCATGTTCGACTTCCAGGTCCGCGAAAACGTGATCCTTGCACAGAACACCCTGTCGGGCAAGCTGGAACGCCAGCGGCCCTGGCGCGCATAGCTGCCGGCAGTACGCCGCAATCGGACGAAACGGAAACGAAGAAAGGGCCTGTGTTTTTGCTAGCACAGGCCCTTTGTGCATCCATCGGTTCAACCGTGAGGCTGGGGCCCTGTTACGGCTCTACCTCTTCCGGCGCTTCTGCGTCGGTCTGCCATGGCCGATTACGTTGCCACTCGTCAGCAACAGCACCGTTGCAGAAATGATTCGCCTTTGCATGGTAGTCCTTCTTGCGTAGAAGACACGCTTCCTTGCATGTGGCCCCGACCAGACATCAGAGCCCCGCCTTTTCAACTGCTGTGTCC
>CAZTGH010000244.1:3433-8132 GCA_964612985.1 uncultured Pirellulales bacterium
GAGGGTGTGAAATGGCTTTCTGCGCAAGAAGCTCCTGGGGCCTTCAACGATCTGGGCAAGCAAAAAAAGCGCGTTCCGAAGCAAATCCGAACAGATTCCGAATGAGGTGAAACGCTACAAAAAGATGGGGCCGGGCGACTTGGAAGCCGCCCGGCCTTCTTCTCTTGCTAGAACGTCACCAATCTTAGGACCCTTAGAAGGGCTTGTGCAAGGGTTGACTTCGTCCGGCCAGCCAAGCGATTTCCCCGTCGGTCAATGCTTCACCGTAGACACGCACTTCATCCACGGCGCCCGGGAAGAAGACTTCATTGTCCTGACGCTTGCCCACATGGAAGGGTCCCGGCGTGTTGACGTTATCCACGTCATCATGGCCGATCAGCATCCCGTCGCCATACCACTTCACGGTCGTGCCGTCAAACGAGGCAGCCAGATGATGCCACTCCAGGTCGATCGGGAGAATATTGAACTCCCAACCGTGGCGGTGCAGGCCGTAATAGCCCAGGGTGGCGTTGGCGCCGCTGTTGCCGACGGCTTCGATGTCGAAGTGTTGGCCGTTGGTGCCGGGCCCGGTGAACCCGAACACGTTGGTCCAGGCTGTGATCGTGGTCGTGTCAGCCTTTGCCCATCCGGCGATGGTACGCGGTGCGGCGCCGGTGATCCCGACCGTGGCGACTTGGACGTAGGCTCTGGAGCCATCCAGGGCGATGGCCTGGCCGTCGACTCCGGCGACATACGTCACGTTGCCGTCGGGCGTGCCGTCGTAGCCATTGCCCGAACTATCGTTGGTGTTGCCCTCGAAGGCGTAATGCGCGACCAGACTGGCCGTATCCGGCTCGACAGGCGTAATCAGTTCAGGCGCCTGGGGATAGAGCCGGATATTGTCGACGTAGACGACGCCCGACGCACCGGCGCCCTCGATTCCGATCGTCAACTCTGTGACGTTGTTCAAGCTGCCGTTGACCGCAGTCAGGTCGACATTCCACGGCTGCCATACGCCTCTCTTGAGGTCGGCGGCGTCGCCGTCATAGGGGACCTCAATGTCATTGATCTTCAGATACAACTGTCCGGTATTATCCGGATCGCCGTAGAAGTACAGCGACAGGCTTTGGATGTTGCTGGCGGTCCAGTCCTGAGGCGCATCGAAGGTACGCGTGGCCTCGGCGGTGCTGGCTGCGCTGTTGTCATAGAACAGCGGCATGGACTGCTTGCCATTGTTGACGATGTCCTGCTCGGCAAA
Organism: uncultured Pirellulales bacterium; assembly: GCA_964612985.1. Taxonomy (GTDB): domain Bacteria; phylum Planctomycetota; class Phycisphaerae; order Sedimentisphaerales; family Anaerobacaceae; genus Anaerobaca. The sequence continues at coordinate 4,671 of CAZTGH010000244.1, forward strand.
GGGCGACGTCATGTGCCCGACCGTCGAGCCGGTATCGTTGACCCAGCCATCGAGCCATGTGTCGAAGATCGCCTCGCCCGCTTCGATATCGTCGGTGTAGCTCTCGAAGTCCTCGACGACGGTGAACGGACGCGTGGTGAAGCTCCAGACGGGGCCTTCCCAGGCGGTGACTGCCTCTGCGTCATTGACCTCCACCACCTTCCAGTAATAGGTCGTCGCCAGATCGAGCGTTCCGGCCGCCAGGGTGGCATCGGCCGTCGTGCCGAGCAGGGTCGTCGCGTTGGGATCGGTATCGAGGTAGACCTCGTGGGAGGCCGCTTCCCGACCGGCCCGCCAACTCAGCATGGGGTCGGTGGCGACGTTGGTCGCGCCATCGGCGGGCTGAGGCTCGCGCGCCTGCACGGGGATGTACATGAAGCGAAGTTCGCTCAGGCCATACTGTCCCAGCATGCCGAAGCCACTGTTGACGGTCAGCTTGACATACCTGACCGGTGCGCCCTGGAAGTCGATCGTCGAGTTGTAGACGTAGGTCGCCTTGGCGGTCGCCTGCTCGAGATCGAAGTCGCCCAGGGTCGTCCATTCGACGCCGTCGGTGGAGTATTCGACGGTCACGTTCTTAAGACCGAAGCCGAGCATCTTCTCGAACTGCACGTTGTAGTTCCAGACCCGAACTTCATCCAGCTTGTAGACGCTGTCGAGTTCAAACTGGACATATAGCGGGGCCCCGTCAAGCGGCGGATTGGTCACCCACATGTCGTCGGCTTCCACCGAGTGCTGATCGTCGGCGTTCAGACCTGATCCGTTGACGACGTTCTGCGGGTCGGAAGTGGAATCGCCGTTGGTCGTGACGACGACGTTCGGGACCGCATAGGCAAACGGCTCAACCTCGAACGTCCAGACATCGCCCTTGTAGATCGTGCCGCCGGCTTCGACCTCATCCACGCGCCAGTAGTAGGTCTGACCGAATTCGAGTCGGCCCGGATCATACGTCGCGCCCGCCTGACCCTGGCTGACCAGGACATCCATCCCGTCGACACGGCTGGCCGCATCAACGGCTTCGAAACTCGTACCGAAATAGACATCATGCGTTGCCGCGCTCTCACCGGCCACCCAGCTCAGACCCGTGTCACGCGGCACGTCAGTGGCGCCATCGGCCGGGTTTGGTGCACCGGCCAGCGCCGGATCGGAAAGGCCACCCATCAGTGCGGCCACTTCGGTGTCCGACAGCGCGCGGCTGAAGAAGCAGACATCATCCAGGGAGCCGCCGTTCATGCGCCGAGCCACCCATGAGGAACTGCCGTCGCCACCCAGATGGACGGGACCGTCCCACGCGACTTCAGGGTGACTCACCGCATTGACCGCCGATTCCACGCCGTTGAGGTAGAACACCGCTTGGTCGGGGGCAACCGTCAGCGCACAGTGGGCCCACTCGTTCAGCGGGTGTTGCACGTTTCCGCGAAAGCTCCAGGTATTGGAGGCGTCCGCCCAGTGATAGGCCAATTGTCGATCCGCCAGCAGGTTAAAACCGGAGGCGAGACCGGGATCACGGTGCATGATGATGGAGGCCCACTCTGGCTGCGCCGTAGGGGCGAACAGCCAGCCAGCCATGGTGGCCTCACTGAGCGTCAGGTCCATGGGCTGCACTTCGACCAGCGTTGGGCCGATAAGCGTAATAGCGTTGCCGTATACGCCGGTCGTCCAGGCGGGATCGCCATTGACGAAGGTGCCGTCGTTGCCGTTGGGCGACGAATCGGCTACCAGACTGCCTTCACCCTCGTCGCAGGTCCACCAGCCGATGAGAGCCGGGTCCTTCTGTGCGCTGAACGCACCGTAGACGCTGCTCACTTGTATCAGAGCCAGCAGGACAACGAGAAAGGTCAAACAGGTGCATCGCTTCCACATAGGGAGTTCTCCTTCATAAGAAGACCGTTCAAACGGTGCGCTGACCACACATCAGGCACTCAGCCCTCCGCCTACAGAAACAGATAGTCGTCTGTATGCCCGCGCGACTATGCACATCTACTGCCTACCGTCCCCCCGGCATCTTGATGGGTGTATCGGCTGAATCACCTCCTTCCTGTAGTAGACAGACCGCGTGGAGAGCGGGTATGGGTGCCTGGCACGGCCGGACACCATGCCTTCAACGTTCCCTCTCTGCCTTCTGGATGCCCAGAACACACTGTGTCAGGTCCTCCGACGCTGATTCTGGGCGCAGTTACCCATGCGCCCGGACGTCTGCAACCTCCGGTTTCTGCGTGCGGCACCCCATTCGGGGACGCCGGGAAAGGACTCCTCACGACCATAATTATTTATATCAGATGGAAAGACCGCCTGCAACGCTATTTTTCGGACCTTCGTGACGTTCGAGGCGGGTCTGGTCCGGGCGATGTCGCGCCATGACGGGGTTGGCCGTCGGTGCGGTGGTCCGCTCAGGGGGCGCCGACCTGGCCGAAGGCGAAATAGAAGAAATAGCTGCTGCCGAACTCGCGGATCAATTGGTTGAGTACCGCCTGGCGGTTGTGAGGACCCATGGTGCTGCGGAGCTGAACGAATCGCTGGTATTTCTGAATGGTTTCGGGACTTATCTTCAGATGCCCCAGGTCCGGCTTCTGCCGCATGGCGCCATAGTAAATGAGGATGGCTTCCTCGTAGAGCGGTGGGATCGCCCGATAACCCAAGTCATCCAAGCGGGTTATATGCGCCACAAGCTTGTCCACCTGCCCGGTCAGCAGGCAGCCCGCCATGAGGTACTCGAACGCCATCCGGTTCTGAGGATTGCGCTCCAGCAGGGCGGTGAGCGTCTGTTCGATCGGCTCGGTGCCGGTCACCGCCTCGGGCTCGAGGCGCCTTCGCGACCGGATGGCGGTCAGGCAGGCGGCCTCGTCTGGCGGAAAACCGCCTTCGAGGCTGCGGAGCAGAGACCGGGCCCTCCGGCGACGGATCAGGTCGTGGGCCAGGACGTTCAGATAGACCCGAGCTGTACAGGGCTGTTCCTTGACGATGCTGATCCAGGCCATCTGTTCGAGGGCGACGCCCAGGTGATCCTTGGTGCCCACGAGTTCCGAGGCCATCTTCTCGGCCATGTTGACGTGTCCGAGTTCCAGGAAGATGTCGGCCAGCTTCAGTTGAGTCAAGTCGGACGGACGCCGCTCGTGCGTCAGCAGGAGGGCCTGTGGGTTCTGCGGGAAGCAGAACAGGTCGTAGGGCAGACGACCCGTGTGGTACAGGGCCCGGATGATGTCATGATTGACATAGATGTTGTTCCTGCCGGCGGGCAAGCCGCGACCGAGTTCGAGGATTTTGTCCCACTGCTTGCGCGTCCAGTAGTAGTTCGACAACACGTATGGCTTGGCCAGTTCGTCGTACGTGAGGTATAGTCCCAGACCCAGCAGCAAAATGGGTAGGACTGCGATGACGCCGGTTCGCACGAAGGCCGATCGGGGGCTCGCGACTGTCTCCTTG
>CAZTGH010000245.1:0-8102 GCA_964612985.1 uncultured Pirellulales bacterium
GAAGCGGTGGAACAGGGCGTCGAGTTCGGCGGGCGGGGGTGACTGCTCGAGGAAGATGGCGAGGCCTTCGGGGCGGAGCGACTCGGCCAGTTCCAGCACTTCCTCGGCGGGGCAGAAGATCAGCAGGGATCTGCCTTTCTGTTGAATGCGACGGAGCATCGGGAGCCAGGCGAGCGCCGAGGGGCTTCCGGCGCCGGGGGTGAACTGGATCGCCTGGATTTCGGAGACTTCCAGGAGGCTGTCGATATGGCGGGCGGCGTCGGGACCGTCGAGGTGGAAGACGGCGCGCCCTGCGGCGGCGGCTTCGTGGGCGATCTCGGGCAGAAACAACTCGCGGAAATGGGTCGGGCCGATCAGGGCATTGAAGTCGCAGGCGGGCACGGCATAGGGGCGATTCGACCACAGGCCCAGCCAGTGGATCAGTCCAGCGTTATGCTCCAGGGAGATGGCGTAGAGACTCGCGAAGGCCCTCTGCCAGCTTGCGTAGATCGCATCGACGGCGGCCTTGACCGTGTCGGGTCGTGTCACGACGTCGAGGCACAGTTGCGCTGAACCGCGCAGGTTGAGCAGCACGTCGGCAGCGGCGCCCAGATCGGGTGTGCAGACGAGGTAGCGTCCGGCCGCATCTTGTGCGACGCGCTGCGTCAGCTCGTGCAGCAGTTGCCAGTCGGGGTGGTCGTCGGGGATCATCCAGCCGGGGGCGTTGGACCAGTCGTCGTCGATGAAGGGGTGGGTCCAGGTCGTGTCGGAACGGACTTCGCGCTTGCCTCCGAGCAGGCTGCTGAGCAGGACGGGGCCGAAATCGACGCGGATACGCGGCAGGATGTCACCGACGCGGTGCATCTGCTGCATGTCGAGCATTTTCTCGCGGAACCAGAGGCCGGGCTGGTTCATCAGTTCCAGGCGGCGGCTGAGGGGCCGGTCGGGACGGGGGTTCGCCTCGGCCATGAAGACCGGTCGGTCGATCAGTTCCTGATGCCACCACGCTTCCAGACGCTGCGCGATCCGCGGGAAGTCCTCGCAGAATTCGAGCGGTTGCTGTGCGATGGTTTGTAACTGCTCGGCCCAGCGTGGGACCTGTTCGGTGGGCATATCGATCAGCCTTTCAGGAGGGCCAGCATGACGACGACGCACAGGACGCAGATGCCGAGGGCGATGAGGAAGCCGAGCCAGGACTGGCGGGTGGGCTTGACGACGAAGAGGCCTCCGGCGGTGATCCAGCGCTGCGACGGGGGGACCGCCTCGTCGAGGGGCCAGTCGAGCTTGTGTTCCTGGCCGACGGGGACGTAGATTTTCGTGAGGAAGCGTTCGAGCCTGTGGCGGTCGGGCGGACGGGTGAGCAGGCTGCCGATGATACCGGCGAGGATTCCGGCGAGGATCGGTACCGCGATGGTCATGGCGCGGGGCAGATCACCGATGTAGCGGGTGACGATGAACGCGACGACAGCGGAGATCGTGCTGGAGAACATGCCGACAGTGTTCATCCGGCGCCAGAGGATGCCCATCGCGGTGGAGACGCCGACGAGGCTGAGGATATTGAAGTAATCGAGGATGGCCTTGACGACGCTCTTGCGCATGAGGATCGCAACGATGAGCGAGACGAACACGACGAGGATGCCCGCAACGCGAGTGACCTGCACCATGTGCTTTTCGTCCGCGTCGGGGCGGACATAGACGCGGTAGAGATTCTCGGAGAACAGGCCGGCGACGGTGATCTGGAAGGCGTCGCCCGAGGACATGGCGGTGGCGAGGACGCAGGCGAGCATGACGCCCTGGAGGAGGGGCGAGAGGAGCATGCGGATGGAATCGCCAAAGGCGGCGTCGGGATGGATCGCGGCGCCGGTCTGGAGGAGATAGGCCAGCCAGGCGAGGCCCAGCAGGGCCCAGCCGATGGTGCAGATGCGTTTGAGCATGTTACCATAGGTGAAGCCGACCCGCCCTTCCCACTCGGTGCGGCCGGCGCCGCAGACGGGGATCAAGTGCGGGAAGGCCAGGGCGCTGAGCGGTGCATTGATGCACAGCAGGATCACGGTCCAGAGGTCGAAGACACCGGGATCAAAGAGGCTCAGGAGGTTGCCCCGGTCGGTCCGAGCGGCCAGCGTTTGGCGCATACCTTCAAGGCCGCCGACTTCGTCGAGGTTCAGCGCCATGGGGATGGCGATCACCGACAGTGCGATGATCATGAGGCCCTGGACCATGTCGGTGCGAATCGCGGCGACGATGCCGCCCCAGTAGCTGTAGATGAGAAAGACGGTGGTGGTCACGAGGAGGATGCCGAAGAACCAGATCTCGCTTTCGCGCGGGGTCAGGGGGGCGGCGGACGCCTCAGGAGCGGAAGGTTGGGAGGCCGTCTGCGGAAGTTGACCATCCCCAAGCTGCGCTTGAGGCTGCGGCGCGTCGGTGGAAGTCGTTTCGACGGCGGCCTTGCCCATCAGGCCCTGGGCAGTGCGTGCAGTGGCGAGCAGGACGCTGGCGAGGCAGACGATCATGCCGGCGGCGGCGACGAGGATGTAGAGGGCGCTGGCGGATTTCCCGAAGCGTTCCTGGAAGAAATCGGCGAGCGTAAGGGTTCGCATCCGCCGGACGATCGGGGCGATGAGCCAGTAGAACGGGGTGCCGAACATCCACATCCAGGAGACCCAGATGCCGGAGGCGCCGCCGGAGACGGTCTTGCTGACGACGCCGGCGACGTCGCCGGGGTTGGTGCCGGCGCCGAAGGCGTGCATGACCATCATCCAGACGCCGAAGCGCCGGTTGCCCAGCAGATAGCCTTCCTGGTCATGGATGCCCCGCTTGCTCCACCAGCCCATCAGCAGCATGCCGGCAAAGTACAGCACCAGGACGATCCACACGGCCACGTGCAATCCGAGAAACACCATCGCAACTCCAACAGGCACCCAGCGTCCCGACGCCCGGCGGCGTCGGCGTCCCCCCTGTCGGGACGTTATCGTATCGCGTCGCAGTGCCCCCCGTCAACCGCAGACCTCACACGTAGCCTGAACGGGTGGGTCAAGGACCCGCCCTACGCGCGGCGAAGGGGGACGTCTTGTCCCGGGGGAGGTCCTTCGCCGGCGCTCCTAAGAACATGGGGCCGACGAGCGAAGAGGCAATAGCGCATGGCGGGTGCGTGGACTGCCAGTGGAAGATCGTCGGATGGTCCCAGCCTTTGGTGTGCACGAGGTGGAAGGTATCGTTGACGCGGTTGACGAACGGATCGCGCAGGCGGGCGCCAGGGTCGAAGACGGGTTTGCCGCTATTGAGGGCGTGCCAGTGGCGGGCGTCGTCGCTGACCGCGTAGAGCAGCTTTTCGGCGGGACCGAAGTAGGCCATCAGGTAGGCGCTGGATTTCTCGTGGGCTGCCTGCGCGCCGTTCAACAAACATACGAGCATGATCGCTGCAAAGGTCACACGTTTCATGATCTGCTCCTTCACATGTGCGCTACACCCGCTTACGAATCACGACCTTGTCATCCTGAGCGGAGCAACGCGGAGCCGAAGGATCTGGCCAGAGACCGGACGTACGTCGTATTCGCCGCCACATTCCTCGACCGTGCTCGGAATGACAAAGTCATTGGTCGGCCGTCTTCCGTATCGACATCACTGCTTCGCGAGCTTATCCAGTTTGGTGAAGAAATCGCGGAAGATGGGGTCGCGATGGACGAAATTGACGGCGCGGATCAGGTGCCGGGAGTTGTCGAAGCTGACGCGCGAGGCGTTGAGGTCCTGGCGAAAGTTGAACTCGCGCTGGTGGGGCCAGTGGTGGCCGTTGCCGCCCAGCCAGACGACGACGATGTTGCGGACGATCGAGGGCTCGATGAGGATCGCGTTGCTGACGTTGGTGATGGCGCCGACGGCGGCGACGTAGAGCGGATCGCCGGGACTGGCCTGCTTCGCGCGTTCGATCAGGTCAGTAACGGCAGGGCTTCGCTCCGGCTTTTTGAGATCGGTGAGGTAGCGGGTGCTGCCCTTGAAGGCGAAAGCGTCGGGCGAGCGGTCGAGCTTGTCCAGGACGCGGAGGATCTCTTCGTAGCTCTTTTCCATGCCGTCGGCGGGACCGGTGGAGCGATGGTTGTGGAACGGCGCCGCGTAGACCGCCTGGACGTCCAGCTCGGGCGAGATCAAGGCGTAGACCAGGGCGAACTGGTCGTCGATCTCGTTGTAGGTATCCGTATCGAAGACCATGCGGACGGGTTTTTCGCGCGCGGGCTGGAGCATTTCGATCCGCTGACCGGGTGTAATGGAAGGATAGTTCTGGGCGAACGCCATCGCACCGATCGGGGTGACCACCAGAAACAGAATAGTGCCCATCCGCTTTGTCATCGGTTCTCCTTTCGGTTGTATCGCAAAATCGCGTGAGCGGCAGACTGGTGCGACGGCTTTTGGAGATATTCCAGTCGTGAGGGCGAGGCATGCCTCGCCCCTACCCGAAGATGCGCGTGACATGGTGAGGAAGAATGTCGTGGCGACTGTGTCTGTACGGGGATATCGGCCTGCAAAGGTATCTGGTTCAGGCGGTGCCGCGAGCGGTAGCGACGGCCTGGTCCCGCGCTCGCAGGAGGGTGTCGCGGACGGCTTCGGGGTCGGCGAGGGCGCAGAGGGAGGCTTCGGGGACCTGGTCTCCGGCGCCGGCGGTCTGGACGCACAGCTCCCAGATTCCGCACCAGCGGAGGAGCGGGCCTTGGGCGAGGACGACATCGGTGATGCGATCCAAGGGGATGGCCTTTCGCTTGAGGAAGAAGACGCCGTAATCGACGCGCAGGGTGGTGCCATCAAGCCAATAGTGAAGGGTCTCGGCCTGCTTGCGCGAAAGCCGCGGGCCCAGAGTGAAGGCGTGGATCAGGGCGAGGGGGATGCCGATGCCGACGAACCAGATGCCGACGAGAAGGATGATGAGGATCTGGGACCAGTAACAATAGCGAGCCGCGGGGCCACGCTGGACTGCGAATTCGTTCATCTCGTTTGCTCCCATTCGAGGGTATCGCCGATTCCACTACCGGCGTGGACCTCTGCGGTCCACCTACAGCCACCGACTCCGGAGAGCACCTGAAAAATCAAACCGCGCGGCAAATTTGCTACGGTTCCGGGACCAGAGGATAGCGGGCGCGGAAGATGGTGCCTTGCTCGGGGGTGCTGCTGAAGGAGACGGTGCCCTGGAGGTAGCGTTCGGTGAGCAGGCGGACGCTGTAGGTGCCCAGGCCACGGCCGGAGCCTTTGGTCGAGAAGGACCGCTGGAAGATCTGCAACTGCACGTCGCGCGGCATGTGGGCCTCGTTGTGGACCCAGAACTCGACGGTGCCATTGGCAGCGGTGCATCCGGTGGTGACGGTCTGCCCGGTCCACGACGCCTCGAGGGCGTTCTTGATCAGATTGCAGAGGACGCGAAGCAGCAGGACGCGGTCGCTGTGAAGTACGACGTCCTGGGCCCGATCGTCGATGCGGAGCGCCCGATCCATCGCGACGGGATGGCCCATGTAGAGATCGACGGCGTCGCGGAGCAGGCCCAGGGTTCCGACTTTGGCGGGGTTGAGGATCAGTTCGCCACTTTCGGCTCGCAGGAGGGTGCGCTGGGCCCCGATCTCTTCGTTCAATTCGCGCGAGAGGCGCTGGATGTCATCGAGATAGCGAGCGCGCTCGTCGGAGCCGGCCTTACGGAGGAAATCAATCGACCAGGCCAGGCCGCAGGCGACGTTGTGAATGTCGTGCAGGAAGATGCGTTCGAGGGCCTGCCGGCGCTTTTCGTGGCTGATGTCCAGGGCCGCAAAGACCGTAAACCGCTCGCCCGCGATCTCCACGGGTGTGGTCCAGACGCGCAGATCGAGCGATTCGTGGGTATCGCCGCGAACGATGCGGCACTCACGGACCTCGTCGGTGCCACCCAGGCTGCCCAGAATGGCTCCGACGGCGCCGCAGGTGCTGCAAAACTCGCTGGCGCCACAGCCGCCGGGATTATCGGCGGCATGCACGCAACCGAGGGCTTCGCCTGGGCGGAGACCGTAAATGTGTCCTTTCCGCCGATCCGGGTAAACCAGGCTGATAAAGCGATCGTTGGCGAACACGATCTGCCGCTGGGCATTGAGCACGACCAGCGCGCACGGGACGACCTCGGGCAGAACGTCGAGTAACGTTCGCTCGGTGAACAGGCGAGATTGCCGCTGCACCTCGCGGGGCAGGGCGCGCTCGGCCGGCGCAAATTGCGTACGGTCCGGCTCCAATTCCATCGATTACTCCCGTTTATCCAAACACTCTCATCATGCCATGAGGCAAAAGAATAAGCAAGACCAATTCGATCCGAGTGTGGATTGCCTGCCACTCGTGTGTCTCGGTTGGCTGGTGTGCTGGTTTCTGGAGAGCTCCCGTTTCCAGGGACGAGGCATGCCTTGCCCGTACCATTTCGGCGCGCACCAGAATGTCGGCGCAATCCGGCTGCACAGGGCGGTCAGGGTGAGACCATTCGCACGCTCTGGAGGCCCGATCGCATAACCGCCTCTCGCAGGGCGGGGTTGAACACGACGCGGGATTTCCAGTGTTTCAGCAGGAGATTGACACGAAGGGCTCGAATCCGGTCGCGATAGCGTCGTTCGAAGCCCTGGGGGCCGGGACGCAAGGCCCGGGCCAGCGCCAGGGCGCTGCGAAAGGCGTAGCTGAAGCCCTCGGCGGAACTGGGGCTGATCCAGCCGGCAGCCTCGCCGATCAGGGCAATGCCATTGGCGCCGGCGACGAGGTCGGCCTGCCTGGTGGGTCGGACGATGTAGGCGCCCTCGCGGCGCAGGGTTCGCCCGAATTCGAAGCCCCGGCGACGCAGTTTCTCTTTGAGCAGGTCGAAGCGGGCAGAGGCGGCGGGGCCGGGATGGAGGGCGGCACCGATGAGGAGATGATCGGCCTTGGGGATGGTCCATGCGTAGTAGTCGGTGATCTCGCGATCGAACAGCGAGGTGAAGTAGGGGAGATTATGATCTTTCTCGACCCACTCCTGGATGGCGATATACCGCAGTGAACAGGGTCTTTGCGGCGTCAGCAGACGGCGTACACGGGAATTGGCGCCGCCGGCGCCGACGACGATCTTCGTCCGCACCGTCTCGGTTGCGCCGCCGTGGCGAAGCGAGAGCGCAAACCCGTGGGATTCGCGGGTGAAGGCGACAAAGCGGCAGTCGGTGCGGATATCGACGCTGGAGGGCACCATAGACAGCAACCAGCTATCAAAACGCTGGCGATCCATGTTGATGTAATGTCGCTGATAGGATCGTTCGAGGTTTCGGTGGAGGTCGACCGCCTTGACGACGAAAAGCTGAGGCTCTTCGAGCACGTCCTTGGGCAGGCCCAGGCCCATGATCGAGAGCATCCGTTGGGCGTCGGGGGCGAGCAGACCGCCGCAGCATTTGGGCGGGGCGAGCGAACCCGAATCCTCTTCGACGCGCCGCTTCTCGATCAGGAGCACGCGATAGCGTGGGCCGATCAAGCGCGCCAGGGTGGCCCCTGCCGGTCCCGCTCCCACAATCGCTACATCGTACATGGTCACCGCACGCGCACTCAATCGCTCTCGACCGCAAGGTCATCTGGCCGCCCTACTCACCGGCACCATCGGGTGTCGTGACCAAGCCGGCAGACCAGATCCCGCATCTGGTGACGTTATTGTGACATCCGTCGCGAGCCAGGGCAAGCCCAAACCCGCCATCCCCAAACTCCCCCTGAGGCTGCCGCTGTTCGGAAGATCCTTCCGGGTACTGTGGGTGGGCGGTGACGCGCGGGTCCTTAGAAGAGGCGGGCGACGTCTTTGGCGGCGTAGGTGATGACGATATCCGCACCGGCGCGTTTGATGGAGGTGAGGGCTTCCATCATGGCGGTGTCGAGGTCGAGCAGGCCCTTTTCGGCGGCGGCGTGGAGCATCATGTATTCTCCGCTGACGTGGTAGGCGGCAATGGGGCAATCGAACTGCTGACGGGAACGGCAGATGATGTCGAGGAAGCCCAGGGCAGGCTTGACCATCACCATGTCGGCGCCCTCTTCGATATCGAGGGCAATTTCGCGGACGGCTTCGCGGGCGTTGGCGGGGTCCATCTGGTAGGTCTTGCGGTCGGCGAGGCCGGCGGCGACCATCTCGGGCG
>CAZTGH010000246.1:0-8079 GCA_964612985.1 uncultured Pirellulales bacterium
CCTGGCTCGACGGCTGGGTCAACGAGACCGGCTCGACCGTCGGCTACTTCGACGCGCCCTTTGCGGAAAAGACCATCGTTCGCAGCGGTGCCCAGTCCATGCCGATCCAGTACGACAATACGACCTCACCCTTCCATGCCGAGGCCGAACGCATCTTCGATTCGCCGCAGGACTGGATGCGCAACGGCGCCGATACGCTGGTGCTCTACGTGCGCGGCGATGCGCCGGACTTTGTCGAAGCGGCTGACGGTACGATCATCATGAATGCCATCGGCACGGACATCTGGAATAACGCCGATCAGTTCCGTTACGCCTACAAGAATCTCAGCGGCGATGGCTCCATGACCGTCCGCGTCGACAGCCTGTTTCGCAGCAACGAGTGGGCCAAGGCCGGCGTGATGATCCGCGAAACCCTAGAGCCCGGCTCCAAGCATGCGTTCGTCGCCGTGACCCCGACGCCTTCTCATGGAATTTCCTTCCAGCGCCGTCCTGCGACCGACCAGGCCAGCGCCAATACGGACGTGGCCGATATCGACATTCCACACTGGGTCAAGCTGACCCGGACCGGCAACGCCTTCACCGCGCAGCAGTCTGCCGACGGCGTTACCTGGACGGATATTGCAGTCACCCCGGCCCTGACGATCGATATGGCCGCCGATGTCTACATCGGTCTGGCGGTGACCAGTCACGACCCCGCCATCGCAACGGGCGCCGAGTTCTCCAATGTCTCCACAACCGGCAATGTTACCGGTCCGTGGCAGATCGCAGAGATCGGCGTGGCGCAGCCCGAGGGCAACTCGGCCGAGTCGATGTACGTGACGATCGAGGACACCTCGGGCAACAGCGCCACCGTCACGAATTCCGACGATGCCATCACGGTTCGGGCTTCCTGGCAGCCATGGACGATTCCTTACGCCGATCTGCCGGGCGTGAATCTGAGCCGCGTGGAGAAGATGGTTATCGGTATCGGAAGCGCCACCAGCCCGAGCGCGGGCGGCACCGGCACGGTATACGTCGACGATGTCGGTTTTGGCAGCCCCGCCACCCCATAGTCGCGCATCGTCGCGCGCCGCAGGTGGTACGGACCTGCCGACGTTCACCAGTACACGCGGGCCCGTTCCGACACGCATCGGAACGGGCCCTTTCTGCAACGGCCCTTCGCAGCGAATGCCTGCACCGTCAGGCCCCTCGGCACGTCCGGAAACACAGCGCCCAGCCTGCCCGCATGCCGACCGCGGGATGGCGCCATCTCGGCGTCGAATTCGATTGACCCGAGGCCCACGATCTGCGATGATAGCCCTCCCTTGAACGGCAGAAGGATATTCGCAAAGGCGGCCCGCCCGTCCAATACGTCGAATGAGAGGAAAACGGTGCCCTTGAGTGCAGCAAGCATCAACATCGATGACTCCGTCCTGGTCCAGCGATCCCAGACCGGCGATCTGGAGGCCATGGAGCGGCTGATCCTCAAGTACCAGGGACGCATTTTCAACGTCATCCAAAAAATGTGTGGCAACTCCGACGATGCCGCGGAACTTACCCAGGAAACGTTTGTCAAAGTAATCGAGAGCATCGAAAAGTTCAAAGGCAGGAGTAGCTTTTACACCTGGGTATTTCGAATCGCCGTCAACCTGACGTTGAACTATTGTCAGCGAAACGCCAGGATGGCGACCCGCTCTCTCGATGCCGATGAGAGCGAGTCCGAACCCGCGTCGCGGCAGGGGCTCAAGGAGTTCCTCAGCGACGACAGCGCCGCCGACCCCGCGGTCCTGGCCCAGCGCCGGGAGTTGTGCGATTTGGCGAAACAGGCCCTGCTCAGGCTCGAAGAGCCCCAGCGGGCCGTGATGGTGCTCCGCGACATTGAAGGCATGAACTACGCCGAAATTGCCGACGTTCTGAACATTGAGCTCGGAACCGTCCGCAGCCGGCTCAGCCGTGCCAGGAGCCATCTGAGAGAGATTTTGGAGGCCATGCAGAAATGAAGGCAAACCCACAGATCGATGAACTGCTTTGCAGCTTCATTGACGGCGAACTGCCGCTCCGCCAACAGACGGAGGTGCAGCGCCTCGTGGCCCGCGACGCCGAGGTGGCCAAGCGTCTGCGACAGCTTCAGAACTGCAAGAATCTGGTCAGTGCACTGCCGGCCGAGCAGCCGCCGGTCGATGTGCTCGAACAAGTCAAGCGGTCCCTCGAACGGCGGACCCTGCTGGGTGAACGTACGGTCTCTGCCGAGACCCGCGCGGGGGTGTGGCACCTCAAGATCCGCCGTTTCGTCGCGGCCGCTGCCATGATCGCCCTGATGGGGGGGCTCGGGGCGGTCGTCTACCAGATCGTGGCCCCGGTGCAGCCGGGTCCGTCGAGCCGCGTCGCAATCGATATGCCGGCGCCGTCGCCGGTGATTCCGGAAACGTCCGGCTCATCCGTCGCGCCCGCCGTCGCCAGCGGCCAGGGCTTCAGCGGCCGCCTCGAGCTGCGCACCGCCGCTCTGATACAGGCGGACGCGTTCCTCAAGGCCGCCATCGAAGAACATGGGCTCCAGGGGGTCGCCCGGTCGCAGACACTGCCCGACCGGCGGATCTACCGGATCGAGTGTAATCGCGCGGGTCTCAATCGCCTCGTGGCCGATCTGGGAACCGTCTGGAACGAATTCGACTCCGCTTCGCTGGCCGTCAACACCGAGCAACCTGGCGAGCCCGTCGTCGTCGAACCCGTGACTCTTCAGCAGACTGCCCGGATTATCCGCCAGGACAGCGCCGAAGCCAGCGTGCAGGTGGCCCGCAACGTCGCCGTGCTCAACAGCTTCGCCCAAGCGATGCCCGACCGGGAGATCTTCGCGACCTTCGAAAACGAACCGACCATGACGATCGCCATCCCCGAGATCCCCAGGCCCAGAATGGCCTCGAACGATCCGGCGACCAAGGCGGTCGCGGCGCCTCCGCAAGACGGAGTGAAAACCAGCTTGACAATCGTCCTCCTCAACACGCAGTGACCGGCAAGTGGCGCACGGAGGCGCTTTCTTCCGGCCTGTAAACTCGCAAGGGCAACGGAATGCTTGAAATCGATCATTGCTGCCTCGTCGTCGTCGACATCCAGGGCAAGCTCGCCCAATTGATGGCCGACAAAGAGACCCTCTTCAACAACGTCCGCATCCTCATCCAGGCCGCCAAACTCCTGGAGATCCCCATCCTCTGGTGCCAGCAGGTCCCCGAATCCCTCGGCCCGACCGTGCCCGAGATCGCCGAGTTGCTTGCCGACGTCGAGCCGATCGACAAGGCCAGCTTCAGTTGCGTCGGACACGAGCCGTTCAACATCGAGCTCGAATCCCTCGACCGCGAGCAGGTCCTGCTCTGTGGCATCGAGACCCACGTCTGTATCTACCAGACCGCCATGGACCTGCTGTGGGAAGACTACGACGTAACCGTCATCGCCGACGCGGTCTCCTCCCGAACCCCCGAGAACAAGCGGATCGCCCTGGAGGCCCTGGCCTTCGAAGGCGTCCCCGTCGCCGGCACGGAAATGGTCCTCTTCGACCTGCTCAAGACCGCCCAACACCCCCAGTTCAAGGCCGTCGCCCGCCTCGTCAAGTAACCCGCCTCCCAGCGCCCCGTCCGTGGCGCCCCCGCTCGTAGCCGTAGGGTGTGCCGTGCACACCATCACTGCTGCAGGGCCAACCCCGAGGAGAAATCTGGACCTCTGCGACCCCGAGCGGTTCTGCCGAGATAAGACTCGCTGAACGCCTCCACCCACAAATCATTCGAGAGAGCCGAATTTTTCGGCTTTTGCGGTAACCGCCTCACCGGGTGTGACCAATCTATACACATGGGTGGGAGCGGGAGCGCAGCAAGTACGACTTGTGCATCTCTGCTCTGGTGGGGGAGCTGTGGTGGAACCGCCAAGCCTGCGTCGCCTAACACGACCACGATCTGAAGAAGATCGTCGAAGACCTGCGCCACCGCAAGCAGGAACACCCGGATAAGCTGTTGGATCGACGACGGCGACGCCACCGATAGAAAGACACGCCGGTCACCGCCCACCGCTCTCACCAATGCGCAACGGCTTGTTCGTAGTGACGCCGTAAGGCGTTGTCCTCATCCGTTGCCCTGCCCGACGCCACCTCAGTATGCCCCTTCGACGAGCTCAGAGCCAGCCCTGAGCGAAGCCGAACGGGGCGGGCTCTCGCGGGCACACTACAAGCGCGACGAGGTCGTGGCGTTGCCGTTGCCGTCGCGAAATGAAGTCCACGGTTGGGTCGATTGCGGTACCTGCGATTCGCAGGCAGCGCACCGGGGCTCCGGGCTTGGATAGGTTTGGGGTGCGCACTGCACACGAATTCCGGCGGTACCTGTCGGGACAAATATGCCGGATGGCCAGCCCAATCCGACAAGCCGTAGAAACGAAGGTCCGATCTGATGTCATCTCCCAGCATCATGCGTCACGATTCAGCACGTAGGTAGAAACCCGGAGGGGAAATCCGCCACCAAGAACGCCCTCCAACTCAAGACTCAGATCCAAGAACTGAATCCTCAAGCCCCCTGCGCGAAATGCCGACAATTGTCTCAGAGGCGTCGATGGAGACCTGTAGCCAGCGATGATGAATTGAGGCGCCGCGGAATATAGAACACATTACACGCAATTTGGATTTCTGGGAGCAAAGCGACAGATCGCTCAGGGTAGCCTTGGGATTACTTCGTCTTGTGCGGGCTCGAGTCTTCCCGACTCGCGTCAACTTGGAAACGACCCCTTCTCCCTCTGAGGCTACCCGCCCTCTCCCAGCGAGTGGAAGTAACACGAATGTTGCCAATAAAAACCGCACTTCGTCGGGAAGTGGACAAACTGATCGCAAGATACAACTCCTACTGCCGGAGACGGGCGCTGGACCGAGACAGATTCTCGCGACGTACCGGCCTAAAGGCCAAGGCGCCAAACTCCACGAAGCCTGCGCATTGGAAGGTACATCCGCATTTCGACCCGTTCTATGTGCGTTCCCGACTTGATAGCATCTCCCACGCCACAGGAAAGAAGTTGAACGATGGGGCTTTTGAACCGGACCCCATATTACTGGCAGAAATCGATAAGCCGGGTGGTGGAAAGCGAGAAATCTCAATTCTCAGCGTTCCCGATGCCGCCGTCTCGTATGCGCTCGGCCACGACCTGATTGCGAGAAATGCGCACTTCTTCAGTTCATATACGTACGCCTATCGTGCGGACCGTAATGCTCATCATGCGATCCAACATCTGATGACGGATCTCAGAGATCGAAACCGCGTCTTCGTTCTTGAATACGACTTTGCACGGTATTTTGACTCAATCAAGCACGATTACCTGCGCTCAAATCTCGAAAGGTACTTCTTGGTCACGAAACGAGAGCTACAACTAATTAGCCGACTTCTTAAGAGCAGGCGTGCACACGGACTAACAGAGTACCGCAATGAGAACTTTGAGGTGCCTGAACGCGGGATTCCACAGGGCAGCACACTGTCGTTATTTCTCGCAAATGTAGCGTGTCACGAACTCGATCGGGAAATCGAGAAGACTGGCGCAATATTCGCCCGATACGCGGATGACACAGTCATTCTCTGTGATTCATATGACAAAGCTGACAAATGCGCATGTTTCATTCTCGCTCATGAGAAACGCTCTGGAGCTGCCGTGAACTTCTCAAAATCACCGGGAATATCACTCCTTAGTCCTGCCCGCGTCGGCGAGATCAAGACAAAAGCTTCAATAGACTTTCTCGCACATTCGCTCTCGTCGCAGGGCGTTCAGATGTCTGAGAAATCTGTCAGGCGAGTCAAACAGAGAGTATCCCGGATAGTATATCAACATCTCCTATTGCAGCCCAAACGAGGGCGCCTCAGTCAAGACCGGGTGGGAGCCGGCTTTCGAGATTGGGATTTAGTCACGTGTGTTAATGAGATCCGCAGATACATCTACGGGCGCATGACTGATTCCGAACTAACCAATGCACTGCAGGGGAATGGGCGTTTCAATCTCACGCGTTGCGCGATGTCATTTTATCCAACGGTTGATTCCCACAACTCTGACATCTTCAAGGCCTTGGATGGCTGGCTGTGTGATACGATTGTCCGTGCATATACGCGGCGTGTCAGTCTGCTTCGCCGCCTGGGTTTGGCAATAGAGCCGATAGAAAGGGGTGCCATGGTTTCTGGCGACTGGTACCGCTTTCCCAGCATTCCTGTCGAAACACGCCTGCCGAGTTTCTTCAAGTCGTGGCTTTACGTGCGCCGTTGTGCGCGTATCTTCGGATTGAGTAAGTTCCCGTCACCAGTATACGAGTACGTATAGAGTGCATCCGTCGGAGAGCGGAGAAGAACACGGCTGTGCGCAAAAGATCAGCGGATAGGGACTAGTACTGAATCGAAGGAGTATGAGCGCGGTGCACATCTATGGTGGATACTTGAGGTGGCAGTGGCTATACTGGCGGGGTAGACACCTTCGTGAAGAAGGAGTGAATGGGCTATGGCCGCTCAAGAGCAATATGTCGTAGACGCCGATGGAAACAAGACCGCTGTGATTCTCTCCCTGAAGCGGTACCAGGAACGGATGGAAGATCTGCACGATCTGGCGATAGTCGCGGAACGCCGGAATGAACGGGGGATCAGTCTGGAGACGATGAAGCGTCGGTTGGAGAAAGATGGCATCCTATGAAGATCAGCTATGATTCAGAGGTCGATGCGTTGAGTATCCGGTTCCGGGAGGCGACGGTGACGACGAAGTCTCTGGGCGAAGGGATAGCGGCCGAGTACGACAGCGAGGGCCGCTTGGCCGGGCTGGAGATTCTGAACGCCGTGCGCCGCTTTGGAGGGGAGGATACATTGCGCCAGGTCACCGTCGAGGGTCTGGGCCCGACCGCCCGCGTTTGATCCCACGAGATGCTACCGGAATTCGTGTGCGGCGGATGTCCAACCCTGCGCCCGCCCGCTCAGGCCGATTTCTTTTTCTCCGTCGTCGCGCTCGTGCTCTCGCTCTTGGTCGCCTTCGTTTCGGTCTTGCTGTCTTTCTTGCTGTCGCTCTTCGTCGAGGACCCGCCGTTCTCTTTCTCGGCGGCCTTCTTGTAGCTGTCGGTGCGATAGTCGGTCTGGTAGAACCCCGAGCCCTTGAAGAGGATCCCTGCCCCGGTGCCGATCAGCCGGCGCAGCGCCGACTTCCTGCACGCCGGACACTTCCGCAGGGGCTTGGCCGTAATGCTCTGAAACTCCTCGAACGCGTGCCCGCACTGGTCGCATACATACTCATACGTCGGCATGGTGATTACTCCGTATCGCGCTGGTCTGAATCGTCGGCAGAGGGCGCTTCGTCACTCGGTTCCGACGACGCTTCCTCCTGGGGCCCAGCCTCCGTGCATGCCAACTTGTTGACGATGACCTTGCTGGGCCGGATCACCCGGCCGTTCAGCGTGTACCCTTTCTGAAATTCTTCGAGAACCGTGTTGTCCTCATGCTCGGGATCCTCCCGGCGCATCATCGCCTCGTGATAGCTCGGATCGAACGGCTCGTCGACCGCATGAATCGCCTCGACCCCGTGCGAACGGAGAATGTCCAGCATCTGATCGTACACGATCCGCACGCCCTGGAGCACCACCTCGACGCTCTCGGCCGCGTGCGATTTCTCCAGTGTGTGTTGGAAGTTGTCCAGCACCGGGAGCATCGTCTTGATCATGTGCTCTTTCTCATACGCGATCGAGTCCGCCACCTGCCGGGTCATGCGCTTCTGAAAATTCGCGTAATCGGCGCTGACCCGCTGGAGCTTGCCCAGCAGGTCGTCCCGCTCCGCCTGCACCTCGTCCAGTTGCTTCTGGATCGCTTCGATCTCTTCACGCAGCGCTTTGGCCTTCTCGCTGTCGGCGTTGTTCTTCTTCTTGTCTTTCATGCGTGGTTACCAAAATGTCGCTTGAGTTTTTCGAAGAAACCCTGGGACTTCGGAGATACGTCGATATTTTCCGTCTGGGCGAACTCGCGCAACAGCTCTTCCTGCCGCGCGTTCAACCGGGCCAGCGTCTCGACCGTGACCTGCACCAACTGGTCGCCCTTGCGTCCCGACCGCATATCGGGCAGCCCCTGC
>CAZTGH010000247.1:0-8078 GCA_964612985.1 uncultured Pirellulales bacterium
TATGACGACCCGTGCCCCCGGCGCCGCCTCGTAGCTGATCATCCTGTCGGGACCGTCCCCGCCCCGCGCAGGCACGATCAACTCACGATACTCGCCCGACTGGATGACCACACGCTGCCCCGATTCGACCACCTGCGCAGCGCGATGGATCGTCCGAAACGGCGCCTCCGCCGTCCCCGGATTCTCATCCGACGCCTCCGGATGCTGCTGATCCACCCACCAGGTCTTGCGGAACTGCGTCCGATTCTCCCACGTCAGAAACTCCGACCCGTCGGGCAACAGCATCGGCGGCTCCAGCGAAACCGACTCCGCCACCCCACTCTGGGCCATGGACACCGTACCAGCCAGAAGCACCAACCCGATCGCTACGAATTGCATCCTTCACCTCCCATCAGCCCGGTAGCGTGGGTTCTCAACCCCCGCGCAATCCGCTACGAAGCGACATTCTGCCTCCATGCCGCCAATTCCTCACGCAACGCGGCAACGCGCTCCGGATAGCGCGACGCCAGATCATCTTCTTCACCCAGGTCGTCGTCGAGATGGAACAGCCTTTCCTTCTCACCCTGAACGAGAAGCTTCCACGGTCCGCGACGCACCGCCTCCTGCTGGCGGTAGGCCCAGAACAGCGCCCGTTCGGGTAGACGACGTCCGTTGGTGAGCACGTCCAGTAGATCGACCCCGTCAAGCTGCAACCCTTTCGGCAGACGCACCCCAGCGACAGAAATCATCGTAGGAAACAGGTCCATCCCCAGCACGGTCTGCTCGCACGTCGTCCCTGCCTGGATCCGTCCACGCCAACAGGCGATCGCCGGAACGCGGTGCCCGCCCTCCCAGAGACTGCCTTTGAACCCGCGAAGCGGTCCGTTCGACCCCCGCTGATTCGCGCCGTTATCCGAACAGAAGAAGATGAACGTGTCGCGTTCGAGACCCAGTTCGCGAATCGTCTCGACCACGCGACCCACGCTCTGATCCATGGCCTCCACCATCTCGCAATAGGCCCGTTTGATCTCCGCCCCCTGCGTCTTGGAACCCTGCCGACCTCCCGGCAGCCGCTCGGGCGGATCGCCGCGACCCTGATAGGGATAGTGCGGCGCCTCATGCGGAAGGTACAGGCAGAAGGGCTGGTCCTTGTATCGCTTCATGAAATCCATCGCATGCTCGGTGATCAGGTCCGTGACGTAACCATCTTCGGGAGCCTTCTCGACGCCTCTCCACCAGTCGTCGATCCCTGCGCCGTCGATATGCGAATGATAGTCCACGTTGCCACTGACGTAGCCGACGAACTCGTCGAATCCCTGCCTGCTCGGATTGAACTCCACGCGGTAGCCCAGATGCCACTTGCCGAAGATCCCGGTGACATAGCCTGCCTGTTTAAGCACCTCCGCGAAGGTGGTCTCCTGCAACGGCATCCCGGTCTCGCGTGCCGGCCCATTCGCAAACACCACCTCATCGACGCCGCACCGCTGCTGATACCGCCCCGTCAGCAGTGCCGCCCGAGTGGGACTGCACACCGCTCCATTGGAATGATAGTCCGTGAAGCGCATCCCGCTGCGAGCGAGGGCATCAATCTGCGGCGTCTCGATCCACCCGCCGTAACAGCCAAGATCCCCATACCCCAGATCATCCGCCATGATCAGCACGAGATTGGGACGCCTGCCACCCGCCTCCTCCGCCCTGGCAGAATGCCATTCCGGATACGCACCGGCAGCGAAAGAGCAGGCCAGCATCCTGCCAAACTCACGCCGGCTCAGTTTGTCCGTGGAGTCCATCATCAACCGCGATCATTGCAGAGGGTCAACCACCTCAAGAAAAGGAAACCGGTGAAAATCCCTGTCGTGCGTGTAGATCCGTCGGATGCCATGCTCGGCCATCAGAGTCGCTGTATGTGCATCGAACACAAGATTGCCACCCAGCCCCTTCACCTGGGGAGCAACTTGCCTCAACGCCGCTGCATGCCGCGAAGTCTCCTGTAGCACGGTAACACTCGGGCAGGCCAGGATCGCTTCAATGAATTCACACGCCGCTCCAAATGCGAAGGGTGACCGGAAGACCCTCGGATGGGTAGTCACCCTCAGGAATTCATAGACGATGCCCCAGGTCAGATACCACGGCTCCGATTGGGACCGCCAACGCAATAGCAGTTCTCGGCACCGCTCATGGCTCGGCGACCGTCGATCCGCCGCGTAGATGAGGATATTGGTGTCAACAACGAACACCGCTACGATCCCATCACATCGTAAAGAGCGTTGCGATCCGCCACATCCACGACAGCCCCACCACCGTCCAGCTCGGGTAGAGGCGGCAGCTTTCCATCGGAAACCGGCTTCTGAAGCAACATCCTCAAGGCCGCTTCTACCATTTCAGACATGGTCCGTCCCTGCCGGGCAGCCTCTTGCTTGAGCTGTCGCATTACAGAATCGCTTATGTTCAAAGTTGTCTTCATATGGAAAACCATACATGGAACACGCGTTGCAGTCAAGAGCCCCTGTCGCCGGTTGCCCGTTCTGGTCTCCGCTGGCTCACACGTTGGTCGGGTCGGGGTGCTTCCATGGGCTGCGATAGGGTCGGGCCAGCAGGCGGTTGGCTTCGTCGTCGCCGACCACCTTCCCCCGCTTCGGGTCCCATTCGAGCGTCCGCCCCAGCTTGCAGGCCATATTCGCCAGGATGCACGAGGTCGCGGTAATATAACCCTGTTCGATATCCGAGACGGGTTTGCCCCGCGTCTCGATCATGTCGAGCAAGTTCTGCCAGTGCCGCCGCATCGGAGCCGCGACGTGTCGCTCCAGGTCCTTCTCCGTCTCGTCTTCCGGATACTTGTCGTACTCGTAGAGCGCCTTGCCCGTGATCCGCTCGCCCCCGCGCTGCGGGATGAACTCGTACTTGTGCACGTCCGCCTTGAGCGTGCCCTTGTCGCCGTAGATGATCCCCGACCACGGATACTCCGGATCGGCAGCCCTGCCCCAGGTGCGATGCGTCCACACCACCGGACACCCCGGAAACTCGAAGGTCGCGATCTGCGTATCGCTGGTATTGGCCTTGCTCTCCTTGTCGACGAGAATCCCGCCGCTGGAGCTGACCCGCGTCGGCCAACCCAGATCGAGCAGCCAGCGGACCATATCCAGCATGTGCACGCACATATCGCCCACGATCCCGTTGCCGTACTCCATGAAGGCCCTCCACCCGCGTGGATGGACCCAACTGTTGTAAGGCCTCATCGGCGCCGGCCCCGTCCACATCTCGTAATCGAGGTGCTCGGGCACCTCCGGATACTGCGGAACGCCCCTGGCCCGCATGTGGTAATAGCAACAGATCTCGACGTGGGCAATCTTACCGAGCAGGCCCTCCTTGATGACGCGGTCGCGGGCCTCGATCAGGTGCGGCGTGCTGCGCCGCTGCATGTTCACCTGCACCACCCGCCCGTGCTTGCGCGCCGCCGCCAGCATCGCCTGGCCCTCGACGATATCCGTACTGATCGGCTTCTCCACATACACGTCGGCGCCCGCCTGGCACGCCGCAATCATCGCCAGCGCATGCCAGTGGTCGGGCGTCGCCACGTGAACGATCTCCAGCTCCTCGTTCTTGAGCATCTGGCGATAGTCGCCATAGATGCGAGGCGTCTTCTTCGAAGCCTGCCGGGCCGCCACCATCTCCGCCGCCTGGGCTACCATCTTCCCGTCGACGTCGCATAGCGCGACAACCTCGACCGGCGCGATCTGGAGCAGGCGAAACAGGGCGCTCTTGCCATACCAGCCGGTCCCGATCAGCGCGACACGCTTGGCCTTGGGCTGGGCGAAGGCCGGAGCGAACCCTCCGAGAGTCGATAAGGCCAGTCCTGCGGTGGAAGCTTGAAGGAATTGACGACGATTCATACGGATCTCCTCAATCTAAGCTCAGGATAAACGGACCACCATCATCCCCTCTTTGCCGCAATTTCGCAACGCTTTTCGAAGACGATCGGTAAGCTTCAAAACAATCGCATACTGTCGAGCAGGAAGGTGACGGGACCGTCGTTGATACTGCTGACGTGCATGTGGGCGCCGAAGGAGCCGGTCCCCACGCCAACGCCCTGCTGCCGGATCAGCGTCACCACCTTCGCGTACAGCGGCTCGGCCATCTCAGGGGGGCCCGCCGCATCGAACCCGGGCCTCCGTCCTCTCCGACAGTCCCCCTGCAATGTGAAATTGCTGATCAGAAGGATCTCCCCGCCGATATCCACCACACTGCGATTCATCTTCCCCGCCTCGTCGGAGAAAATCCGCAGGTTCACGAGCTTGTCCGCCATGAACTCGGCGTCCTTGTCACCGTCGTCCTTGCCCACCCCCAGGTACACCAGCAAGCCAGGCCCGATCTGCCCGATCGCCTCGTCGCCCACGTCCACCTTCGCCTCCGATACCCGTTGAATCACCGCCCGCATCGTACCTCACTTTCTCCAGAAGTAGAGTAAGTTCTCAAACAACGGATCATTCAAGAAAGCCTCACTTTCGTGCCGTGTGCCGCCGGACGTTCGCCGGACGCGGGACATCCAGATCGCCAAAGTGCAGCCAGACCGTCCCCCGGTACCGGCCCGACGCGACGTTCTTCTGACTCTCGGGCCCCAGCGATTCCGCCCGGTGAAATTTCGTCCCGATCGCCGGGATGCCGTGCAGAAGAGCGATCCCCGTCTCAGGCACATCGAGCTTTGTCGTCCTCGGGTCGGGCCCGTCGGCAGGACGGTAGAGCCCCAGGAACAGGTCCTTCGTCGCATTGACGATCGTAATGCTCGCCTGGTCCGTATCGAGCACCGCCCAGTTCCAGTCGCGATAATACCCCTCGAACTCGGGGAAGTCCCACGTCAATCCCGGCGTGTGCTCCTTGTTCGCGTTGCAATAGACACCGAGCACGCCACCCTTCATGCGATTTTTCCACACCCGATACGGACCGCGCCCCAGCCACCGAATCCCCTGCACCCGCTCTTCGGGGTACTCGAACCCAATCCCGAACGCACTCAACAGACCTTCGAGCTGATATTCGTAGTCCAGCCGGACCCAGCCGGTCGGATAGATGTGCCAGCGAACCGAATCCATGTCGCCCGTGTAGGTCACCTGGAGGACCACCCCGTCGCCGGTCTGGGAAAACGACAGCTTGGCCGGTTCTGCGCCGCCCCCGATCAACGCCGGACCGCTGAAGGCGATAGGCTCACCCGCCAGCGTCACTGATGCCAACGCACCGCTGTTGCCGGTAAACGCCAGGATCAGGGAACCCGCCTGCACGTGGATCTCGCTCATAGCCCCGCTGATCTCCACCCACGGAGTTTCCTCCGCCTCCATCGCAATGTACTTGTCGATGTAGTGCCCCATCTCCCGCACCGCCCACGACCACGTCCAGACCTCGTCCCCATCCGGATCGAAAGCCGTCAGGTACAGCCCCTCCGCCCGCGCCCAGTTGCCGGGCAACTCCAAATCGAGCCATCCTTTCCCGTGGGCCCGCACGTCGGGTCCGTCGAAAACCCTCCGGAAATAGACCTCGCGCCCGTGGCTGTCATCGTCGGGCCCCGGGAATTCGGCAAGCTGAACCTCGAACCGGCAGTCGCGCAGGTTCGTGAAGTCGTAACCGTTCTCCACCTCGAGCCGCCCGTCGAAATCGATCGGCAGCTCCTCCATCGCAACTCGGATCGGTGAGAAGATCTCCTTAATCGTGTAGAAGCTCCCTTCCTTCTGCCGGTAAGGCCCCACGATTCCATCGGGCGCCTGGTTGCCCGCCACGTCGATCGTCCCGCCCTTATCCGTCCGCACTACACCCTCATCGACCAGCGCCCAGAGAAAGCCACCCGCCCCCATCGGCGAAGCGAGCGTGGCGTTCCAATAATCGTTGAGCCCCGCTCCATGCCCGCCATCGTAGAGCCCGTGCAGGAACTCGGTCGGCATGAACAGCGTCGAACCGCCCAGCTTTCGCAGCGTACTCTCGTAGTGCTCGTAGTGGTCGGTGTCGACACCATTGAAGTTCTCCCACGGATGCAGCACCGTCCGCCCCTGCGGGTCGTACAGAGCGAACTGATCGTCCAGCTCGCGATTCCAGCCCCCCTCGTTGGCATTGTCCCAGAACAGGATGCACGGATGGCAGACGTCCCGCGTCACCATCTCCTTGACCAGGTTCTTGCCGATCTCCGTGTCGTACGGCGGTTTCTGCCAGCCCGCCAGTTCGTCCAGCACGTATAGCCCCAGTTCATCACAGGCCTGAAGGAAGTGCCGGTCCGGCGGATAGTGCGACATCCGCACCGCGTTCATGTTCATCGACTTGATCAGACGGACGTCGTCGTAGCTGATCTCACGACTGAGGCACCGTCCCGAATCGGGCCAGAAGCTGTGCCGGCACACGCCCTTGAGTCGGATCTTCTGCCCGTTGAGGTACAGCCCATCCCCCGGACGAACCTCAAACGTGCGAAAACCGAACGTCTGCACCACCCTGTGAACGACCGCGTCCCCTCTCATCAGCCGAATCTCGGCATCGTACAGCACGGGCGTCTCGGCAGTCCACCTCTCGACCTCGACCGCCTTGCCCCGCAGCGTCGCCTGGTCCTGCCTGGCCTGGAGTCCCGCCGACAGACGCGCCACGGTGTCGACGCGATCCCCCCTTCGCCCGATAATTCCGATCGCGACAGCATCTGCCGTATCGATCCCGTCGAGATACACGTCCGCGTGAAACGAGCCGTCCGCCCGCGCATCGATCGCCACCCACTCGATGAACTGCTCGGGCACCGCCTCAAGATAGACCGGCCGGTAAATCCCGCCAAACACCCAGTAGTCCCCCTGCCGCTCCGCCTGCTCCACGCTCGCGTCGGACGAGACCTTGCTGACATCGACCTCCAGCAGGTTCTCCCCCGATTCGATCAGATCCGTGATCTCATACTTGAACCGGTAGAATCCCCCCTGGTGCGTCGGTCCCGCCAACTTGCCGTTGATCCGCACCACCGCATCGGTCATCACCCCTTCGAAGACGATGAAGACGCGCCTCTCTTCCCAACCCTCGGGCACCGTGAACTCCCGGCGGTACTTGCCCTGCTCGTCGCTCTTGCGACGCTCATTGCCATAGTTGTACGAGCCGAACCCCTGCAACTCCCAGTTCGAAGGCACGCCGATCGTGGTCCACTCGCCGCTCTGGCGACCCCCGGTACAATAAAACTCCCATTCGACAGGGTCATCCTTGCCCTGCCCCGACAAATACAGCATCTGCGTCTCTTCGCCGCCCGCATACGCGCTCGCCACGAGTACGCTCGCCAGAACCACCGCCCACTTCGTCTTGTGCATCATTGCGTTGTCCTGTCACTCGATTTTTGCAGAAATGGACGTTAGGCCTATATTCTCCAAGGAAATCGGTTCTTTGCGATGTCCTTGGAGAATGTGTAAATCGCCTATATAATCAGGCAGTCTGGGTTTGGGAAGGAAGAGCCCAAAACGAGGCTCTTCCTTCCCAAAGCAGGCCTAACGTCCATTTCTGCAAAACTCCACCTATCAACCAAACCAAGGCGACGACGTCGCCCTTCGGATGTGCAGTTCGTCGACGACCGCATTGCCCTCGTGCGTCACCAGATAGAGCACCAGCTCCGCCACCTCGTCCGCCCCGATAAGATCGGCCTTGTTGATATCGGGACGCACGCGACGGACCATCTCGGTGTCGACCCCGCCCGGACAGATCACGTGGACCCGAACGTTCGAATCCCGCAGCTCCTCCGCCAGCGCAATGCTCATGCCCCGCAGCGCGTGCTTCGAAGCGGTATAGGCGCTCTGGAGCGGGTAGCCCTTGACCCCCACCACCGAAGAAATATTGACGATGGTCGCCCGCTCCGCCCGCTTGAGCAGAGGCAGCGCCTCCCGACACAGCAGAAACGGCGCCCGCGCATTGACCGCCCAGCAGCGGTCCAGGTCCTCCGTCCGCGTCTGCTCCAGCGGCGCCGAATGCGTGATCCCAGCATTGTTAATGAGGATATCCAGCCTTCCGAAGCTCTGGAAAGCCGTCGCCACTAGGTTCTTGATCGACCGCTCGTCCGCCAGTTCCGTCGTGACGATCTGCGAAACGCCCCCCGCCGCCTTCACGCGAAGCGC
>CAZTGH010000248.1:0-3766 GCA_964612985.1 uncultured Pirellulales bacterium
CGGAGAGGATCTGGAAGCTGCACGAAGGCAGGCCCAACATCGCCGACGCGATCATCGACAGCCGCACCGAAGCCTTCACCGGCACCATGGCCGGGCAGACAGCCACGCCCGGTGCGGAAACCGACATCACGCTGACCGAGGGCGCGGGCACCGACGGAAGCGTCCTCATCGACGCCGACGGAAGCCAGTACGCCCTGGCGAACACGGGCGGCGACGATTCCATCGGCGTGACGATCTCCTTCGGCGTCTCGGTGAACGTCCTCCTGCCGACGGCGGACGTGTCGGGCGCGGTTCGCGCCTACGCGGGCGAGGGCACGCGGCTCACCGCCGACCGCCTGGAGATCCTCGCGGACGCCGACGAGATGGAAGCCGTGGCGGAGGTGCGCTCCGCCACCATCGCCGGCTTCCTGTCGGTCAGCGCCCTCTCCTCGCTCGCCAAGGTCACCGGCGAGGTCGAGGCCTTCATCGGTGCGCAGCACGACCAGGGCTCCAGTTCGGCGGCTCCGCAGATCACCATCGCGGGCAGCGATGCCGGCGACGGCGACGTGATCGTCGACGCCGACTCCGAGATGATTGCCGACGCCAAGACGTTCCTCGTCACCGGCAGCTTCGGCATCTCGGTGAGCGTCGTCAAACCCCGGGCCGAGGTGAGCGGCAAGACGCGCGCCTACGTCCGCGACGGCGTGGCGCTCGAGGCCGCGTCGCTCACGGTCGAGGCAGGCGAAGAGATCAATAGCGACCCGTCGGACAGCAAGGGTCGCGTGACCTACGACGCCCGGGCGACGAGCTTCCTGCTGGCGCTCTCGGGTGTCGCGTCCGTCTCCGTTCTCGACGCGGACGCGCTGATCGACGGCGATGTGGACGCCTATGTCGGCGCGCCTGCGACCGGTCCCGTGACCGGCGGCGCGGGGGTCGTGGACATCGCGGGCGACGTGACCATCGACGCCTGGTCGGACATGGACGCGACGGCCGGGATCGACAACAGCGGCTTCTCCGGCACGCTCAGCGGCCTCGCGTCGATCAGCATCTTCGACACGAACACGAATGTCGCCGGCAATACCCGCGCCTATGTGGGGCAGGGCGGCGAGCTGCAGGCCGCGAACCTCTACGTGGACGCCGACGGCGACTATTTCGCGGACTCCACGACCCGGGCCGTGGCGATTTCGGGCGCCCTGACGGTTTCGGACATCACCACGACCGCCGAGGTCACGGGGACCGTCGATGCGCATGTCGGCTCGGCTTCCGGCGAGACGCCCTCGGCGAACACCGGGATCGTCGCGATCGACGGCCTGATCGACATCAGCGCCATCGGCAGCATGCTCGCCACCCCCGAGATCGACAATGTCGGCGTCGGTGTGCTGGCATCGGTCTCGCTGCTCGAGCAGAACGCGGTCGTGAACGGCGCGGTGCGCGCCTATATCGGCCAGGGCGTCGACGTGGATGCGGCGACGGTGACCATCCTCGCCGACGCGCCCTACTTCGACAACACGCCCGGCGACCCGAACGACGACGACTTCACCTACGGCATGGGCGCCGTCGTCGATGGCAAGAACATCTCGATCGGCGGGCTCGTGTCCGGAAGCGACGTGACGTCGAACGCCACGGTCAGCGGCGTGGTCGAGGCCTTCATCGGAGCGGGCAGCGACCAGCAGGCGTCGAACGTGACGACGGACGTCAACGTCGGCACCGGCAACATCGACGTCGTGGCCGACAGCGACATGCGTGCGCTCGCCAGGCTCCAGGGGGTCGACGTGGGCGGCCTCCTGTCGGTCGGTCTCTACAAGCCGACGGCGACCGTGAGCGGCGCGACGTCGGCCTTCGTGCGGGACGGCGTCAACCTGAACGCGGGCACGCTCGACGTGAGCGCCGGGAAGCTCGGGGGAAGCGATCGCGTCGTGAATTATGCCGAGGCGACTTCCAATTCCGTCGGGGTTTCGCTGGTGGGCACGGTTCAGGATCTCGAGGCCGTCGCCGAGACGACCGGGGCCGTCGAGGCCTACATCGGCGCGGCGGACGGCGTCTCGGCCGCCGGCGATCCCGACGCCGTCGTCCGCGTGGCCGGCGGTGCCGATTCGCTCAATCTATCCGCGCGGAGCGATATCGACGCCGTCGCCCGGACCACGGGCGGCGCGGGCGCGTTCGTCGTGACCGTCGGCCTCTACAAGCCCACGGCCATCGCGGGCGGCACCACGCGCGCCTATGCCGGCGACGGGGCCGACCTGCGCGTGTCCGACCTCAATCTCGTCTCCGACGGCGATGCGCTCGCCGACGCCGAGCTCGACAACATGTCCTTCTCGCTGGGCGTGACCGTCACCGGCCTCTCCCCGACCGCGATGACCACGAACAACGTGGAATCCTATGTCGGGCGCAACGCGGATGCGACGCAGACCTCGCTCGTCGACGTGGACATCCTGAACCTTGCCGGGACAGGCCGGGGCACGGTCGACGCCACGGCGACCGGGACAAGCAACGCCGAGGCCATTTCCACGGGGCTGAGCTTCGGCGGCGCAGCGAACATCTCCCTCACCACCGCGGTGGCGGAGATGATGGGCAAGACGCGCGCCTATGTCGGCAAGTACACCGACCTGACGGCCGGCGCCGTGAACCTGACTGCGACGGAAGCCGAGGCAAAGGCGCTCGCCACGGTCAGCGACGGCGGCGGTTCCATCTTAGCGGACGTGAACGACCTCGAGGCCAAGGCCAGCGCCGCGCGCATCACCGAGACCTTCGTGGGGCGGAACTCGATCGTGGATCTCGCCGGTGCATCGCTGACCGGCTCGGCCACGACCCAGACGGGCGAGGAACTCGCCAAGTCGTCCATCGACGGCGTCTCGGTCGGGGGCGGGGCTGCCGTCAACATCATGAAGACGACGGCCACGGTCGGAGATGCGTCCAGCCAGGACTCGAAAACCCGCTCCTACATCGACGACAACACCTCCGTGACCGCGGGCAACGTCGATCTCAACGCGACCTCCGAGACCTGGGCGGAGGCGGACGCCGATTCCGTGTCGATCGCGGGCGGTGCGGCCATCAGCGCCTCGACCGTGGTGGCCACGACGGCCCACGACACCGAGACCTACGTCGGCGACAACGTCACGCTGAACCTGAGCGGGGCGCTCACGGCCGACGCAATCGGCACCTCGACCGCAACGCCGCTTTCCGAGGCGATCAACGGGGCGATCGGCCTCGCGCTTGGCCGCGCGACCGTGACGACCGAGATCGGCAGCGCGACGCGATCCTACATCGGCGAGGGCAGCGACGTCACCGCGACCTCGGTCCGCCTGAACGCCGACGCGACCCACACGGCGGAAGGCGCCTCGGTCTCGACGAGCGCGGGCGCCGTGGGCATCAACAGCCTGGACGTGCAGGCGAAGGATCTCGGCAGCGTCGAGGTGCGCATCGGCGCCGAGAAGAATGATCCCAGCCAGAGCGGCACCACTGTCGTGACCACCGTGGGCGGGGTCGATGCCGACGCCGATCTCACGAGCGACGTCAGCTCCACGTCCGACGGCGAGAGCTACGGCCTCGTCACCAGCGGCACGGTGAAATCCACGGCGCTCAACGAGGCGCAGGCGATCGGCCGGATCGGCGGCAACGCCGACGTCACCTCGGCCGCGGGCTTCGACATGCAGGCGCGGCTGATCGGCGATGCGGTCGCGTGGGCGGCGAACACCGGCGGCAGCGCCGTCGAGATCACCTCGTCCACGGCGGACGCGGACTTCGATGCCGTTGTCGATTTCACCACCGGCGAGAACGGCAGCATCGC
>CAZTGH010000248.1:3776-8065 GCA_964612985.1 uncultured Pirellulales bacterium
TCGCTGCCCGGCAGAGCGTCAACCTCACCGGTCTCCTGAACCACGACGGCAACGACTTCCTGCGCGCCGACCAGGGCACAGGGCGGGGCGCGATGGCGACGGCGAACCGGATCGGGGGCGGTCTTGTCACGGTCGCCAACGCACAGGTCAACGCGGATTCGGCGTCGAGCCTGACGGTCAGCGTGGCCCGCGGCCTGTCGCTGACCTCGGCGCAGAACGACATCAACATCGCCGGCCGGCACGCCAACGAGGCCTACGTCGCCATGGCGAGCAACGGCTTCGGCGGCGTCGCGGTCTCCGATGGCGCCGCGACGGCAAGGACGACCGGCACCACCACCGTCGCATTCGAGGGCGACGTGGACGACGGCACGGACGAGGCGGCCGAGGACATCAACGTCGACGCCGTGACGATCGCGGCCACGAGCGCCAGCATGGCGGCGAACGGGGGCGGCCTGTTCGGCGACTTCCGGTCGGGCTCCGGCACGTCCGACACCAGTCACACCATGAACGTGACCTTCGCAGGCGACGGCAGCGTCATGCGGGTCGGCGGCGACATCAAGGCCGAGGCGAACCTCATCACCGATGCCGACTCCGCGGGTCGTGCATCGGGCGGCGGCTTCATCAGCGACAGCGACGTGAGGACGCGCGCCGACGCCGTCGGCAAGGTGAACTTCGAGGTGGGCGATTCCGAACGGATCGAGGCCCGGGGCAACGTGACCCTCACGGCGCGGCACGGCGGCGAAGGCGGCGACTTCTCCGACGGGACCGTCGTCGGCTCCGAGGATTTCGATCCCTCCGGCGCCTCGCCAACGGCCGGCAACTTCATAGATTTCGGCGAGCCGCATCTGCTGGACACCGGAACGCGCATCACCTTCGCGAGCGCGTCGCAAGGCGGGCTGGAGCAGAACCGCGAGTATGCCGTCATCAAGCGGGACGACAACACGGTCCACCTCGGCGCGGCGTTCGCCGGCGCCTCCGTGGACTTCTTCGACGACACGATCACGATCAACCAGCATTCCTTCGAGGACGGCGATCTCGTCTACTACCACTCCAACGCCGGCGGCGTGATCGGGGGCCTGTCGGACGGCACCCGCTACCAGGTCAAGGTGATCGACGAGAACACCATCAAGCTGCAGGAAGATGGCTTCGTCGAGGAGTCGCTCGATTTCGAGCGCGGGGACATCACCACGCCGTTCCTCGGAACGTCGACCTTCAACGTCGCCAACAGCTTCAGCGACGGCGATCTCGTCACCTACAGGCCGGCCGAGGAGCGGCAGTTCCTGTCCTTCTTCGCCGACGCGGTCGTCACGCCGGACGATCCCAACACGCCGGCGGACGAGTTCAGCGTCGCCGAGGACTTCTCGCGCCAGGGCCGGATCTACCTGCCCGACCACGGCTTCGAGGTCGGCGAGGCGGTGACCTACAATGCGACCGGCTTCCCCCGGATCGCCCTGCAGGGCGGCGGCTTCCTCACGCCGGGCACGACCTACTACGTCGCCGGCGGCGGCGACCTGACAGGTGGCGCGACGCCCACCTTCGGCACGGATGACGACTACATCCGCCTCGCCACGTCGGAGGACAACGCGACCGGCTTCTGGACCGATCCGAACAACACGCCGGGCGACACCTCGGACGATGTCTGGGTTCAGCCGAGCACCCTCGACGTCGATTTCCGCGACGATTCATCGGCGCTCGAGGTCGGGCACACGCTGCTCGGCATTGGCGAGCAGGAGATCAGCGGCCTCACGCCCGGCCAGTCCTACTACGTGACGAACGCCACGGCGACCAGCTTCCAGCTGGAGCCCTTCCAAAACACCACGCCGCTAACCGTGACCCTGGGCGGCAACACGCTCGACGGCGAGCACCGTCTCGTCAAGGAGGGCATCGACCTCGATGTCAACGGGAGCACCGGCCACATGCTCGTGCATGACATCACGAGCGACTCGATCGGCGGCAGCTTCGACGGTGTCGGCGGTGCGGCGGGCTTCAGCGTGCCGTCCTCGACCGATGGAACCGTGACGTCCTCTGCGGGCGGGGCGAGCGGCGGCGCATGGAACAATGCCGATGCCCGCACGAACACGTCGCACACCGCCGAGACGGATCTGAGGATCGAGGACGGCGCCGCGATCAAGGGCGAGAACGTCACGATCTCCACCCAGAGCCGCATCGGATCGGTGGCGAACTCCGACGGCGGCGGCGGCGGCGGCATCTCCCTCGAGGACGCCGTCGGCACGGCCGAGGGCTCGAACTCGTCCTTGCTGGATATCGGGCAGGGGGCCGCGATCGAGGCGGAGCGCGACATTTCGATCGGGGCGAACCTGAACTCCTATGTCACCGCCGATGGCGAAACCTCGAGCGGCGGCCTGGGCGCAGGTGCCGACGGCAGCGCATCGGCGACGCTGAATTTCGGCGTGCGCCAGACGATCGACGGCAAGCTCGAGGCGGGCGGCGCGATCGACATCGTGAACGCGACGGACAGCAACGCCGACGCCCGGGCGGAGGCCTACGGCGGCGGCGTCGGCGTCAGCACGAATGTCAGCGCATCCGCCAGCATCGGCACTGCACAACGCACCGACATCGATCCCGACACGGCCGGCAACCAGCCCTTCACCTTCCCGGGCGCAGACATCATTCTCCGCGACGACGCGGACCTCGAGGCCGACACGGTCACCATCAGGTCCGATGTCGTGCGTCAGCGCGCGAACACCTACACCAATACCACGGCGGGGGGGGTCGGCGGGGCCGCCAACGCCTCGTCCTCCAGCACGATGTCGAGCGCCAACGAGGTGATCCTCCGGGATGGCGCCTACATCACCGGGAACGAGTCGATCCTGATCCAGGCGGACTACTCCAACACGGACAACCGTGCGAGTTCCAAGTCCCGTCTCTACGCCGTCGGCGGTTCGACCAGCGCCAACTCGACGGCGCGTGTCGACAACAACGGAAAGGTCGAGGGCTTCTGGCAGTCGACGCTGAAGACCAAGCGCCTCGACGTCGACGTGCTTGACGAAAGCCTCGACAACAGCCGCAGCCGCAATCCGGGCGGTGGGTATATCGGGCCGAAGAATCGCGGCGGAAACGAGTCGACCAACTCGGACCGCGACATCTTCTGGGAGAGCCACGTCATCCTGCTGGGCGAGCCGAACCCCGAGCTCGTCATCAACGAGCAGGGCATCATCGAGAAGATTTCCAACGTCAACATTCTCGGGATCTCCGGAGAGGATGTCGGGACGGATGTCTCGTCCCTGTCGGAGATCGAGATCGACGACCTGATCTACGACGACATCGGCTCGGCCGAGTTCTACATCAATCCCGTCAACGACGACGACAGGATCTGGGGCAACCGCGGCCTGTTCGAGGTGCAGCGCACCTGGGATTACGTGCACATCGAGAATCGCGCGGACATCGATCTCCGGATCAACGCGATCGATCCGATCGCCCCCTTCGGCACCGACGACGCCGCGACGGTCCAGGTGAGAGTGAGCTCCATTCCCGGGCCGACCGACGACCCGGTGAACAACATCTCGCTGAACCCGGACAATCCCGCCCTGCTCGCGGGCGGCGGAAGCGCCAACCCGACCTTCGAGTTCGACATCCTGAACCGTTTCGTCCGCACCGTGGTCGAGATCCGTCAGCAGCCGCCCACCGCGACCGAGCGCCGGCTCGTCCTCGACGGGCGCATCGACAACCCGATCGGCGTGACCCTTCTGGAGAACCAGCGCGGCGATATCCTGGTCGAAGACGGCGACGCCGGTGTCGAGGTGATCCGCACCAACGAGTTCTACGTCAACGCCGACACGGGCAATGTCGGTGAAACGAACCTCGCCGGCACGGCGGACGACGACGCGGGCCGCAATCCGCTGACCGTGGAGCTCGTGCGGTTCCAGGGCATCGACGGAACGCCCCCGGCCAACCCGGCGGACGGTCAGTACGAGCTGGTCGTCAAGGACGGCAATCGCGACGATCAGACCATCGCGGTCGATCAGATCCTGGAGGACGAACTCTACGACACGCATGTCCAGATCGACGCGGACAAGGACATCGCGCTCGATCTCAGCCTCTTCGACCGCTCGCAGGCGGTGCTCGACGGGAACGCTGTCGACGTGACCGTGCAGCGGCTCAAGGCGGGAGACGACGTGGACGTCGTGGTCAACGACACCCGCGAGGGCAACGGCCAGCAGCAGGTGGGCAGCGTGCGCGTCGAGCTGTTCGATCCGCCCTCGACCTCGGCCTACTACAGCGTCTCGCATTCGCGCCATTTCCGGCCGGATTCGTCTGCCACCGCGACA
>CAZTGH010000249.1:0-8052 GCA_964612985.1 uncultured Pirellulales bacterium
CTCGCCCAGTGTTCTACGGAGCCAGGCCAGCGACTGCTCGATCATCGGCCCGCCTTGTCCCTCGCACTCCATGCTGAGCGTCCCGTCGTAGCCACGATCCCGCAGCATCTGGATGCACGTGCGGATGTTGTCGGCGTTGACCCCGTCGCCGATGGCGCACTGGCTGACCGCGATGCCCGTCTGGTTGCCGCGCACGGCGGCGGCCAGCGACTCGGAGACGTCCTTGATATGCACGTGCCGGATGCGGTCGATGAACTGCTCGAGAAAAGCCACCGGGTCCTGGCCCGCGATGAACGTATTGCCCGTGTCCATGTTCAGGCCCAGATACCGACTGTCGCAAAAATCGAGCATGCGCCCCATCATCTCGGGCTTGGTGGTGAAGTGCCCGTGCGGCTCGATGTTCACATAGATCTCGTGGGCATCCGCGACTTCGATGATCTGCTCGTAGCTGCGCTTCATCATCTCCATCGCCTCGGCGTCGCTGAGCCCCTCGGGCGGTGCCATCCCGTCGGTCGTGTCCACGCACTCGCAGCCGATCAGGTGCGCCCACTGGATCGACTTCATCACGTAGGGCACACCCCGCAGGGGACCGTCCTTACCCGACAGCGGATAGGCCGCATCCACCTGCGAAAACTGCACGCCGTAGGAGTCCATCTTCTTCCGCAGCAGCAGGGGGTCCTCATACAGCGCCACGTGAGGCTGATACCCCAGACCGTGAATCCAACTGACCCCGTCGATCAGCCCGCACTCGATGGCGTGGACGTCGTTCGCCTGCGCCCAGGCCAGGCACTTCTCGAAGCTCCAGTACGACGTATTGAACGCATCCGTGTGAAATCCAATCCTCATCGCATCCCGTCCCTTCGTCCCCCCATGTCTGCAGAATCATTCGGCCTCATGAGTTCACGACACCGACAACAAGGTACCATCGCCTCGCACCGGTTGCAAGAGAGGACCCGGAGGGCCAGAAAATCTGAGCGTGCTGCTCAACCGATACATCCTTTAGGCCGATAGGAAGGGGGAAACGTCATTGGATGACCCGAGAGCGAGTGCTGTCTCCCGCAGCGACAGGATGGCCCGGATGGAGGGAGATGCCCTCGAATGTGAACGCCGGTTCCCTGTGACCGAGTCGCAGGGGACTCTATGAGGAAAGGTGATCTTTCCGGACCGAACGGTTGGTAGTGACGCCGTGAGGCATGTCTCGATAGGGCTGCCGGAACAGCAGGAGGTTCCGAGACAGCGCGCGGACTGCCGGAATGTCCGAGGATGAGTGATGAACGAATCATTGATCAGCACCTGCATCGCCACGCAGAATAACGTCGCGTATCTTCAGCGGGCTATCGCAAGCGTCGAGCGTTTCGCCGACGAGATCGTCGTCGTCGATGGCGGCAGCGCCGACGGCACCGAGGCCCTCGTCCGTGCGCATCCGAAGTGCCTGTATCTGCAACGCCCGTTCGACGGCAATTTCGCGGCCCAGAAGAACTTTGCCTTCGACCACGCCTCAGCCCGTTGGATTCTGGAACTGGATGAAGACGAGGTGGTCTGCGATGAGTTCGCCGCTGCGATTCGCCCGCTGCTGGAGCGCACCTGCGATCTCGGCTACGCGATCCGGCGGTGGTGGATCTGCTCGCTCGATCCCCTCCGCTACGTCAGTACCGAGCTCTTCGAGACCACCTGGATCCCGCGCCTCTTCCGCAACGATCCGAAGCTGCGCTACGTCTTCCCTTTGCCCGGGGGCAACAGCGGGCTGATCCACCACGAATTCAGTTGCGCAATGCAATCGCGGATCGTCCGCCTCAACCGCTGGCGCCTGCCGCACTTCCATTACCTGATCCACAGCCGTAGCGACCGCGAGGCCCGTTTTGCCTGGTTCAATCGCGTCGACCCGCGCTGCGTGGAGATGAATGCTCGCTGCTATCTCTACGAAGACTTCTCCCACCGCATCCTGCCCTGTCCCGCCCGCTGGCAGAGCGCGGCCTCCGCACGCATTCCAGATGGCTGTGCGGTCAACGCCTGATCTCTGTATCCAAATAGAGCCTGCCGAAGCGGATTCACCCCGGCAGGCTCGACAGGCGAAGTGTTCTTATGGATTGCGCCGCCGGAACGTGCGCACCACCTTGGTGCCGGTCACTTTCTGGCTGCCCATCGACGTGGTCAGCTCACCGTTGAGCTTGCCGTCCTGGACCTTGCCCGCAAAGTCCATCTCGAAGTCTCGATCGCCGAACGACATGGTGATCTTGAAGTTGACCTGGTCGCCTTCAATCTTGACGTCCTTGACCGGCATCGCGCCGTACAGCGCGGTCAGGTCGGGGCGGATCACGAGTCTCTGCTGGCGCGTGCCGCGTTCGCCGGTCAGTTCGAGGTTCCAGGTCCCGATCATCTCGCCGCCGCGACGCTTGCCTTCAGCGGTGATCTCCCCGCGCTCGCTCTTGATCGTACCGGTCAGCCCATCCTGCTGGAGCTGGCCTTCGAACGTCGCTTCCCATTGGCGCTCGGGATTGTCGCTCTTGACGTTCATGGTCACGGTGCCGCGGTTGTATTCGATGTCGGTGACGTTCAACTCCCCTCGCTCGCTGGCCCACTTGGCGGTCAGCTCCCCTTCCTCGTCGGTCCCGATCGTCAGCGTGACGGGGAACTCGCGATCCTCCATCCTCAGGGTCATGTCCCAGATCCCCGCCACACGCGGGCTGCGCGGGGCCCGCTGGCCCTCGAGCGTGTAGTCGCCCCGGCCGCCTGAGACCGTCCCGGTCAGTTTGCTGTCTGCGATCGTGCCCTTGAAAGTCGAGGTCATCGTCTCCCCGTCGCGCCCCCGCATCTCACGCGTGAAAGATACCTGCCCGTCCTCGAACTGGACGTTCTTCAGATCACTGACACCCCAGAAGCTGATCCACTGGCCCGTCTGGTTTCCGTCCTGGTCCCGCGAGAACGACAGGATCGATTCCATCGTCCGTCCGTTGAATTCACTCTTGATGACCCAGTCGCCGTAGAGGCCCCTCCGCCTTTGTCCCGTGGGCTGGGCCCAGGCCTGGGCCGCAACCACCACGACCGCGCAGACCACCACTGCCTTGAAAAGTCTCTGATCTCTCATGCGATGTGCCTCCAAAAGAAAGGTTGCTGGAATGTCCGCATTCCCGTTCGCAGCACGCCCAGAGCGTCGCCACAAACACCATCCGCCTGACGGGGCAGCAAAATCGATCTCGCCCACGCCAACGAGATAAGACGCCGCTGCCGTCACAGCCATTGCAGCAATCTGCGGATTTTTGCACCGTTGCGTCGCGCTCTCCCGGCAATCATCCCATGTGGCCTTGTTTGAAGACAATTCGGCGGACGCGCATCGATTCATCACGTTTACTGGCTCATTCGAAATCCGAACGCTCCAACTGGCGTTACTCGTCATCGGGATGGGCGAGTTGCACGCGGTCTCGGCTGTGTCTCGATCTTGTGTCTTGGATCATTCGGGCTTGCTCCGGATTTCGTGTTTCGGTATTCGTGCTTGGGCGGTGCGGCCCAAGGGAACAGCGCGAGAACGATCACTCATCCGCTGAGATGCTGACGGTTGCAGGCGGCCCCGCGAGCCCGTAGAATGACGCCCCAGGATCTCACTATGGATGGATCGGCTGGGAGTATCCCGATGAAACGACTGTCGCCCGAAGAGCGAAAGCATATCCTGCACCAGACCCTCTCGCGCCTGCACAAGGACTGGACTTGCCGCTATGGACAGTGGAACACCGCCAAGATGCTTCGGGAGATGCGCCGCCTGCTGAAAAAGGCAGGCGAACCCGGCGGTCTCGAGGCTCTGGGGACCCCCGAACCGGTCGCCGCTACTGCTGCCGACGAAGACCTGCCCCTCTTCGACGGCCTTTGACCAGCCGTTGAGCCCGAATCCGTAGCGGTGCTACTTGGCCGCTGGGACCGGAGGCAGGCCGGTCGTCCAGGCGCAGCCCCGCCGGAATAGCTCGGCGGCGCCGGGATTCTCGATCGCGATCACATCGTGGCCCAGGGCGCAGTGGAAGACCTTGCCCCGCCCATACTCCAGGACGAAGGCCATGGGATAATCCAGTTGATCGACTTTCGAGCGGGCCGTCGCCAGCAGGTGGATCGGCGTCTCGCCCGCCAGGCAGGTGTACAGCTCGTCGGTTGTCTCGAATGGCTCCAGGCCCCTGGTGACGGGGTGTTCGGTGTCGGTAATCACCACCGTGAAACTGCCGTGGGGGTCGTGGGCTCGCATATTCGGGTCCCACACCCGCCCCGCCATCTGCACGAAACCGTCCCATTCCTCGAACGCGCCGCAGCCGAAATGCACGATCATCAGGCCCTTGCCCGACCGCACGAACCGCTGCAGCGCCGTCCGGGCCTCGGGGCCCGGATCGGGCACCTCCCAGTCCATGAAGTGGATGACCACCGCGTCGTACTGGCGAAGCTCACCCGAGCCGAGAACATTGGGATCCTCGACCACCGTTATATCCAGTCGGGGATCGGCGCCGAGCACCCCCGCCAGGGCAGGGGCGGTCTGCCGCCAGTTGTGGGCGGGATGGTCGATCCCCGTCACGATCACGACGCGTTTGACGCCGCCCTCCGGCCTGTTGCCGCTCGAGTGGGAATCGTCCGGACTACTCTGGCAGCCTGCCAGCAGGATGCACATCGCGGCAAGTCGGATGAGAGTCTTCATGCTCGTCTCCATTGCGCCCTTGAAATCCCATGGTCGGATCCTGCGTCCGAGCCGGCGGTCAAGCCCGGCTCCCGATACGCCGATAGCCTATCACAGGGCCCGACCTTCCGCAACGGACAACTCGGCACGCTGCCGAACCCGCCCATCAGGCCCGCCAACGCCTGAAATGACGTTTTCGGACGGTCCTGCTTGACCGAAGCCCGTCAAATCGGCTAGAATAAATGGTGCGGATATGGATGCGGATGTCGCGCCAGGGGTCCATGTGATCTCGGATCGCGTCCGACCATCCTTGTGTGAGAACTCGATTAGACGTGGAAGAGGATGAACGTGACTCCATCAAAGAGACTCCCCCTCAGTACGGTGATTGCGGTTTTCGTCTTGTCATTCTATGGCGTTGCCCCGGCCGATATTGTCATCAACGAGTTGCACACGGATCCCGACGTCAAGACCGACCCGCTGGAATTCGTCGAACTCTACAACGCCGGCACGATGTCCATTGACCTTTCCGGCTGGTCGCTGACGGACGCCGTCTCCTACGCCTTTCCTTCCGGCACCGTATTGCCCGCCGACGGCTACCTGATCGTCGCCCAGAGTCCCGCCGACATCCTCGGTGGCAGGGGCGTCACCCGCTTCAACGTTCCCGCCTCTGCCGTCTTCGGGCCCTACGATGGCAAACTCAACAACGAAGGCGAGCGCGTTGTCCTGCGCGATGCTTCGGGCGAGGTCATCGACGAGGTCAGCTATCAGCTTGGTTTCCCCTGGCCGACCGTGGGCGACCCGGTCTCGGACAGCCAGCCAGGAACGGGACGGTCGCTGCAACTGGTCCATCCCACGTTCGACAATGACCTGGCCGGCAGTTGGCGGTCCGCTTCGCCTACGCCCGCCGAGCGAAACCGCGTCTTCTCGTCACATCTGCCTCCGCACATCCGTCAGGTCACGCATACGCCCAGACAGCCGAAGTCCGCACAGCCCGTAACGATTGCCGCCAAGGTCACCGATCCCGATGGGGTCATGGCGGTCAAACTGCTCTACCAGATCGTGGACCCGGGCAGCTACATCGCGATCGACATGCCCGCGTACAGCGGCGGTTGGCAAACGCTCGACATGTACGATGACGGACTGGCCGGTGACCTCATTGCCCACGACGATATCTATACGATGCAGCTTCCCGCTTCCGTGCAGACCCACCGCCGGCTCGTCCGATACCGCATCTTCGTCGTGGACAACCAGGGCAACAACGTCACCGTGCCCTACAGTGACGACCCGCAGCCGAACTTTGCCTACTTCGTCTACGATGGGGTCCCCGCCTGGAGCGGCGCCATCCGCCCCGGCAGCGGTGGAGACATGGGCGAGGTCGTCGAGTACAGCCCCGAGGTCCTCACCAGCCTGCCCGTGTACCATCTGATTGCCGACCACCAGGACGTGGTCGACGCCCTCTACATGCCCGGCGCCAAGGCCGGTCAGTACGGCGGCAGCGACTATCCCTGGCGCGGCACGATCGTCTACGACGGCGTCGTCTACGACCACATCCGCTTTCGCGCCCGAGGGGGCGTCTGGCGCTATTCCATGGGCAAGAACATGTTCAAAGCCGATTTCCTTCGCGGTCACTACTTCCAGGCACGCGACGACTATGGCCGACCCTACGACACGACATGGGACAAGCTGAATTTTTCCGCCTGTATCCAACAGGGCAATTATCAGCATCGCGGCGAGCAGGGCATGTTCGAAGCCGCCGCCTTCAAGCTGTTCAACATGATGGGCGTCGAAGCGCCCAAGACGAACTGGGTGCACTTCCGCGTCATCGACGACGCCGATGAACTCGGCGCCACCCAGTACGACGGAGACTTCTGGGGCCTCTACATGACCATCGAGCAGATGGACGGACGCTTCCTTGAAGAGCACGACCTGCCCGATGGCAATCTCTACAAGATGGAAAGTGGTACCGGTGATTTGAACAACCAGGGGCCCACCGCCGCCACCGACAAGTCCGACCTGAACGCGTTTCTCAGCGGCTATCGCCAGCGCCCGCCCGAAGCCTGGTGGTGGCAGAACGTCAACGTCGAGGGCTATTTCGGCTACCGCTGCGTCGTCGAGGGCGTCCATCATGGCGATATCGCCTATGGCAAAAACTGGTTCTTCTATCTCAACCCCGAGACGAACCGATGGTCGATGCTGCCCTGGGACGTCGACCTGACGTGGGCCAACAACATGTACGGTAACGGGGAAGACGAATTCAAGCGGCAGGGACGGATCTTCTCGAATCCCGGCCTGAACATCGCGTTCCAGAATCGCCTGCGCGAGTTCTTCGACCTGCTCTACAACGCCGATCAGGCGTATCAGATGCTCGATGAACTGGCCAATGTGATCGACCCGCCCACCGGGGGCCCGACCTTCGTGGACGCCGATCGTGCCATGTGGGACTACAACCCCATCATGACCAGCAGCTACATCAACCCGGGCAAGGCGGGTCAGGGCCGTTTCTACCAGCGGGCCTCCACCCGCGACTTCCGCGGCATGGTCCAGATCATGAAGGACTACATCGTCTCGAACAACCGCGCCTTCGATACCTACGTCGAAGATGGCGACATCCCGCAGACCCCGATTGTCCAGCCCACCGGTCCGGACGATTATCCGTCCAATGCCCTGACCTTTCGCACCAGCCCGTTCGCCGATCCGCAGGGCGCCGGTACGTTCGCCGCCATGAAGTGGCGCATCGGCGAAGTGACGCCCGGTTCGCAAATCGTCCCCTCGGGCGATTCCTCCGAGTTCATCT
Organism: uncultured Pirellulales bacterium; assembly: GCA_964612985.1. Classification (GTDB taxonomy): domain Bacteria; phylum Planctomycetota; class Phycisphaerae; order Sedimentisphaerales; family Anaerobacaceae; genus Anaerobaca. Next base: position 7,440 of record CAZTGH010000249.1, read on the forward strand.
TCGTGCCGGAAAGTTCCCGCTGGAAGTACTTCAAGGGAACCGCCGAGCCCTCCGAAACCCCCAGCGCCTGGCGCGAGCTCGACTTCGATGACGCCGCATGGTCCGTCGGCGATACCCCCATCGGCTTCGGTGAGGCCTTCCTCCAGACCAATCTTTTCGACATGCGAGGCAACTACGTGACGGTCTACCTGCGCAAGACCTTCGATGCGACCAACGTTACCGCCTTCGACAATCTCATCATCGAACTGATGTACGACGACGGGGTCAACGTCTGGATCAACAATCATCTGGTCTTTCAGGACAACGTCGCCTCCGACGAATTGCCCCACGACGCTACCGCGCTGTCGGCGATCGAAATGCTCGATTCCATTCGGTACGAGATCGGGCTGCCGAGCGATTTCCTCGTCGACGGGACCAACGTCATCGCGGTCCAGGTGCTCAACGCCTCGGTCAGCGGCAGTTCCGACTGCTTCATCGACGTGAAGCTCATCGGCGAGCGGAGGGCGGAATCCGAGGACGAGACGCCCGCTCCCGTCCAGGTCTATCGAGGCGAGCCCGGCAAGTACGAGATCGACGCGGTCTGGGAGAGTGTCGAACTGAGCCAGTTTGACCC
>CAZTGH010000250.1:0-8046 GCA_964612985.1 uncultured Pirellulales bacterium
GAGCGGGTGAAGGAGATCTTCGGGCTGTCGTTCAGCTATCGGCGGGGGCGGGTGGATGCGCCTCGGACGTTCTTGTTCAATCTTCTGCTGGCGATGCGTTCGCACAGCGGGACGCGGCGGCTTTTCGAGCGGGTGTACGAGCCGTTCGGGCCGGAGCTGGTGGTGACGGACTTCGAGCCATTCTCGGGGTGGTGGGCGTGGTGGCACGGGGTGCCGTTCATCAGTCTCGACAACGAGCACGTGCTGACGGTGTGCCGGTTGGAGCATCCGTGGCGCCACGTGGTGTCGCGGGCGGGCGCGACGGCGGTGACGGTATGCAACGGGGTTGGAGCGGCGCGATTCGTGGTGCCGAATTTCTTTCGGGCGCCGCTGAAGACGGAGCGTGCGGTGCTGGCGCCGCCAATCGTACGACCGATCGTGACGAAGCTGACGCCTTCGGAGGCGGGGCACGTGATCGTGTACTGGACGACGGGGACGGAGGAGGGGCGGCTTTGCGGGGTGCTGCGGCGGTTTCCGCGGCAGCGGTTTATCGTGTACGGTTTCGATAAGAAGGCGCAGCACGGGAACTGCACGTTCAAGCGGGCGTCGACGGAGGGGTTTCTGGAGGACCTGGCGTCGGCGCGCGGGGTGGTGGCGTCGGCGGGGCTGTCGCTGATCAGCGAGTGCATGTACCTAAGGAAGAAGATGTTTCTTCTTCCCTTGCCTGGGCAGTACGAGCAGACGATCAACGCGCAATACGTCGCTGCGCTGGGTCTGGGTCAGGCGGCGAAGCGGCTGGACGAGGCGGCGCTGGGGGGCTTTCTGGGTCGGCTGGATGAACCGGTCTCGGAGGACGAGCGGATTTTGTGGCCGGACAACCAGGGGTTTTTCGAGGTGCTGGACGGGGCGCTGCGCGGATTGCCCAACCCGGTGAGCATCGGGGTGGACGGCGGGACTTAGCGGGTGGGATTGCCTGCGGGCCAGGCCAAAGAGCGCGTTGTTGGGCGAGGACTGGGGGTGAGGGATCAGGGAGGTGGGTGGTGGCCGGGGGCGAGAGTGGGCGTCATTGCGTGTGGTGGAAGCCATTGGCAAGCTTCGCTTGCCGCTGCCACCCGTCGCTTCCGGCGTCATCACCAACGGCCTGGTGAGTGGCATGGGACGCGGAAGTGGGGGGAATTGATTTACCATCGGCGAATGTGAGGGCGAGGCATGCCTCGCCCCTACCGGTGCGCAGAGACAGGATCGGCTATTCTCCGCAAAAGGTGGTTAGCGGTTGTTGGGAGTAGGGAGGGGCATTTCGGCGGGCTGGCCGACGTATCCGGCTTCGACGCAGAACTGGATGATGTCGCGGGCGACGGGGGCGGCGTCGGTGGAGCCGGCCTGGCCGCCCTCGATGAGGACGGCGAAGGCGATTTTGGCGCCTTCATCGTCCTGCGCGAAGCCGGCGAACCATGCGTTTTCGGAGCCCTCCGTCGATCCGGTTTTTCCGAGGACCCTGACGCCCTGGTCGGCGAGCCCGCTGGCTCGGAAGGCAGTATGGGCGGAGCCTCCGGTTTCGTTGACGACGGCGTCCATTCCATCGTAGACGACGTGCAGGCTGGCGGGAGAGATGGGGATCTCGACGCGGTCGTCGGGCGAGGGGGGAGAGGCGGGCTGGAGGAAGAGGCGGGCGGGACGGGCGAGGCCTCCTCGGGCCAGGGTGGCGAAGGCGTTGGCGACCTGGAGGGGGCTGGCCCAGAGGTTGCCCTGTCCGATACCGAAGTAGCGTTTGTCGGCGTCGCGGATGGGGGGGACGTCCTCGAAGGATTCGATTCGGGTAGTCGGGCGGTTCCAACTGATCTGGCCCTGGGCCTGGATGAGTCGTCGGGGCTCGAATTCATCGGAGGGCATGGGGGGATAGTTGATGGGGACCTCGTGTCCGTATCCGAACTGGTAGAGCCATCGCTGGAGGGCGGGACGGTCGAGGCGGTCGGCGAGGCGGGAGAAGTAGATGTTGCAGCTTCCCTTGATGGCGTTTCGCCCGATGTTGTTCCACTTGACGTCGTGTCCGACGTGGCTCCTCAGGTAGATCAGGCAGTTGGGCCAGCCTGGCGGGGCCTTCGTGGAGGGGCAACTGATCGGCTCGTCGGCGGCGACTTTCTTTTCTTCGAGGCCGGCGAGGAGGATGATGGGCTTGACGGAGGAGCCAGGAGGGTATTGCTCGCGGATGGCGCGATGGATCAGGGGGGAGTTGGGATCGCGGAGGAGGTCGCCATAGTCATAGCGAACGCGGTTGAGATCGTAGGTGGGGGTGGAGACGAGGGCGAGGACGTCGCCGGAGCGGATCTCGATGAGGACGACGGCGGAAGGGGCGGCGTAGTTGGGGTTGAGCGTCGGATCGGTGAGATAGTTTTCGACGCGCCGCTGGAGTTCGATGTCGAGGGTCAGTTGGACGTCCCGGCCGAAGACGGTATCGGATCGGCGGACAAGTTTGCGGTCGATATCGTAGACGAGCTCGCCTCGGCGGCCGCGGAGGATCGGCTCGCAGACGTATTCGACACCGGGTCGGCGGCCGCAGACTTCGCCTTGGCGGTAGCTGGCGAGGCGGTCGTGCTGGAAGAGCTCCATGTCGCGCTGTTGGGTGGCGGGTCCGACCCAGCCGATGGTCTGAGCGGCGGCCGATCCGTAGGGGTATTGCCTTTCGCCCTTGGGGACGACGGTGACGTCGTTGATGTCCATGAACTCGATCTGGGCGGCGAAGATGTCGTCTTCGGTTTCGAGTTCGAGCAGGGGTTCGCGGTCGTACATGCCGGCGAGGTCGTCGACGCGGGCGATGAGGCGGAGGCGATCGGCCCGCTGAGGATACCGGCTCTCGAAATCGGCGCGGGCTTCGGAGAGGGGGATGCTGTTGATGCTGGGGTATCTGGCGATGATGTTGGGGTCGGGGTCGCTGCGTCGCCAGGCGATGAAGGTGCGGAGATTCCAGCGGTCGTCGTTGAGTTTTCGGATGCGGGTTTCGACGTCGGAGGGGCTGGCGCCGAATTCGCTGCAGGCGCGGATGATGCGGGCGAGATCGGTGCGTTTGGCGTCGATTTCCTGCTGGAGGTCGAAGCGGGCGGCGGGGTCGGTCTTGTCGCGGGCGAACAGATCCATGGCTTCGACGACGCGGTCGTCCCAGAAGCGGGTGAGTCGGTAGTCGATTGCGATCTGGAACTGGGGATTGTCGGCGGCGAGGATGTTTCCGTGGCGGTCGAGGATGCGTCCGCGGAGGGTGTTGAGCTCACGGGATCTGCTGCGTTGCAACTTGAGGGCTTCGATCTCGTTGTGGAGGGAGGAGCCGGCGAGCAGTTGCATCTGGACGAGGCGAAGCAGGCCGACGGTCAGGAGGGTCAGGCTCAGGGCGATGACGATCTTGACCCTTCGGTCGTACATGCCGACCTGGTGGTCGGTTCCGAATGGCGGGTGATCGCGTCGTGCAGACATGGCGGTATCCGGTGCCGGCGTGGCGGCGTTCTATCGGGTTCCAGGGCCGGGCAGACGCCGGCGGCGTTTGCGGTCATTCATATGCATCCACCATCCGACGGGCAAGAAAAAAAACGGCCCGATAACGCCGGAAAGGGCGGGCTGCCAGAGGCACTGGCGGGCGAAGTTGAAGGCGGCGGGTTCGGCTCGCAGGTACGCCAGCAGGTGGCTGGCCAGCGCGGTGACGGCGCCCATGACGAAGATGGCGGCGGCCTGATAGGGCAGCCAGCGGATGGAGATGAAGTTGTGGAGGTCGTTGAGCAGGGTCCCGAAGAGGCCGAAGCTGATGATGCGGGGTCCCATGAAGCCGGCGACGGGGCTGGCCAGATCGGCGGCGAAGCCGATGACGAAGGAGGCGATGACCGCGTCGGTGGGCTGGCAGCGGACAGCGAAGAAGACCAGCAGGATCAGCAGGAGATCGGGCTTGATGTTGGCGTCGAGGATCCAGATCATATCGACGAAGGCGGTCTGTAGGATGGCGGCGACGAGAACGAGGATGGCGAAGCGGAACCAACGCATTCAGCGGCACCTCTGGGCGGTTGGAGCGGGGGTCGGGTTGGAGTCGTCCGGTGCCATCAGGGGCCCGAGATGATGACGGCGACGGTGGTGAGATTGGGGATATCGCAGACCGGGCGGATGGTGACGTTCCAGAGCAAGGGGCTATCGGCATCGGGTCTGGCGCTGACGACCCGGCCGGCGATGATGGGCACGCTCGGGAATCCGGGCACGCGCACGGCGTAGACGCGATCGCCCGCTTTGGGCTGGCGTTTCATTTCCTGGTCGGCGGCGCCCGGGATCTCGGCGGCGCCGGCTCCGCGACCGAGCATCAAGCCGTGTGCGTCCATTTCCTCGATGCGCACGGGGATCTTGGAGGCGGGGTCGGTGGTCAGCCTGACGCGGGCGGTCTGGTCCATGACGTCGGAGACGACGCCGATGACGCTCAGGTCGCCCAGGACATACTGGCCGACGGCCAGGCCGTCTTCCTGGCCGCGGTCGATCATCAACTCGGTCTGGTCCTGTCCGGGACTGGAGATAACGCCGGCGGGCTGGAAACGCATGCGCTGCCATTCCGGCACGGTTCGAAGCTGCGCCAGCTCGTCGATCCTGCGGTGCGCTTCGGTCAATTGCGCTTCGCGGTTGGCCAGGTGATTCTGGAGCTTACGCATGCGGGCGTCCTGCGCCGCCAGTTCCTGCTGCAAGCGGCGATGCGTTTCGAGGGCGCGGACGTAGTCGCCGGGGCTGCGCGGCTCGGCGGGCATCGCGGTCCGCGAGGCGAGAGTCAATTGGCGGCCGGTGGTGAGCAGTCCGCTGAAGAGGTGGGCGTAGGCCAACTGGAGCTTGCCGGTCAGTCGCGGGGGCGAGAAGAGGAAGATCAAGCCTGCCAGCATGCCATAGAGCAGCATCATTCGCTTGGATGTCTTGACCCATTTGTTCTTCATAGCGATCGCTTCAGCTGGATGCGATAGAGACCCCCAAGACCCTCAGCGTCTGAGCAGGGCAACGTCCATAAATACGACGTTACTCCCATCCTCGTTCGCTGTGGTCCATGGTGTCTTTCCATATCTCCAGGTTTTCGAGATAGACGCTGGTGCCTCGTGCGACGCAACTGAGCGGGTCCTCGACGGTATGGACCTTGAGTCCGGTGGCGTTGGTCAGGACGATGTCGAGACCGCGGAGACAGGAGCCGCCGCCGCAGATGTGGATTCCGTTTTCGATGAGGTCGGCGGCGAGTTCAGGTTCGGCCTTTTCGAGGGTGGCGGTGACGGCGTCGATAATGGCGGTGATGGGGTCCTTGAGGGCCTCGCGGATCTCTTCGCTGGTGATGACGATCTTGCGAGGCAGGCCGGAGATGGTGTCCCGTCCGGCAATCTCCATGGTGAGTTCGCCCTCCAGGGGGGCGGCGGAGCCGATGGCGATCTTGACCTTTTCGGCTCTCGCCTCACCGATCAGGAGGTTATAGGTCTTTTTGAGGTGATTGATCACCGCCTCGTCCATGTCGTCGCCGCCGATGCGGATCGATTCGGCGGTGGCGATATCGGCCAGACTCATGATGGCGACCTCGGTAGTGCCGCCTCCGATATCGACGATCATCGAAGCGGTCGGCTCGGTGATCGGCAGGCCCGCGCCGATGCCGGCGGCCATGGGCTCATCGACGAGGTAGACCTTGCGGGCGCCGGCGCGTTCGGCGCTGTCGACGACGGCGCGCCGCTCGACGGCGGTGATGCCGCTGGGGACCGCGATCACGACGCGTGGACGGACGAGGCCGCCTCGACCGTGGACTTTGCGGATGAAATAGCTGAGCATGGCTTCGGTGACTTCGAAGTCGCTGATCACGCCGTCCTTGAGGGGACGGATGGCGCTGATGGAGCCGGGGGTTTTTCCGAGCATTTCTCGCGCGACCAGGCCGACCGCTTCCCCGTCGTTGAGAACGATGTTGGTGCCTTTGCGGACCGCGACCACGGAAGGTTCGTTCAGGACGATACCCTTATCCCGGACACACACCAGGGTCGAACAGGTACCGAGATCGATACCCATATCCATGCTGAACATGCCGAGGATCGAATCCAATAGCACGAGGCGACTCCTTTCTCAGTTGGCCACTGGAGATTGTCGCCGCCGGGAGGCGAGATCGTCAAGAGGATTCTCTAGGGCATGCCAAAAATCGTGCCATACTGGGTGTAGCACTGGTATGCAACGTAGGCGACGGTCGCGAGGACGGTGGCGAAGGCGACGGCGAGAACGGCGGTGTACAGGTTGCTGGGCACGGATACATTCGATGAGCGTTGCGGCATCGGACTCATATCAAGATCAACCTCCCGGTATCGCGCGCGGGGTCGAGTCCCGGGCGCGAAGGGTTCACATCACAGATTGGTCGACGCGACGTCTCCGACGCGCGGCGGCATCTGGACCTTCTGAAGGATTCCGACCGATTGATCGGGTCCGACGTCGAGGATGCGGATGTCGGCGACGAACTGCTGTCCGCGCGTGACATGGAAGACCATGTCGGGTCGGACGCCGGCGGCGGAACCGATGGACAACTCGGCCAGCGAATTGTTGATATCGACGGCGGTGACCCGGGCGCTCAGATCGATATTCCGGGTCGGGCCGACCGGTTGGGCGGTCCCGGTGCGTGGCGTCACGGTCGGCGGGGTAGCGGCAGCGCGACCATATTGCTGGAGGTTCTGGTTGAGGCGGGTCTCCAACTCCTGGTTGGCCTCGGCGAGCTGACGGTTCCTTTCTTCCAACTGGCTGATGATAGCCATTCTTTCCATCAGGGCCTGATCCGTCTCGGCCAGTTCCTTGCTCAGTCGGGTGCGCTCGGCCTCGAGGGAGGCGACCTGCTGCTGGGCGGCCTGGGCCTGCTGCATCTGGCTGGCCTGCAACTGGTTGGCCTGCTGGACGGCGGCGCCCATGTCGCGGACGCGCTGGGCCATCTGGGTGTTTTCGCGCCGGAGGTTTTCGAGCTCGGTCTGGAGCTCGGAGTTGGCGACCTTGAGCTGGTTCATCTGGGCTTCGAGCTCGCGTCGGGCCTGGTCGGCCTGTTCCTTGGCGGCGGCCAGATCATCCTGGGCGGCCTGGCTGGCGGCCTTGGCGGCCGACAACTGGCGGCGCTGGGTCTCGTAGAGGTCTTTATAGTTGTCCGCGTTGGCGACGTAGGTGACCACGATGCCGCAGAGGAAGATGGAAAAGACCGTCAGCAAGACAATCAGAACCTTCGTAAGCGTACTCAAGACAGGCTCCTTTCACCAATCAGTACGTTCTTGCAGATCTCCGACACCCCATGCTATCGGACGTTGGGCGATGGCTGTCAGGGCAGTTGGGAGAGCCTCGTTATTGCAAGAGATCAGTAACTCCAACCCACGTCCAGATACTTCAACTGCGTAGTATAATTTTACGCTCAGGGGCCCTAAAGGTCAAGTCATTTTTCCTAAATCGCCCAAATAGAATGGGTTTAGGTCGTTCTGGGCATGGCTGTCCGGACGTCGTCGCCCATCTCCGCCAGGGACAGCGCGATTATAGGACGCGAGGGCTGGCGTGTCAAGCGCGATGTCCGTGGGCACAACCGCAGCCGATCCGGTTCGGGTTGCTCGCTTGGGCGAGAGCCCAGGAAGCACGAGTCGCGAAGGGCGAAATCCGAAACAAGTTCGAATCACCAAAACGAACATCGCAGGGTGTGCGGTGCACGCCGTTGTCATGCCATTCCATGCTTGCAGGGAAGGTGTGCACGGCACACCCGACAGCTCGATCGGTGCCATAGATGAGGATCGGGGGCAGCGGTTCCGAGAGCGGCAGTGTTTGTCGATTCACGTCGTTAAGCCTTGCCGGCCATCCCCAAGTTTCGCTTGAGGGGGCCAGAGTATTCTTCACAGTCATGTGCGGTTTAGCACCGAGTTCGCGTTCATATCGTCGTGCAAGGAGGCACGAGCTGAGGCGCAACCGTCGTATATCGGCTTCTTGGCGTCGTGGGCGGCCAGGGCCGCGGACTGGAGCGTATCGACCGTCGCCTCGTCGAGGCCGTGGTCGAAGACGTGCTCCGTGCCGGCGTCGTCGGCGTACTTGGCCTGG
>CAZTGH010000251.1:0-7304 GCA_964612985.1 uncultured Pirellulales bacterium
GATTCGCGGTTGCAGATTTTGTTCTGGGTGGTGAGATACTCCATGGCAAAGAGCACGTTGTCGAAGCCTCTGCCGGGAACGGACAGGTCCCGTGGCTGGCCCGCCCCCATAGTCAGGCAGACGGCGTCAAAACGCTTGCGCAGATAGCGAACGGAGATATCTTCTCCCGCGGTGACCCCGCACTGAAACTCCACGCCCTCGGCCTTCATCTGCTCCAGACGGCGGTCGATGATGTTCTTGGCCAGTTTGAAATCGGGGATGCCGTAGCGGAGCAGGCCACCGGGACGCTCGTCCTTTTCGATGACGACGACGCTGTGGCCCGCCCGCGCGAGCCGCTGGGCAGCCGCCAGGCCGGCGGGACCCGAGCCGATCACCGCCACGCGTTTGCCCGTGTGCACCTTGGGCGGCTGCGGCACGACCCAACCTTCTTCGAAGCCCTTTTCCACGATCTGGTGCTCGATATGCTTGATGAGCACAGGGTCGTCGTTCACGTTGAGCGTGCAGGAATTCTCGCAGGGCGCCGGACAGACCCGGCCCGTGATTTCGGGAAAGCTGTTCGTGCGGTGGAGCAATCTGCACGCCTCTTTCCAGCGCCCCTGGTAGACGAGGTCGTTGAAATCGGGGATGCAGTTGACCACGGGACAGCCTGCCCCCTGGCAGAAGGGGATGCCGCAACTCATGCAGCGCGCCGCCTGCTGCATCACCGCCTCGGGAGTCAGCGGCAGATCGATCTCGTTGAAATCGCCGATCCGCTCGGCCACCGGGCGATGGCCGACCTCGACGCGTGCGTACTTGCGAAAGCCGCCGGACTCACCCATGGAACACCTCCTCGGTCGCAGGTGTGGTTTCCGTATCGCGTTGTTCCTCGGCCTGCATTCGCTCCAGTGCCTTTCGATAGTCCGCGGGCATGACCTTCACGAATCGCCCGATCATCCCCGACCAGTTATCCAGGATAAATTTCGCTCGCACGCTGTCGGTGTAGGTCCGATGGCGTTCGATCAGTTGCTTGAGGAGGTTCTTGTCCTCGTCGCGCCAGACCGTCTCGAGATCGACCATGTCCAGGTTGCACAGCGTGTCGAAGAGCTGCCGCTCGTCGAGCACATAGGCGACGCCCCCGCTCATGCCGGCGCCGAAGTTGCACCCGGTGCTGCCGAGCACGACGACACAGCCGCCGGTCATGTATTCGCAGCCATGGTCGCCCACGCCTTCGACGACCGCGACCGCCCCGCTGTTTCGGACGCCGAATCGCTCACCGGCCACCCCGTTGATGAAGACCTCCCCGCTGGTGGCCCCGTAGAGTAGCGTGTTGCCGACGATGATATTCTCATGGGGCAGATACGGCGCATCGGACGGCGTCTTGACCACGATACGGCCGCCCGAGAGGCCCTTGCCCAGATAATCGTTGGATTCGCCGATCAGCGTCAGCGTCACGCCCTTGATCAGGAAGGCGCCGAAGCTCTGTCCCGCCGAACCGCGGAAAATCACGTTCAGCGTGTCGTCGGGCAGGCCTTCGGGACCATGCTTGAGCACGATGCGGTTGCTGAGGATCGCGCCGCTGGTTCGGTCGGTGTTCTTGATCGGCAATTCCAGCGTCATCGGCTTTTTGTCTTCGACAGCCTCGCGGGCCTGCTCGATGATCTTCCAGTCCATGTGGTCCTGGTGCTTGTCGAGCTGGCGCTCGCAGAAATGAAGGGGCCGTCCGTCGGACGTGTCGACCTGGTGGAAGATAGCGGAGAGATCGAGGCCCTTGGCCTTCCAGTGGTGGATCGCCTTGGCGGTCTTGAGCCGGTCGACCCGCCCGATCATGTCCTGGAACCTCTCGAATCCGAGCTGCGCCATGATCTGGCGCACTTCCTCGGCGACGAACGTCAGGTAACGCGTCAGGTACTCAGGCTTGCCCGCAAAGCGTTTGCGCAGCTCCGGGTCCTGCGTAGCGATCCCATAGATGCAGGCGCCTTCGTGGCACTTGCGCAGCAGGGTGCATCCCAGCGTCACCAGGGCACCGGTGCCGAAGCCGAACTGCTCGGCGCCGAGCAGGGCGCCGACGACGACGTCGCGTCCGGTGCGGATCTGCCCGTCGGTCTGCACTCGCGTGCGACCGCGCAGGTTGTTGAGGACGAGGGTCTGCTGGGTCTCGGCGAGGCCCAGTTCCCAGGGACAGCCGGCGTACATGATGGACGACAGCGGACTGGCGCCGGTGCCGCCGTCATGGCCGCTGATCAGCACCTCGTCGGCGTTGCCTTTGACCACGCCGGCCGCGATCGTGCCGACGCCGACCTCGGAAACCAGCTTGACCGATACCTTGCAGCCCGGGCAGGCACACTTGAGGTCGTAGATCAGTTGCGCGAGGTCCTCGATCGAGTAGATGTCGTGGTGCGGCGGAGGCGAGATCAGCGTCACGCCCGGCGTCGAGAAGCGCAGCGTCGCGATCTCGCGCGTCACCTTGTGCCCGGGCAACTGACCGCCCTCGCCCGGCTTGGCGCCCTGGGCGATCTTGATTTGCAGCTCCTTGGCGTGGGCCAGATAGTTGATCGTGACGCCGAAGCGTCCGCTGGCGACCTGCTTGATGGCGCTGTTCTTCGAATCGTTGTTGGCCTCGAGGATATAGCGGGCGGGGTCTTCGCCGCCTTCGCCGGTGTTGCTCATGCCGCCGATGCGGTTCATCGCCACCGCCATGCACTCATGGGCCTCTTTACTGATGGATCCATGACTCATAGCGCCGGTGCAGAACCGCTTGACGATCTCACTGGCCGGCTCGACCTTCTCGAGCGGGATGGGCTTGCCGGGCTGGAAGTCGAACAGGCCGCGCAGCGTACAGAGCCGTTCGGACTGCGCGTTCACCGCCTCGGCGAACTCGGCATACGCTCGCGCATCCTCGTTGCGCACGGCCTCCTGGAGCTTGGCGACCGTCGTCGGGTTCCAGAGATGACGCTCCCCATGATAACGGTAGGCGTAGTCGCCTCCCATGTCGATCTCGGGGTACTCGTGGTCGTCGTCGCTGTAGGCATAGGCGTGACGGTTCAGCACTTCCTTGGCGATCTCGTCGGCGCCGATGCCTTCGATTCGCGACGTCGTGCCCTTGAAGTACTCCTCCACGAAGCTCTTCGTGAGACCGATCGCCTCGAACAACTGGGCATACATGTAGCTCCGCAAGGTGGAGATGCCCATCTTGCTCATCGTCTTGAGGATGCCCTTCTTGATGGCGGCGATGTAGTGGTCCGAGACCGCCACCGGCTCCATTTCAGCACCGAGTCCGCCCTGCTGGTTCATCTCCTGGAGGACGTCGAACGCCAGATAGGGATTGACGGCATTGGCACCGTAGCCGGCGAGCAGACAGAAATGCATCACCTCGCGGGGCTCTCCGCTCTCGACGATCAGGCCGCATTCGTTGCGAAGGCCCCTGATCAGCAGGTGGTGATGCACAGCGGAGACCGCAAGCAGCGACGGAATCGCGGCCTGGGTTTCCGAAAGCCCCCGGTCGCTGAGAATCACCAGCGACGCGCCGCCGACGACCGCCGCCTCGGCGGCCTTGACGAGGGCCTCAAGACCTTTGCGCAGGGCCCGTCCGGGACTGCGACGATTGACATCAAACAGCATCGGGACGGTGGCGACCTTGAAGTCCGCCCGGCTGACCGAGCGGAGGCGCGCCACGTCCGCACTGGTCAGAACCGGGTGCGGCAGTTTGAGCTGGTGACAGTGCTGGGGCGATTCGTCCAGCAGGTTCCGCTTCTTGCCGGTAAAGAGCATCAGGCTCATGACCAGGCCTTCGCGGAGCGGATCGATGGCGGGGTTGGTGACCTGGGCGAAGAGCTGGCGGAAGTAGTTGAACAGCAGCTTGGGCCGATCGCTGAGGACCGCCAGCGGCGTATCGTTGCCCATCGAGCCGACCGGTTCCTGTCCATTGATCGCCATGGGCGCCAGGATGGCGCGCTTTTCTTCCATGGTGTAGCCGAAGGCCCGCATCCGCCGGATCGTCTCGTCCGGATCGGTCTCCACGAGATCCGGCGCATCGAACAAGCCCCGCAGTTCGATGCGGTTCTCGTCCAGCCAGCGGCGATAAGGGCTCTGGCGGGCGATCTTGCTCTTGATCTCGCTGTCGGAGATCATGCGGCCTTCCATGGTGTCGATCAGGAACAGGTGGCCCGGACGCAGGCGGCCCTTGGCGCTGATCTGATCCGGCGGGAACTCCACCACCCCGGCCTCGCTGCCGATAATCGCCAGACCGTCCTTCGTTACGAGATAGCGACAGGGTCGCAGGCCGTTGCGATCGAGGGTACCGCCGATGATGCGCCCGTCGGTGAAGACCATCGCCGCCGGACCATCCCAGGGTTCCATCACCGCCGCGTGGTATTCGTAGAAGGCCCGCTTGTCGGTGCTGATGTGGTACTTGGGCCCGAAGGCCTCGGGGATCATCATCATCAGGGCGTGCGGCATGCTGCGGCCGTCCTGCACCAGCAGTTCCAGGGCGTTGTCGAAAGCCGCCGAGTCGCTGCCGGTCGGATCGACAATCGGGAACAGGTCCGTCAGGTTCTCGCCCAGGGTCTTGCTGACCATCTTGGGCTCGCGGCCCCGCATCGAATTGCGGTTACCGCTGAGGGTGTTGATCTCGCCGTTGTGGGCGATGCAGCGGAACGGCTGAGCCAGTCGCCAGTTGGGGAACGTGTTCGTGCTGTACCGCTGGTGGATGATGCACAGCGACGATGTGGTCCGCTCGTCCTCGAGGTCGGGATAGTAGGCGAACAACTGCCAGTCCATGAACATGCCCTTGTAGCAAATCGTGCGGCAGGACATGCTGACGATGTAGAATTCCTCCGACTCTGGGCCGGCCTCCTCGCGAACGAGGCGCTCGGCACGCTTGCGGGCCAGGTAGAGCTGTCGTTCGAGATCGATGTCGGTCAGGCCGTTGCCGTCGATGAAAACCTGCCGGGTAGCGGGCTCGGCGGCCAGTGCGATGGGTCCCAGACAGTCGGGCTTGGTCGGAACCTCGCGCCAACCGATCACATCGAGACCGTAGTGGCTGATCGCCTGGGCCAGCAGGACCTCCCACTTGGCACGCCGAACGGGGTCCTTGCTGGTGAACACCATGCCGACACCGTACCGGCCCCGCTCGGGCAGCACTGTGCCATGACTCTGATGCTCGGCGGCGAACAACTCGTGCGGAATTTGCAGCAGGATGCCGGCGCCGTCGCCGGTAATATTATCCGCACTGGCGGCGCCGCGATGCCGGAGATTCTTCAGCACGTCGCGACCATACTCGAGGATGGCGTGACGCGGTCGGCCGCTGATGTCCACCACCGCCCCGATCCCGCAGGCGTCGTGCTCGAACTGTTGGTCATAGAGACCCTGATTCTTCGGATTCACGATCATCAACTCTCCGTGCCATGGAACCTGTGTCGCAAACGCTGGACGATTCGTATTGCCCCTCTCATCTACAAACATGTCTAAGCTACGACATTATAGTCGATCCGTCCAATCCGCGTTTCTGTTTTGCCTGCATACATTGCATAAGTATATCTAATATTGCCGTGGAACGGCAAGACACCGTCATCGATGACAACATAGCCCAAGAACAAGGGAATTCACAAGACAACCATGACGCAGGAAAAAGCTATGACAATACGCCGCCCAATATTATATTAGCTAATCCGAACCTATCTTAGGAATTACTTATTTGGACAGCAATGGGTTCCTGGCTCCAGCAGACAGTGTCCTCCAAACTGTGGCAGCGGTTGCACCCCGAACCACGGTGCCGGCGCCTGAATGGCCACGTCAACTCTGCGGTTTGCGCCTTCTGCGTCGGGATTTCTTCTGCGGTCTTTTCGCGGGCGCGGCCTTGCGGATCAGGTCGCCGATCGGAGCGAGGTCGAGTTGTCCGCCCGCCGGGTGGACCGCGACGATTCGCACCCCCAGCGGCTGCGCCAGACGGAGGATCGCCCCCGTGTGCCGGCCCACCAGGCATTGGCTCTGTTCATCGAACTGCCAGCGGTCCGGTCCCAGGGCCTCGCAAGGGACCATCCCTTCTACACCGTAGTCGGGCAAATGCACTGCCGCGCCAAAGGCGGAGAGACTCGAAACGACTCCGCTAAAGATTTGTCCCACCTTACCTTGCAGCAGATGCAGGATGAGGATGGTCTTGAGTTCCTGCTCGGCCTCTTCGGCGATCTGCTCGGTTTCGGTGATATGCTCGCCGATGGCGGCCAGTTCGGGGAACGTGTATTGCCGGCGAGCCGGATCCAGTTGTCCGGTGAGGTAGGCCTGGAGCGCTCGGTGGACGAGGAGGTCGGCGTAGCGGCGAATCGGGCTGGTGAAGTGGCAGTATTTCGAGGCCGCCAGGGCATAATGCCCGACGCTGGCCGGGGCATACGTCGCCTTGGCGAGACTGCGGAGCACCAGCAGGTGGACGGGCAGGGCCATCCGGCTGTCTCGCACGTGGTCGAGCAGCTTCTGCAAGTCCGCCCGCTGGGGCTGGCGCGACAGGGTCACGCCCAGCAGACGCAAGGTCTGACTGAGCTGTCGCAGGACCCTGCCATCGGGTTCGGGATGAACGCGCCGCATGAACGGGATGCAGTATCGATCGAGCAAGGTGGCAACCGCCACGTTGGCTTCGACCATGAACATCTCGATGATGGTGTGCGGATAGCTCGTATCCGCGGGCCGAATACCGACGACCCGCCCCGCTTCGTCCATGACCACCTCGCGCTCGGGCATCTTCAGTTGCAGCATGCCGGCGCGCCGACGGCGTTTCTCGATGGCTCGGGCCAGCGTATCCATCTCGTGCAGCAGGGCCACGACCTCGTCGGGCAGGCCTCCAACGTCGCCTTTCAATGCGGCGTCGGCCTGCTGATAGCTCAGCCGGGCCTTGGATTCGATCATCGTGTTGGCGAAGCGAACCGACTGCATCTGCCCATCCTTGTTGTAGGTCAGATAGACGGTCTTGGTGTAGCGTCGCTTGCCCGGCTGGAGCGAGCAGATCTCGTTGCTGAGCATCTCGGGCAGCATCGGCAGGGTCCGCCCGGGAAGATAGACGCTGTTGCCCCGCCGGCTGGCGCAGCGATCGAGGGCGGAACCGGCGGGAACGAAATGGCTCACATCGGCGATGTGGACGCCGAGCAACCAGCCGCCCTGCTTCGTGCGGCTCAGGCTGATCGCATCGTCGAAATCCTTGGCATCGGGCGGATCGATCGTAATCACCAAGGCATCGGTGAGGTCCTGCCGACCCTGGGCGTCCTGCGGGCGGAAGTTCTCCCGGGCGTTGCTGGCCTCGACCAGGGCGCTGGGCTCGAACTCCTCCAGCAGACCGTGGC
>CAZTGH010000251.1:7314-8041 GCA_964612985.1 uncultured Pirellulales bacterium
CCACGTCCGCCTCCAGCACCTCCCGGGTCACGTCGAACTCCTCCAGCAGGCCATGGCGACGGATGATCGCCGAAATCTCGGCGTCGAATCGTCCGGGACGCCCCAGAACCTCGCGGACCGCGCCGGTGGCGGCTTCGGAGCGTGTGGGATAGGTGCGAATCGCCACAGCGACCTTATCCCCATGGCGGACGGTTCGTGTATCGATGCCCTCGATCTCGATCGGGCGGGAGAAATCACCTCCATCGGGGCGGACCATCCAGCGGTCCTGCTCTTGTCGCAGGGTCCCGACGACCGTCGTATGGGCCCGTTCGAGGACCTTGACGATCTTGCCGGTGAGCCGGTCGGGGTCGTTCTTCGTGCCTCGGGTTACCTTGGCGACGACGCGGTCGCCCGTCATGGCGCTGCCGGTGGACTTGGCGGGGATGAAGACGTCGCCCTCAGCACTGAGCTGCTGGGGGCTGACGAAGCCATAGCCGCGCGGATTGGCGCGGAAGATGCCGGTAACTTCGCTGGACAGCGAGGGCAGACTGATCATATTGCGCGGACCCAGGATCACGCGACCCTCGGCGCCAAGCTCATCGACCGCTTCGCGAAAGGCGCTGCGCAGCGAACCGCCGACGCCCAATTCCTCGGCCAGGTGGCCGAGATTTCGCGGCGTCGCGTCCTTTTGCAGAAGCTGAAGAATATGACTTTTCAGGATTTCGTGCATCTCGCCATCATACCATCG
>CAZTGH010000252.1:0-1247 GCA_964612985.1 uncultured Pirellulales bacterium
GGCGACTGCCGCATCGGCGCCGCCATGCAGCTTGTCACCGCGGTCTCCGACGGCGTCAACGCCGCGATGCAGTTGAAGCAGTACTTCCGCGATCCCGCCTGGTGGAACCTGCCCGTCAGCGACGCCCTCAGTCCCGAAGGCTGGTAACCCCTGTCGCAATCGCCATGGCCTGCGACTCTCTCGCGGGCCACCGGGTCTCCGTCCCGTCAAGTTGACCGTACCGCCAACCGCTGCATTTCCCGCTTTTCCTACGGCAGATTCTCTCATTTCGTGCCGCGAACAAGCCTCCCGACAACTCGCTTTTTCGAAGGCAGATCTGTCCACTGCCCCATTCGACTTCGCTCAGGGCTAAAGGCTGCGCTCCGGTCGAGATGACAAGCGGAGAATCGTCGGTTTCCGAAGCGATACCGAGGAACCTTGCGGGAGTCCGTCACCATTTGCCGGCCACACCCGGTCTCGGCGCGTGCCGCTGTTCTTGTCCGATAATTTCTCGCGGTCGTGGAACCTCCTGGCGACTGCCGGACCAAAAATAAAGGATGGCGCCGAACTAACGCCATTCGAATCGAAACCCAATCCGTTTCTAGTGGAGTCCTCCGAGAATACACGCCGATAGAACGGTTGGTACGGCCTACGGAGAAGGCCGCCTGGGGGACAAGGACAGGCCGCCGCAATCCCAAAGGAGATGGGAAAAGCAGGAGTCGATTGCCGGGGAGGTTCCCGGTTGTGACCCGATTCGATTCTTGCCATGCGCCCGGATTGTCGCGTCCCGAAACGGCCGACCGGCACAGATGGAATGGAAAGGCAGCAGGCTATGCAGGACCCTACACGGCAGATACTGGATCGAAGAGACTTCTTGAAGAAGATGATCGCGGTGGCCGGCGGAATGACCGCGTTCGGGTCGACCCGGACCGCGATCGCCCGCAGCAAGGAACCCGCCCACTGGGCGCTCCTGTCGGATACGCATATCGCCGCCAATCCCGACAACAGATACCGGGGTTTCTACCCTTATCAAAACCTGCGCGAAATCACCCGCCAGATCGTCGCCGCTCCGCCCGACGGCGTCGTGGTGACCGGCGATGTCGCCCGGCTCAAGGGCCGCACCGCCGATTATCGCAACTTCCGCGAGTTGATCGCCCCGATCGCGCGTGAGCGCCCGGTCCATCTGGCCACCGGGAACCACGACGACCGCGACAACTTCCTGCACGCGTTTCAGAAATCGAACCATCCCGCCTGGATCGTCAACGGCA
>CAZTGH010000252.1:1257-8030 GCA_964612985.1 uncultured Pirellulales bacterium
CCAGCCAGGATGGCGTGTACGCTATCGGGGATATCAACGGCAAGCACATGTTCACCGTCAACGCCGGCCCGGTCAAGCTGATCCTCCTCGACTCATTGCTCTTCGTCGACCTGCCCTGGGGCAGGCTCGGTCAGGGGCAGCGCAACTGGCTGCGCACCTATCTGAATGCCTGCGACGAGATTCCCGTCGTGCTGATGCTCCATCATCCCGTTGTCGGACCCGGCGCCATCTGGGATGCCGACTCGTTCCTGGAGATCATCCGCCCGATGGCAAAGGTCAAGGCCGTCGTCTATGGGCATTCGCACCGGTTCGAATACGCCCAGCTCGACGGCATTCACCTGATCAATCTCCCTGCCACCGGGTACAATGCCTCCAACAGCCAGCCCGTCGGTTGGGTCGATGCGCACCTGGGTATCGACGAAGGGATCCTCACGCTGCACGCCCTCGAAGGCAACACCCGGCTCAACGGCCAGACCACCCGCCTGCGCTGGCGAACGTAAGGGCGCCGTTCAGACTCGAAGACGGGCCGCAAGTCACCGTAGTGAAAGACCTTGCGACCGGCGGGAAATCCGAAATCCGAATGTCGAAGTCCGAAACAGCCCTGCGACTCCCGTGTTTCGAGCGTTGGGATTTGAGACGTTCGGGTTTGTTTCGGATTTCGTGCTTCGTGCTTCGGATTCTGCCGACGGCACGCTGAGGTTGCGATTTCCGCGTGAAAATGGTATATCTTGGTTCCATGGACGTTCGCCCGGGCGCCAGGGTGCCCGGCGCGATGTCGCGATCAATCCTCTAGCTATGGAGAAGGACCAAGATGTCGAAGCTGCCCCCAATCCCGTTCTCATCAATCGTCCTGTTGCTTTCGCTGTTCGCTTTGCCCCTGGGTGCGATCGCCCAGGGCGGACCCGCTCTGCCCCTGGACTGGGAAAACGAGCGGGTGATCGGGATCAACAAGGAGCCCGGTCACTGCACGCTGACCCCCTATGCCGATATCGAAAGCGCCCTGGAGGGCATTCGCGAGGCGTCGCCTTTCTACAAATCCCTGAACGGCACGTGGAAATTCCACTGGGTCAACAAGCCTGCCGATCGGCCGATGGACTTCTACCAGCCCAGCTTCGACGTCAGCGGCTGGGACACGATCCGCGTGCCTGCCAACTGGCAGGAATACGGGTACGGCCGGCCCATCTACACGAACATGCGGTATCCCTTCCCGCCCGATCCGCCCCACATCCCGCACGACTACAATCCCGTCGGCTCTTATCGGCGGGTGTTCGAGATTCCCGAAGGATGGGACGGACGCGAAGTCTTCCTGCACTTCGACGGGGTCAAGAGCGCCTTCTACGTCTGGGTCAACGGCTGCAAAGTCGGCTACAGCGAAGGCAGTATGACGCCCGCCGAGTTCAACGTCACCGACTATCTCCAACCCGGCAGGAACCTGCTGGCGGTCGAGGTCTATCGCTGGTCCGACGGCAGCTACCTCGAAGACCAGGACATGTGGCGGCTCAGCGGCATCTACCGCAAGGTCTATCTCTTCTCGACGCCGAAGGTGCACATCCGCGACTTCTTCGTCCGCGGCACGCTCGACGATCTCTATCAGGACGGCATCCTGATGATCCGCCCGAAACTGGCAACCTACGCCGACGTCTCGACGCGAGGCTGGAGTGTCCAGGCCAGACTCTATGATGGTGAGCAGGCGGTCCTCGAGGAGCCACTCCAGATCGACGCCCGGCGCATCCTCAACGAACGCTATCCGCAGCGCGACAACGTGCCCTTTGCGTTGATGGAGGCGACGATCCCGCAGGTCAAGCCATGGTCGGACGAGGCGCCCAACCTCTACACGCTGGTCCTGTCGCTGCACGACGCCGACGGCACTCTCGTCGAAGCCCAGAGCTGCAAGGTGGGCTTCCGCAAGATCGAGATCAAGGATGGTCAGCTCCTCGTCAACGGCCGGTCGGTGAAACTCTTCGGCGTCAACCGCCACGAGCACGATCCCGACCACGGGCGAGCGATCCCGCTGGGACGGATGGTCCAGGACATCAAGCTGCTCAAACAGAACAACATCAACGCGGTCCGCACCTCGCACTATCCCGACGATCCGCAGTGGTACGAGCTGTGCGACGAGTATGGCATCTATCTCATCGACGAGACGAACCTCGAAACGCACGGGCAGGGGGGCTACCTCACCAACATCGCGAGCTGGCACCAGGCCTTCGTCGACCGTGCCATCCGCATGGTCGAACGCGACAAGAACCATCCGTCGGTGATCATCTGGTCGCTGGGCAACGAGAGCGGTTGCGGCCCAAACCACGCCGCCATGGCCGCCTGGATTCGCGACTACGATCCCACGCGTCCCATCCACTATGAAGGGGCGGTCGGTGATCCGAAAGACCCGTACTACGTCGATATGCGCAGCCGGATGTATGCCCGTATCCACCAGATCGTGGAGATGGCGACCGACCCGCGCGATGACAGACCCGTCGTCCTCTGCGAATACGCCCACGCGATGGGCAACTCCGTCGGCAACCTGAAGGAATACTGGGACGCGATTCGCGCCCACAAGCGCCTCATCGGCGGGTTCATCTGGGACTGGGTCGACCAGGGGTTGCGCAAGTACGCCGACGATGGCACCATGTTCTGGGCCTATGGCGGCGACTATGGCGACACCCCCAACGACGGCAACTTCTGCTGCAACGGGATCGTCCAGCCCGACCGCAAGCCCAATCCTTCGCTGCACGAAGTCAAGAAGGTCTATCAGCGCATCCATGTCACGCCGGTCGACGCCGCATCGGGCGTCGTCTCCGTGGCCAACGAATACGACTTCCTCGACCTCGAATTCGTCGATGTCACCTGGGAGCTCACTCGAGACGGCGTGGTCGTCCAGCAGGGCGAGCTGCCCAAGCTGGCGATCCCCGCCGGTGGCGATCAGCAGATCAAGATCCCGTTCACTCAGCCGATGGCCGATAGCGCCGCCGAGTACTGGCTGAAGGTCACCTTCTCGCTGGCCCGGGATCACCGCTGGGGACCCGAGGGTCACGTCGTCGCCTGGGACCAGTTCCAGGTTCCCGTCGAGACTCCGGCGCCGACCGTCGTGGATCTTCGCCTCGTGCCCGACGTCCAGCTCCATCAGGGGCCCGAGGGCTACACGGTCACGGCGCCCAACTTCAAGGTCACCGTCGGCAGCCGCAGCGGGGCGCTCGAATCGCTGGTCTTCAACGATTTCGAAGTCCTCTCGGCGCCGCTGGCGCCCAACTTCTGGCGTCCGCCCATCGACAACGACAACGGCAACGGCATGCCGCGCCGCCAGGGCGTCTGGCGACAGGCGGGACCCGAGCGCACCATCGAATCGGTCCGAGCCCGGCAGGTCAATCCCAAGCTGGCGCGGATCGACGTCGACGCTGTCCTGCCCGTCGGCGACGGCACCCGCTGCCTCACCACCTACGACATCTATGGCACCACGGACGTGGTCGTCACGATGAGCCTGATCCCCTCGGGCGAGGACATTCCCGACCTGCCGCGCTATGGGATGCAGATGGCGATCCCCGCGCAGTTCTCGACGATGACCTGGCTCGGTCGGGGCCCGCACGAGACCTACTGGGACCGCAAGACCGGCGCTGCGGTCGGCCTGTATTCGGGCCCCGTCGAGGAACAGATCCACGTCTATGTCCGACCCCAGGAAAACGGCAACAAGACCGACGTCCGCTGGCTCACGCTCACCAACCAGCGCGGCGCGGGCCTGCTGGCGGTCGGCATGCCCCTGCTCAGCGCCAGCGCCTGGCCCTTCAGCATGGAAGACATCGAGAAGGCCACGCACATCAACAAGCTGCCTCGGCGCGATTTCATCACGCTGAACCTCGACTACAAGCAGATGGGCGTGGGCGGCGACGACAGCTGGGGCGCCCGCACGCATCCGGAATATACATTGCCCGCCAAGCCTTACACCTACAGCTTCCGAATCCGACCCTACAGTCCGCAGATGGGCGACGTCGCCAGCCTGGCCCGCTACCAACTGCCCAGCGCCGACTGATCGCGAATCGGCTGGATGATCGAATGCCAACCCGCGCGAGCCGCACCACCCCGGTGCGGCTCGCTTCATGTTCGTAGTGTGCCCGTAAGGGCATATACGCGCGGATGCCGTCCGAGCATGGTGACGTCTGTGTCTGCCATACGCCGTTTGTCATTCCGACCGGAGCGCAGCGAAGTGGAGAGCTTGTCCCGAGCGAAGTCGAACGGAAATCTGGCACCGAATCGGCTAACCGCTGCACTTGGTGCCGTTGCCCGGGGATGGGCGGAAGGGCTTCAGTTCGAAGAGCCTTGAACAAAGGCTTGTCATTTGACTTCTTCGCGGCCAGATCCCTCGACTTCGCGTTGCTCCGCTCGGGATGACAAATAGAGGGTTGACCGCCCGAAGAGTGGCAATCAGAAGTTGCGGCCCGAATCCGCCACCATCCGCTGCCTGCACCCATACGAACTACGAGCGAGGCTTTGCAGGGAACCCTTGAGAAGCAGATCGCGTTCTGGTATAAGAGGCAACGGCTTTCTGTTATTCTCCGCAATCATCGGACGTGTGAGTTAGATGCTATTATCGGCAAGGACGCAGAACAACGAGTGGGTGGTCCGCCCGACGGACGATCGGGTCGCGCCGCTGGCCCAGTCGCTGAGGGTCTCGCCCCTGGTGGCGCAGGTCCTCGTCAATCGCGGGATCACCGAGGCCGCCGACGGCAGTGTCTTCCTGCGCCCCAAGCTCACCGAGCTGATCCGGCCCGACCGGATGCCGGGCATCGAGCCGGCGGTGCGACGGATCAAGCAAGCGATCGAAGGCAAGGAGAAGATCACCCTCTACGGCGACTACGACGTCGACGGCATCACGGGCGTCTCGATCCTGTGGGAACTGCTGACGATGCTGGACGCCAGCGTCGATTTCTACATTCCGCATCGCATCGACGAAGGGTATGGACTGAACATTGACGCGGTCCGCTCGCTGGCCGAATCGGGCACGAGCCTGTTGATCACGGTCGATTGTGGCATCACCGCCATCGACGCCGCTGCCCAAGCCCGCCAGCTTGGTCTCGACCTGATCATCACCGACCACCATTGCCCGGACGCGACGCTGCCCGAGGCGGTCGCCATCGTCCACCCCGTCCTGGAGGCATCGTATCCGAACCAGGATTCCGCGGGGGCGATGGTCGCCTACAAGCTCGCCTGGGCGCTGGCCGACGAGTTCAGCAGGGGACCGCGACTCGAACCCAAACTGCGCGAGTTCATGCTCAACGCCACCAGCCTGGCGGCCATGGGCACGGTCGCCGACGTGGTGGATCTGCGCGGTGAAAACCGCATCCTGACCAGTTTCGGACTCCGCTCGCTGCCCGAGAGCAAGCTCTGCGGCGTCCGCGCCCTGATCGCCTCGGCGGGCCTGACCGGACAGGGCCTCGACAGCTACGCGATCGGCTTTCGCCTGGCACCGATGCTCAACGCCGCCGGACGGATGGGCCACGCCCGCCTGGCGGTCGAGCTGATGACCAGCACCAGCGAACTGCGCGCCATGCAGATCGCCGAATACCTCAAGGACCAGAACACCCAGCGCCAGCAGTGCGAACGCAAGATCGTCAAGCAGGCCTGCGACATGGTCGTCGAGAGGGGCTACAACCACCCCGACCGGCGCAGCATCGTGCTGGCCGCCGAGGGCTGGCACACCGGGGTGCTCGGCATCGTCGCCTCGCGCATGGTCGATAAATACTACCGGCCCACGATCATGATCAACGCCTCGCCCGGTGAGACCGGCGCCGCCCAGGGCTCGGGCCGCTCGATCGCCGGCTTTCCGCTGCTCGACGCGATCAAGGCCTGCTCGCAGCACCTGACCACCTTCGGCGGACACACCATGGCGGCGGGCCTGACCATCGCGCCCGACCGCATCGAGGATTTCACCGCCGATTTCGAGGCCTACGCCGTCGAGCATCTGCACGAAGCGGACGTCGTCGCCAAGCTCCATATCGACGCGCTCGCCCCCCTGAGGCAGTTCAGCCGCGAAGCCGTCGAGCAGCTCGAAATGCTGGGACCATTCGGACAGGGCAACCCGAAACCGGTCTTCGCGGTCAAGGGCGTCCGCCTGGCCGCCACCCCCCGACGGGTCGGGGCGCGCAGCGACCACCTCCAGTTCACCATCGCCGACAACACCGGCGCCGCCCGCTGCGTCGGCTTCCGCATGGGCCACCTCGAAAAGAAAATGCTCGAAAAGGACTTCTTCAACGTCGCCTTCGAGGCCCAGATCAACCACTTCAACGGCAACAGCAACGTAGAATTCATCGCCCGCGACGTCCAATTCGAATAGCACACCGCTCGCGAAGACGGTCCTTCTACTGGAACGATTACTCTGTTTGCGCCAAGGGGGATGCTCTGTCTATCTATGTGTCTCTGCACTACAACTTGAAACGCAACTTGAGTCGCCGAATCAATTCGAAATCGTCTATGCACTCTATGGCCATTGTCTTGCAGACATTCGGAATCTTGATGCGCTTGGTGGGATTAGTCTCGTAGTTCTCTTTGGTGACAACAGTGGCTTTCTCTGCCATAGCATGAGCAATAACCCAGGGATCGGCCACTGAACGGAACCTGCTACTATCAACAAGACGGCGGTTCTCCTCATTCTTATAGATGGTCTGGAGGCACTCGATCACTGCGCGGTCGATAGGTTTGAAGAAGTACTCTCGCGGCTCCAACCATGATCTGAGCTCATCATCCGTCTTCCAGATTTCGCGTTTCACCTCCTCCGTCGCAAACAC